>CBFCYW010000083.1:0-17211 GCA_965602395.1 uncultured Chromatiales bacterium
CACCATCTCCGGGCCTTCGCCGCCGCTTTTGAGCTTGTCGCGATATACCACCGGCCTGCCCAGTGCGGCGGCGGTTTGTTTTTGCAGTTGCTGCACAAAGCTGGCGGGTTGGCCGTGGATGTTTTGTACCGCTGGCAGAGACGGTGGCGAGATGCCGCTTGCCGCCTGATCCGCAGCATCGAGCTTCAACAGCGAGCTGTGCATATAACCGCGCTTGTCATCGCCGTATTCGATGCCCAGCCACTTGTCGCGTTTGCCGCTGTCGTCAGCATATTCGGCGGAGACCCAGACCATCTGCCCCGGCCGCAGCACATCGATGCGCTGATTGCCGATGCCCGGCCCGCTGCGCACGCTGGCGTTGTTGGTGATGCGGTACTGGCGTTCGATGATGCGTGGCCCGTCACCCATCGGCTCATCCGGCGCGGCGCCGGCGCCACCCGGCCGGACGCGCCGCTTGGGGCTGACGAAAAAGAACTCCCCGGTGCCGGGTCGGAAGGGCCAGCTCTGCGGCGTCTGCGCCGCGCCGGCGATGCCCTCGACGCGGCGCTTGATGAAGGTCGCCAGCTCAGAGGCGGTGGTCAGGCCGTCCGCGGCCAGCTCATCTGCCTTGCCGCGCTGCAGTGCCTCCATTAGCGCCAGGTTGAACAGGCTGCCGCCGTACTCCTCGCCCGCCCAGGTGACCTGCTTGCCGGTGCCGGCGGTGAGCAGCAGGCCGGTCTCGCCGCCGAGCAGGCGCGCCGGGTCGGCGGCAATATCCGGGTTCGATGGTGCCGGGTTGCTCATCACCTCCAGACCGACCACGCCGGAGACGCAGGCATCGACCAGAAACAGGCTGTGATGGGCACCGCGCAGGTTCGTTTTGGCCCAGCCGGCCACCGTGTCCATGCGGATCGCCTGCCAGAATCGGCCGGGCTGGTTTTCCGACAGCCACAGATAACCCTGCCGATTGGCAGCGGAATACTCGCCGTGGCCGGAGAAGTAGAACAGGAAGCGCCCGGAGCCGCGCTCGGCGAACAGGCCGGGGAAGTAGCCCTCCATGAAGTAGTTGATCCGTGCCCGCGTGGCGTCGCGCTCCGTGAGCAGCACCACCTGGTCGAACTCGCCGGAGTCGAGCAGGAAATCGGCCAGCTCGCGGGCGTCGTCGGCGGTCGATTGCAGCGGTTTGTGGCGGTAGCTCTGCGCCACGCCTATCACCATCGCAGCGCTGAAATCGGCGCGGGTTTTGTCGCAGAACTCGAACTTTTCACACACCCGACGGGCGAAGTTCTTGGCCTGGCCGCTGTGGTGAATGAACGGCCGGTGCTCGCTGGGCACATCGAGCGCCAGCGCGATCTGGCCGAAGCCGAGCAGCAGGCACAGCGCAATCAGCCTCATTCGCCCTCCTCCACCTGCCGGGCGCTGCGGTCGAACACCACCTTCCAGAAAAAGCCGTTCTGAAATGCCACCAGCAGGCTGAGAAAGGTGGCCGGATCGGGGCCGGCGGCGAACTTCAATTCGGTTTTTGCCAGCTCCGCAGCGACCGGCAGAAACACCAGCGGCGATGCCAGCAGCGGGCGCAGAAACGGCTGCCAACGAAAAGACTGCGCGTCGTCCCGAAAATAGAAGTACTGCGCCGCCATGCCGGCAAACATGGCCAGCGCCAGCAGGCCGATGTCGGCCCAGCTGGCGCCATCGCCGCCGCCCATCGTCTCGACCCGCGCGGTGTCCAGCCAGGCGAGCAGCAGGCCCAGCGCGGCCAGCGCCAGCAGCACGACGACGACGCGGCGGTCGCGGCGCCAGTCGCGCAGCAGCAGCGTCGCCAGCAGTGCCGCGGCGAGCAGCCACAGACCCCAGTTCATCAACGACATCTATCCCCTTCCCTGTCATCAACCCGTTGCGGGACAACATACCGCGCGCCGCGGGCGGGCGGCAAATCCACCCGGCAGCGCACCGCTCGTCAGCCCATCAACCCCGGCAGCCACAGGGCGATGGCGGGCACGAACAGCAGCAGCAGCAGACGCAGGATATCCACCACCCAGAACGGCGTGACGCCGCGGAAGATGGTGCCCAGGCTGACATCGCGCACCACGCCTTTGAGGACGAACACGTTGAGCCCCACCGGCGGGGTGATGAGGCTGATCTCGGTGATCACCACGACCACGATGCCGAACCAGATCAGCACCATTTCCGGGTCGATGGCGGGGCCGAAATCCAGCCCCAGCACCAGCGGGTAAAACACCGGCACGGTGAGCAGGATCATCGACAGGCTCTCCAGCACGCAGCCGAGCACGACGTAGATCAGCATCATCGCCAGCACCACCAGCATCGGGTGCAGGTCGAGGCCGCCGATCCAGTCGCCCAGCTCGCCCGGCAGGCCGGCGATGTTGACGTAGTTGGAGAAGATCAGCGCGCCGATCAGCACCAGAAAGATCATCGCCGTGGTGCGCACGCTGGCCATCAGCACCTCGAACAGCGCCTGCCAGCCGAGGCGGCGGCGCAGCAGGGCGAAAAAGAACGCCCCGGCGGCGCCGATGCCGGCTGCCTCGGTGGGCGTGAACACGCCGCCGTAGATGCCGCCGATGACCAGCGCGAACAGCGCCACCACACCCCACACGCCGCGCAGCGCGGCCAGCCGCCCGCGCCACGGGATGCGCTCGGCCGGCGGCCCGGACTGCGGTCTGCGCAGCACTGAAAACTGCACCGCGGCCAGGTACAGCAGCACGCCGAGCAGGCCGGGCACGACGCCGGCGATGAACAGCTTGCCGATGTCGGATTCGGTCATGATGCCGTAGATGACGAGGATCACGCTGGGCGGGATGAGGATGCCCAGGGTGCCGCCGGCGGCGATCGCGCCGGTGGCCAGCGAGTCGGCGTAGCCGTAGCGGCGCATCGGCGGCATGGCCACTTTCGACATGGTCGCGGCGGTGGCCAGCGACGAGCCGCAGACCGCGCTGAAGCCGCCGCAGGCGACGATGGTGGCCATCGCCAGGCCGCCGCGGCGATGGCCGAGGAAGGCGTTGGAGGCGGCGTAGAGGTCGTCGGAGAGGCCGGCGCGGGCGACGAAGTTGCCCATCAGCACGAACAGCGGCACCACCGACAGGCCGTAGTTGAGGCCGGTTTCGTAGGTCACGGTGGTGACCATCGCCAGCGCCGGATTCCAGCCGATCATCAGGCCGAAGCCGACGAAACCGACCAGCCCCATGGCGAAGGCGATCGGCACCTGCAGCGCCAGCAGGCCGAGCAGCGCGGCGAAGGCGAGCAGCGATTCGGTCATTGTCCGCGCCCCGGCGCAGCGCCGCCGGAGCGCCCGCGCAACTGCCGCCACAGCAGCGCGACAAACACCAGCGCAGTGGCGCCCAGCGCCACACAGCCGAGGAAGAACACCGGCGCGCGCGGCAGCTCCAGCACCGAGGTGATGTCGCCGTAGTTGAGCGAATCCATCGCCTTGTGCCACATCCGCCAGCACAGCACCGCGGCGCAGACCGCGCACAGCAGCTGCACCAGCAGATCGCGCGGCGCGCGCAGGGCGCGCGGCAGCAGCCGCTCGAACAGATCGACGCTGACGTGCTCGCGGTGCAGCGTGACCAGCGGCCAGCCGAGGAATACCAGGCTGGCGAGCAGCAGCTCGGTGACTTCAAAAGCGCCCGGCAGCGGCGCGTTGAACCAGTAGCGCAGCAGCACGTCGGCGAAGGTCAGCGCCATCATCGCGAACAGCAGCAGCGCGGCGATGCCGCCGAACAGGCGGCGCAACCAGATTTCCCAGCTAGCGGGCATGGCGGGACTCACTCGGGTGGGGCTGCGGCTCTGGGCTGGCGGCGCGCTCGGCGCGCCCGGCCCGCCGGCGGCGGACCGGGCCTTGCCGGGCGCTGGCCGCGGCCGATCAGTTTTCGATGGCGGCGATCTCGGCGCGCAGATCCATCATCACCTGGCCGCCGGCGACGCCCTTGTCGCGCGCCTCCTCGATCCACTCGGCTTCGATGCCCGCGGTCACCGAGCGGATCTCCTCGACGAAGGCGATGGAGGCTTCGACCACCTCGACGCCATCCGCCTGCATGGCCGCCAGACCGGCGCGGTCGGCGGCGTCCCAGGCGCGCCCGGCCATGCGCGCGAAGGTTTCGCCGGAGGCGCGCAGCACGCCGGCGCGCTGCTCCGCGGAGAGGCCGTCGAAACGCGCCTGGTTCATCACCAGAAAGAAGCTGGTGTTGTACATGCCGCCGGGGACGATGGTGGCGTGCCGGACCAGCTTGGTGAGCTTGAAGGATTTGATCGACTCCTGCGGGAAGAACACCCCGTCGGCGACGCCGCTGGACATCAGCTCGTAGGATTTCGGCGCCGGCTTGAGCAGCGCGGTGACGCCCATCGCCTTGGCCACGTCGTTGACCACGCCGCCGCCGACGCGGATCTTCAGCCCCTCCAGATCGGCCAGCGAATTGACCGCGCGCTGCGAGTTGAAGATCGAGCCGGGGCCGTGGGCCATCAGGCTGAGCAGCTGGACGCCGGCGTGCTCATCGGCCGCGGCCAGATGCCGCTCGTGAATCCGCCAGTAAGCCACCGACATGGCCTCGGCGGTGTTGCCCAGAAACGGCAGCTCGATGGCCTTGGTCAGCGAAAAGCGCCCCGGCTGGTAGCCGTGCACGCCGTAGGTGACGTCGGCGACGCCATCGCGCGCCAGATCGAAGTGCGCCGGCGGCGCGCCCAGCGGCTTGGGCAGGATGCGCACCTTCACGCTGCCGCCGGTTTCGCGCTCCACCGCATCCGCCCAGGGCTTGATCATGTCGGCGACGATGGGATGCCGCGGCGGCAGCCAGGAAGACAGGGTGAGCGTGGTTTCGGCAGATGCAGCGGGGGCCAGCGCGGCGAGGCCGGTGGCCAATAGCGCGGCCAGCGCGCTGTGTTTTAGCAGGCGTTTCAAGGGGTATCCTCCAGTACATTTCTTTTTTATTTCTGGCAGTTATCCGGGTCGTTGCCCGGGTCGTTTGCCATTGTCCGCAGGCGCCGCGCGGCGGCGACCGGTGTGGCGATTTGTGCGGCGCCGGCGGCTGCGATTCTGTCCCGCCGCCGCGCTGCAGCGCAAGCACTGCGCTCAAACCAGCTTGCGCACCTCATCGACCAGCACCTTGCCCAGCGCGCTGCGCGGCAGTTGCTCGACGAAGATCACGTCGCGCGGATGCTTGTAGCGCGCCAGTTCACCATCGAACAGCGCCAGCACATCCTCGCGGCTGAGCGCCGCGCCGCGCTCGGCGCGCTCGACCACCGCCACCGGCACCTCGCCCCATTTGGCGTCGGCGCGGCCGACCACCGCCACCGCGGCGATGCCCGGATGCTCGCGCAGCAGGCGTTCCAGCTCGGCCGGATAAATGTTTTCGCCGCCGGAGATGACCACGTGCTTGAGGCGGTCGGTGAACCAGTAGTTGCCGTCGCCGTCGCGGCGGGCGACGTCGCCGCTGCGGAACCAGCCGTCACTGAGGTGTCGCTCGGTGGCCGCCGGGTTGTCCCAATAGCCGAGCAGCACGTTGTCGCCGCGCACCCAGATCTCGCCCGGCTCGCCGTCCGGCACCTCGCAGCCGGCGGCGTCCATCAGTCGCAGGTCGCAGCACAGCCCGGCGCGGCCGATGCTGCCGGCGGTGGCGAAGGCCTGATCGATGCGCTGGTAGCTGGCGATCGGGCCGGTCTCGGTGGCGCCGTAGATCTGGATCACCGGCACGCCGCGCGCGTGCACCGCTTCGATCAGGCCCAGCGGCACATCGGTGGAGCCGATGGCGAAGGCACGCAGGGTCTCCAGCCGCACCTGCTGCCAGCCGGGTTCGGCGAGCAGGGCTTCGAGCACCGTCGGCACCACCAGACACAGGCTGATGCGCTCGGCATCGAGATCGGCGAGCAGCGCCGCCGGCTCGAAGCGCTGGTGCAGCAGCAGCGTCGCGCCCAGCGCCAGCGCCGGCAGGCTCTGGATGTTCAGCCCGCCGACGTGGAACAGCGGCAGCACGCCGAGCACGCGGTCGGCGGCGGTCATGTCGTGGGCGTGCCGGCTCATCTGCACATTGGCGGCCAGCGCGCGCTGCGCCAGCACCACGCCCTTGGGCGCGCCGGTGGTGCCGGAGGTGTAGACGATCAGCAGCGGATCGTCGGCGCCGCCGGCGCGCGGCGCCATCAGCTCGGCGGTCAGGTCGTCGTTGCTCGATGAATCCAGCGCCGCGTCGGCCTCGGCGCAGAGCGCGGCGAGGCTGGCCCCGGCCGGCGGCGCGGCGCCCGCATCGAGGCACAGCGACAGCGCCGGGTGGCCACCACAGGCCGCTGCCAGCTCGCCACCGGCGGCGGCGAAGTGGTCGTCGTGAAACAGCGCTCGCGGTGCGCTGTCGGCGATGATCTGCGCCAGCTCCGGGTGCGCCAGACGCCAGTTCAGCGGCACCAGAATCAGCCCCAGCCGCGCCGCGGCGAACAGCAGCACGAACATCTCCGGGCAGTTCATGGCGTAGACCGCGACGCGGTCGCCGCGACGCAGGTCGAGACCGCCGTGCAGCGCCGCGGCGACGCGCAGGATCTGGCGATCCAGCTCGGCGTAGCTGAGCTTGCGCGCGCCATACCGGATGGCGGTCTTGTCCGGGCTGAAACGGGCGTGGCCGCGAATCCAGCGATCCAGGGTGAAGCGCATCAGCTGCTCTGCTCGTCGCGCTCGCCGGATTCGTACAGACAGCCTTTGCCGAGCATGTCGGTGCACAGCTCGGCGGTCCACGGCAGCATCAGCGAGCCGCAGCGGCTGTCGCGATAGAGGCGCTCCAGCGGCAGGGATTTGAGCATCGACTGGCCGCCGCAGGTGCGGATCGCCAGCTGCGCCAGCTGGTTGGCGTTTTCCATCACCGTGTACTGCGCCGACCAGGCGCGCAGCAGGCTGTCCTTGCCGGGGTTCGGCCGGGCCTCGGAAATACTCTGGAACCACAGCGCCCTGGTCTGCTCCAGCATGATCCGCATCTGCGCCACGGCCAGCTGTTTGGTGGCGAACATGCGCCGTTTGACCGGCGCCGTGCCCGGCATCTCGCCACGCAGATAGCGGACGGTGAAATCGTAGGCCGCCTGGGCGATTCCCATGTAGGTGGGGGTCAGTGTCATGAACATGTGCGGCCACTGTTTGGCGGCGTTGAAGTAGACGCCGCGCGGCATCAGCTGCGCCTGGTGGGGTACGAAAACCTTATCGAAGATCAGCGTGCGCGAGACCGTGCCGCGCATCCCCAGCGGGTCCCAGTCGCCGCTCACGCTCAGCCCTTCGGCGTCCGCCGGCACGGCCAGATACAGGGTGTTCTCGCGCAGCTGCTCGTCGTCGGGTGAGCGGATCTCGGTGCACAGTGCGCCGTAGTAGTCGGCGTGGCCGGCCAGCGAGGCGAAAATCTTTTTGCCGTTGATGATCCAGCCGCCGTCGGTGGCCAGCGCAGTGGTGCCGAAGGCCACCTTGCCGGCCGCCGCCGCACCGCCCTCGGAGAAGGGCTGGGCGTAGATGGCGCCCTTTTCGATGATGCGCTGGTAGTGGATGGCGCGCATGCGCTGGTGCTCGGCGCGGGTCTCGTCGTCCATCTCCAGATTGTCCGCCAGCGAGCTGGTCCACAGGCAGGAGCTGACGTGCATGTTGAAGGTCAGCGCGGTGGCGCCACAGTAGCGACCGATCTCCGCGGCCATCAGCATGTAGGTTTTCAGATCCGCGCCGTGGCCGCCCTGCTCGCGCGGGATGCACACGCCCAGCAGCCCGGCGGCGTGCAGGTCGCGGTAATTCTCCGTCGGGAAGGTCGCTTCGCGGTCGTAGCGCTCGGCGCGGGCGGCGAACTTGTCCCGCCCCAGCCGGCGGGCGATGGCGCACAGCTCGGCCTGCTGCGCGCTGAGATTCCAGGCCTGCGGATCAAAAATCGGGGCATCTGCGCTCATGTCTGCACTCTCTGATTGGCTTCGGTGCTGGCGAGGAATCCGGCGATCAGCGCGTTGCAGCGCGCAGGGCATTCCAGGTTGACCAGATGCCCGGCGCCGGCGATTTCGTGAAAGCGCGCGGCGGGCATTTTGGCGGCCATTTTCTGCATCGTCGGCGCGGGGGCGTTGTGGTCTTCGCTGCCGGCGATCAGGCAGGCGGGCTGGCGGATGGCGGCGAGGTGATCGCGACGATTGAAGGTGATCAGACAGGCCATGATGGCGCGGTAGCTGGCCTGCGGCACCGCGGCCATGGAGCGGATCGCACTGGCGATGGCATCCGCCCCGGCGGCGCTGCCGACGATCTCCGGCACGAAGCGCCGCGCCAGCTCGGGCATCTTTGCACCGGCATCCAGCGGCGCCAGTCGCGCCTGCAGAAAGCGCTGCTTGAAGCGCTCGTCGCGGCCACCGAAGGCGGCGCTGGTGGCGATCAACAGCAGCGAGACGACGCGCGCCGGGTAGCGAATGGCAAATTCCTGGGCAATCATCCCGCCGATGGACTGGCCGCAGAGATGCGCCCGCTGGATACCCAGCTCATCCATAAAGCGCAGCAGCGCGGCGGCGAGCTGCTCGAAGCCGGTTTCAGGCAATCGCTCCGAGCCGCCGTAGCCGGGCATGTTCCAGCTGATCACGCGGCGCTCCGCGCCGAGCGCATCGAGCTGCGGGCGGAAGCTTTCGGCATCGCCGCCGATGCCGTGCAGGCAGATCAGCGCAATGCCATCAGCGCCGCATTCGGCGTAGTTGATCCCGGCGGCGCGGCTCATTCGACCAGCGCCCCGCCGGCCACTACCAGCTCGCCATCCAGGGCGATATCGCAGCCCATCATCGGCAGATCGAAGTGGCCGTCGGTGAAGCGCCCGGCCAGCTCGTTGGCGCCGGTGGAATAGAGAAAATTGCCGGCCACCGCGCGCAGCTCGGTGCCGTTGGTTTCGCGCTGGTCGTACATGCTCAGCGCCTCGTAGCGCGCGCCGGGATTGAGCCCCCAGCCGACGTGGCTGGTGGCGTAGGCGGCGGGTTCGCCGAAGGCGGCGAGGTAGTCGCGCATCAGCCGCGCATCGAGGCCGTCGCCGCCGATGGCGGTGACGTGATCGGCTTCGATATCGAAGGTGACTTCGCTGTCGAAATAGCGCTTGAAGGTGAGATTGGCGTCGCCGGGCTGAAACACCAGCCGGCCATTGACCGCGGCGGCGCGCGGAAAGCTGACCACGATGCCCGCCGGCCAGTGCGCCAGCGTGCCGGGGCGATCGGTCCAGCCCCAGACGCCGATATTTGCCGCGCCCTGCATATCGACGCGCAGATCGCTGCCGGCGGGCGAGCTGACGCGCATGCCTTTGGCGGCACGGCAGCGGGCGACGGCGGCTTTTGCGGCGGCCTTGTCCGCATCCTGCGGCAGCAGCCGGGCCAGCGCTTCGGGGTGCTCGTTGGAGACGTTGAGAATGCGCGCGCCGCCGCCGAGGATGGCGCTGGTCTGCGGCGCGTGCATCAGCCCTTCGACGGTCAGGTCGATGACCAGATCCGCGGCCGCCAGCGCGGCCACCGCACCGGGCTGATCGGCCAGCGCGCGCGAGGCGCCGGATGAGCGAATCAACGGCCCGGCGGCGGGCTTCGGGCTGGGCAGGCGCAGCTGGTAGTAGCGACAGCCCAGCCGCGCCAGCGCCAGCTCGGCGAGCTGCACATTGAGCGCGCGGCTGTGGGTCTCGCTGAGGATCACGACGCGCTCCTCGCGACCGGCGCGGCAGCGCTCGAAAACCTCCGCGAAGGCGTCGATCCAGTGCGGATCGATACAATCCGAGAGCATGTTTTTGTCCCTGGTGGCGAGGCGCGTGGGCGCATCATACAATCGGCGCATTCGCATGCAAATGCATATACCTGCGGGCGAGCGCGCCGCCAGACCGAACGGGGACAGGCCATGGCCGGCCATTTTACCGACGACTATCTGCTCTACCTGCTGGCCCAGGCCAGCGCCGCGGCCAGCCATCAGTTCCACGCCGAGCTGGCTGCGCGCAACATTGCCGTCAGCACCTGGCGTATTCTCGCTTCGCTGTATCCGGACCGGGCGCTGTCCATCGGCGAGCTGGCCAGCGAATGCATCTTCGTGCAGCCCACGCTGACGCGCATGGTCGACCGGCTGGAGGCCAGCGGCGAAGTGATGCGATCCAGCGGCGGCGACGACCGCCGCCGGGTCCAGGTTCGACTGACCGCGAGCGGCCAGGCGCTGGCGGCGCAACTGGTGGCCGAAGCAAAGGCCCACGAACGGCGAATCTGCGGCAGCTATTCCAGCCGCGAGATTGAAATACTCAAAGACACGCTCAAAAATCTGCGCCAGAGAGCGCGGGATATCCACCAAGGGGAACACTGATGCGCGCGATTTTTCTGATGATCAAAGCCGAGCCGGGCGAGGCCTACGAGGTGGCGGCAAAGATCGCCGAAACCGAACAGGCTTCGGAGGTCTATTCGATTGCCGGCAACTACGATCTGCTGGTGAAATGCTATGTGGAAAAGGAGGACGATATCGGGCGTTTTGTCAGCCAGCTAATCAAGCAGTGCCCGGGGATTCGGGATACCAATACGATCATCACGCACCGGGCTTTTTGAATCGCGCGCAAAGCTCTGCGCAACCATTTTCAGCCCCACGGGGGAAGCCCTGCAAAACACCGCACCGGCAAAGCGCAGCTCGGCCAGAACGCAGCTCGGCGAGGCCGCAAACGGGCGAAAAAGCGCGGTGATTTTGCAGGGCTTGCGATGCGATTACCGGCTGCCGCGGCCGGGATCCCGAGCAGTGGTCGCAGACCGCAATTCGGTGCCAGCCTGGTCGATGCGGCCCATGCGCCGCGCTTGCCACAGATAATAGATCGCCGGGATCACCAATAGCGTCAGCACCAGTGAGCTGATCATGCCGCCGATCATCGGCCCGGCGATGCGCTGCATCACCTCCGAACCGGCGCCATCGCCATACATGATCGGCAGCAGGCCGGCGACGATCGCCACCGCGGTCATCATGATCGGGCGAACGCGCTGCTCGGCACCTTCTCTGACCGCTCGCCGCAGGCCTTCACGGTCCAGCGAGCCGGACTCGCGCGCGCGTGCCACGGCCAGGTTGAGATAGACCAGCATCAACACGCCGATCTCCACCGTCACCCCGGCCAGGGCGATAAAGCCCACGCCCACGGCCACCGACATGCGGTATTCCAGCAGGTACATCAGCCAGATGCCGCCGATCAACGCGAAGGGCAGCGTGCCCATGATGATCGCCACCTCAACGGTGTTGCGAAAGCTCAGGTAAAGCAGCAGTGCGATGATCGCCAGCGTCAGTGGCACCACCACGCTCAATCGCTGTTGCGCGCGCAACATGTACTCGTACTGCCCCGACCAGGTCAGTGAATAGCCGGCCGGCAGTTCGACGCGCTCGGCGACTACGCGCTGCGCCTCGCTCACATAGCCACCGAGATCGACGCCGTCGATATCGACGAAGGTCCAGCCATTGAGGCGCGCATTTTCACTTTTTATCGCCGGCGGCCCCTCCTCGATGTAGATCCGCGCAACATCGGCCAGGGCGATCTTCAAGCCCGCCTGCGTGACGACCGGCAGCGTACGCAGCGACTCGACCGAATCGCGATAGGCCTGCGGGTAGCGGATGTTGACCGGGTAGCGCTCCAGCCCTTCGATGGTCTGGGTGACGTTCATGCCGCCGATCGCGGTGCGTACCACCGCCTGCACGTCGGCGATATTGAGGCCGTAGCGAGCGGCGCGTTCGCGATCGATATCGACCTTCACATAGCGCCCGCCGGCGACCCGCTCGGAATACACCGAGGCGGTGCCGGCGACCTGCGGCAACACTTCTTCCAAACGCTTTCCGAGCGATTCGATCACCTTCAGATCCGGCCCGGCGATCTTGATTCCCACCGGGGTTTTAATGCCGGTGGCGAGCATGTCGATGCGCGTTTTGATCGGCATCACCCAGGCGTTGGTCAGGCCGGGAAAACGCACCAGCTCATCCAGCTCGCGACGCAGCTTTTCGCTGCTCATGCCCGGTCGCCAGAGTTCGCGCGGCTTGAGGCGGATCACCGTCTCAATCATGGTCAGCGGCGCCGGGTCGGTGGCGCTCTCGGCGCGGCCGATCTTGCCAAAAACGGTTTCGACCTCGGGCAGGCTGCGAATCAGCTTGTCGGTCTGCTGCAACAATTCGCGGGCTTTGCCGATGGAGATGCCCGGATAGGTGGTCGGCATGTACATCAGATCGCCCTCATCCAGCGGCGGCATGAATTCGCTGCCCAGCCGCTGCGCCGGCCACAGGCCGATAGCGAGCGCCACCACCGCGCCCAGCACCACACTGCGCGGATAGCGCAGCGCCACACCGGCCAGCGGGCGATAGGCCGCGGTGAGCACGCGGTTGACCGGGTTCTCGTGCTCGGGCATCACGCGGCCGCGCACGAAGTAGCCCATCAGCACCGGCACCAGAGTGATCGACAGCACCGCCGCCGCGGCCATGGCGTAGGTCTTGGTGAAAGCCAGCGGCGCAAACAGCTTGCCCTCCTGCGCCTCCAGGGTGAACACCGGCAGAAAGCTCAGGGTGATGATCAGCAGCGAGAAAAACAGCGGTGGGCCAACCTCCTGCGTTGCGCGGCCGATCACCTGCCAGCGGTTCTCGTCGGTCAGCGGGGTGCGCTCGATGTGCTTGTGCACATTCTCGATCATCACGATGGCGCCATCGACCATGGCACCGATGGCGATGGCGATTCCACCCAGCGACATGATGTTGGCGTTGAGCCCCTGCTGCTGCATCACCACCACCGCCGCGAGAATGCCGATCGGCAGGCTGATGATGACCACCAGCGAAGAGCGAAAATGGAATAGAAACAGGGCGCAAATCAGCGCCACGACGGCGAATTCCTCGACCAGTTTCATAAACAGATTGTCGACCGCGCGCTCGATCAACTGCGAGCGATCATAGGTCACCACGACTTCGACGCCGTCCGGCAGACCACCCTCAAGCGAGGCCAGCCTGGCCTTGACCGCGGCGATGGTGCGCTGGGCATTTTCGCCATAACGCATGACCACGTAGGCGCCAACCACCTCACCCTGCCCGTCCAGTTCGGCGATGCCGCGGCGCATCTGCGGCCCCAGCACGACCTCGGCGACATCGCGCAGCAACAGTGGCGCACCGTTGACATTCAGCCCCAGCGGCACACTCCGGATGTCATCGACACCCCGCAGATAACCGCTGGCACGCACCATGTACTCTGCCTCGGCCATCTCGATCACCGAGGCGCCGGACTCCTGATTGGCGCGTTTGAGCGCGTTTTGCACATGCGCCAGCGGCACGCCATAAGCGCGCAGCTTTTCCGGATCGACCACCACCTGATACTGGCGGACCATGCCGCCGATGGTGGCGATTTCGGACACGCCGGAGACTGACTGCAGCTCGTACTTGAGGAACCAGTCCTGCAGGCTGCGAAGGTCCGCCAGATCGTGCTGACCACTGCGATCAACCAGTGCGTAGCCGAGCACCCAGCCGACGCCGGTGGCATCCGGCCCCAGTGCCGGCTGTGCCTCCGCGGGCAGTTTCGCGGCCACCTGGCTCAGGTACTCCAGCACCCGCGAGCGGGCCCAGTAGAGGTCGGTGCCATCCTCGAAAATCACGTAGACGTAAGAGTCGCCGAAGAAGGAATAGCCGCGCACGGTGGTCGCCCCGGGCACCGCCAACAAGGCCGTGGTCAGCGGATAGGTGACCTGATCCTCGACCACCTGCGGCGCCTGCCCCGGATACTGGGTTTTGACGATCACCTGCACGTCAGACAGGTCGGGAATGGCGTCGATCGGCGTCTCGCGCGCCGCGTACAGCCCCCAGCCGGTCAGCACGATGGCCGCCAGCAGCACCAAAAAGCGATTGGCGATCGACCAGCGGATGATGGCTGCAATCACGACTGATCCTCCGCCTCGAAGCCCAGCACCTGCGGCATCCCGCCCTCGACTTTGCGCAGGTGGAATCTGCCGCTGGCGCCGGGCGGCAACGCGGCAGCGTCAAAATCCTCACCGATGACAAAGTTCATGCTCATCGGCATCCAATCCCATTCGGGGATGGCGGCGTGCCGGAGCTTGATCCGGCCGGCGGCGGCATCCACATCGAGCACTGTTGCCTGCGCCCACAGACTGTCGGCCGGCGCCGCAGCGGCCGGCTCGTCGGCGAATTCCATGCGCGAGAAATCAGCGCTCTTGCTGGATTCGGAATCGAGCAGGAACTGCGCCGAAATCACGATCTGCTGGCCTTCGCTGAGGCCGCGGCGTATCTCGACCTGGCCATCGGCTTCGAGCCCGATCTCCACCGGAACC
This sequence comes from uncultured Chromatiales bacterium, assembly GCA_965602395.1. Taxonomy (GTDB): domain Bacteria; phylum Pseudomonadota; class Gammaproteobacteria; order CBFCYW01; family CBFCYW01; genus CBFCYW01. The sequence continues at coordinate 14,254 of CBFCYW010000083.1, forward strand.
GACTTAAAGCGCCCCTCCCCCAGCGCCAGCACGACGCGCGACTGGCGCGCGCTGCGGATCAGCGCCTGCGCTGGCACGCTGAGCGTATCGGCGAGGCCCTCGGTCAGGATCCGCACGCGGGCGAACATGTTCGGCCGCAGCGCGCCGTCGGCATTGTCGAAGGCCAGACGCACGCGCAGGGTGCGCGTGCGTGCATCGAGACTGGGATAGATGTAATCGACCGCCCCCCGCCACACGCGCCCCGGCATGTAATCGAGGCTCATCGCGGCCTTCTGGCCGGCCTTCAGCCACCCGCTCTGGCGCTCAAACACCTCGGCCTCGACCCATACCCGATCCAGCGCGGCGAGGCTCATGACCGTGGTGCTGGGCTTGATGAAAGCGCCCTTGCGGGCGCCGAGTTCGGTGACGATGCCATCCTGCGGCGCACGCACCTGAACCCGCTGGCGCACCTTGCGATCGCGGTTGAGCCGCTCGATCTCATCGCGCCCCAGACCCAGCGCCAACAGCCGCCGGTGCGAAGCGCGCCGCAGCGCGGCGTTACCGCTGACCAGCACGGCGAGGTATTCCTCCTGTGCGTTGACCAGGGTCGGCGAATACAGCTCGAACAGCACCTGCCCCTTGTTAACCGGGTCGCCAACGGCGTCGACATTGAGCTTTTCGATCCAGCCTTCGACGCGGGTATTGATGTGCGCCAGGCTGTCCTCGTTGTAGCCCACATAACCGACGGTATCGATCCGTGGCGCCAGTGCCCGACGCTCGACCACCGCGGTTTTTACACCGAGCTGGTTAACCACCGCCGGATTGATTTCCACCAGCCCCGGCTCTGCCTCGTTGGCGACGTCCTGCGGATAGACGGGGATCAGATCCATGCCCATCGGCGACTGGCCAGGCTGGTCGCGGCGGTAGTTGGGGTCCATCGGCGCGACCCAGTAGAGCGGCTTGTCTGCCGAGCCCTCGCCGACGCTGGCAGCGCTTTCAAGCCCGCCGATGTAAGGCCGGGCGACCAGCCCGGCGGCGAAAGCGCCGCTGATCACCACGGCCAGAACCCATGCTTTTCCACTCATTGGGGATCCCCGGTTTCGAGTTCAGCAAGCAGTTCGTCATCCGCCAGATAGCGCAGCTCGACCAGCGCGAGCCGCTGCGCCACATCCATTTGCACGGACTGCAGTTGCAGGTTGAGGAGACTGGTTTGCGCTTGCACCAGCGAGCCGAAGTCGCTGACATCTGACTGGTAGGCGCCCAGCGCCGCTGCTCGCTGGCTCTGCGCCGTCGGCAGGAGCTGCTGGCTGTAGAGATCGAGCTGAACACCTCGCTCCCGCCATTGTGCGAATGCAGTGTCCAGCATGCCCTGCAAAACGCGGTGGCGATCCGCCAGCGTCTCTTGCGCGGCCGAGCGGTTCGCGCGGGCCGCGGCCAGCCGGGCATCCGTTGCGCGCGTTGAAAACAGGGGCAGATCCACGCTGACCACAGCCGAGACAAAGTCCGCTCGCTGCATGCCGGAGGCATCGTCGCGGTAGCCATAGGCCAGCTCCACGCCCCACTGTGGCTCATACTCCTGGCGCACCAGATCCGCCGCGTTCTGCGCCAGTGCTGCACCGGTGATCGCTTCACCCAGCAGGGGATGCCGCGCCAGACCCTGGCGCAGCGCGGCTTCGGGCAATCGATCGGGCAGCGATCCAGCGGCGCTCAAGGTGCGCTGCGCAACGGCGGCGCCGATCCAGCGACCCAGGCGAGCACGCGCGACCGCGGCCTTTTCCCGGGCCTCGGCCATCCGCTGCTCAAGGCGTGCCAGTTCCAGATCGGCTCGCAGCACATCCTGCTGGTTCTTTCGCCCAACGGCGTACAGCGAAGTGGTGATCTGCTGCAGCTGGACGAAAAGATCGCGATTCTCTCGCAGGATGCCAAGCTGCTGCTGCGCGAGGAACGCGCCGAGCCAGGCGGTTGCGGCTTCGCGCCGCACTTCGCGCTGCCTGAGTGCAGCGGAGTATTGCGCACCTCCGGCGCGCAGGCCGGCGCCCCGGCCGCGCAATTTTAGCGTGTCGCCCCGCGGAAAGGTCTGGCGCAGCCCCAGGCGCAGCTGGGTCATGGGTTCCTGGTCAAAGTCGAAGCTGTCCACCGGCAGGTTCAACAGGCCGACGGCCAGTCTCGGGTTCGGCAACTGCGCTGCTGCAATCGAGTCGTGCCTGGCTGCCTCGGCGCGCATAACAGCGGCGCGGTGAGCCGTATCGCCCTGGATTGCCTGGGTTTCCGCCTGTGATCTGCTCAAAAATTCTTCGCGTGCACCGTCACCCGTGGCCACTGCATAAGCAGGCAAGCCCAAGGCAATCAGCGCGCACACCAAACGCGGCGTACGTGCAGACATGCAATGTCTCCGGTAAAAAATGGATTCTGTGGGGTTTTCAGCAGGTGCGACGAGGCCGCCGCAAGCGTCGGGCGCTAGTTCAGCTGGACGCAGTTGAGCAGATGCAGCGGCAGACTGTGGCGGCGCAGCGGTTCGCGCCGACGCGCTACGCGCCTCCGGTCGAGGCGCGGCAGAGCGAATAATGGCAGTGCGAACAGCACCAGTAACGGCAGCAGATCGGCAAGATTTCGGTGATCGCTCGCGCGCCGGTCATCACAGCGACTCTCACCGTCGCCAGCGGCGCAATGATCCTGGCCGGCAGATTCACCGGCGCCATCCAGCACTGCCGGCAGATCGCCAAAGCCCAGCTGCGGAGCAGCCATACAGACCGCCACCGCGCACAGCGCCAACCACAGCGCCAACCACAGCGCGAGAATCGCACTGAGCCGGCGGCGTTGGGTCTGGCGGAGCGAGATCACGATGAATGCTTCCCTGTCAGGGTGTGGCTGCTATGCGCGACACACTAAAGTTTCCACCCAGTGGCAGGTCAAGCCTTACCCGGGTTACCGAAACGAAAAACGGCCAGACCCGGCAGCTATCCCGGCAGCTATCCCGGC
>CBFCYW010000084.1:0-17111 GCA_965602395.1 uncultured Chromatiales bacterium
CTTGCAGATCTTCGCGGTAGACCAGCGCGAATTCGCCGCCGGCGGCGAGATCGATTTGTTGCATGGCGCGGGGCTGCATGTCCCGGGGTTGCATGTCCCGGGGCTGCACGACCTGGCCGTCGGCATCCGCCTGGTGGGCGCGCCAGATGCGCCACAGCGGGTAGTCCGAGCGCAGCAGCGTGGCCGCCGGCTGCAGGCTGAAGCGCAGCCCGGCGTAGGCGTCGCCGGGGATGGCATCCAGCCGGGCGCGCGCGATCGGCGCCGTGTCCGCGGCGTGCAGCGCCACCTGTCGCGCCCATTCCAGACGCGCCACGTCGGCGACGAAGCGGTAGTCGGCGAGGCCGGGATCGGCGGCGATGAAATCGGCCAGATCGGCGCCGTAATCCTGCAGATTGCCGCTGCGCGAGGGGCGTTCGGCCACGTAGTGCCGCGCCAGCTGGCGGAAGTAGCCGTCGCCGAGCAGTGCGGCGACCACCGGGTAGCAGTCGCGCAGCGCCTCGCCGAGGCTGATGAAAAAGTTGTTGCGATAGATTTGCAGCAGTTGCGCGGCGGGGAAGCGGCCGACATCGATGAGCGCGTCGAGTGGCGCCTGTTCGCTGGCGGGCGCCGCCGGGGGGCGCTTCCCGGCCAGCAGGCCGGCGGCGAAACCGCGTTGCAGCTCGGCCAGCGTGGGTGCTTCAGGCGACCGCGGCACGCTGTTGCTCCAACAGTGTTTCAGCGCTGGCGGCCTCTTCGAGCAGCGTCGCCAGCGGCGGGATGTGGCTGTCCCATTCGATCAGCGTGGGCAGCGCGCCGAAGCGTCGCAGGGCTTCGGCGTAGAGTGTCCAGACCGCCTCGGCCACCGGCGCGCCGTGGTCGTCGATGAGAATCACGCCATCGTCGTGGCGCTTGACGGCGAAGCCGGCGAGATGGATCTCGCGGATGTCGCTGCCCGCCAGTGCCGCCAGATAGTCGTCGGTGTCGAAGCCGTGATTGTGCGCCGAGACGTGGACGTTGTTGACGTCCAGCAGCAGTGCGCAGCCGGTGCGCCGCGGGATCTCGGCGAAGAATTCCCACTCGGGGATGGTCGAGTGGCGGTAGCTGAGGTAGCTCGACGGGTTTTCGATCAGGATCTGCCGACCGAGGTAGTCCTGGGCTTGCGCGACGCGCTGACAGAAATGGTCGAGGCACTCCTCGGTGTAGGGCAGCGGCAGCAGGTCGTTGAAGTGACGGCCATCCACCGAGCCCCACGACAGGTGCTCGGAGACCAGCCCCGGCTCGAAGCGCGCGATCAGCTCTGCGAGCTTGTCGAGGTGGGCGGTGTCGAGCGGGTCGACCGAACCCAGCGACAGGCCGACGCCGTGCAGGCTCAGCGGGTAGTCGCGGCGCAGCGCTTCGAGATCGTGCAGCGCCGCGCCGCCGGCGGCGAAGTAGTTTTCCGGATGGGCTTCGAGCCAGGCCACCGCGGGGCGCTGTTCGAGCAGCGCCTCGCGGTGTGGCCCGCGCAGGCCGATGCCGGCGGCGATCGGGATCGCGCTGTGCCGCCCGCTGGCGGTCTTGCCGGTGTCGACCTGCGCCACGGGTGCCGACCTCAGGAGGGGGCGTCGGTGGTGCCGCCGACGAGGCGCTCGCAGGTGCCTTCGGGGACCAGCAGCCAGGCGTCGCGCTGGCCATCTTCGGTGGAGGTGCCGGCGCAGGCGCTGGTGGCGGTCTGGCAGTCGTTCTTGCCGGCTTTGACTACGCCGTAGCACTTCTCCATGTCGCCTTCGGCGGCGATCGCGGTGCTGGCCATGGAGCCGAGGCCGAGACCGACGATGCCGGTGATCGCGGCGGCTGCAATGTGGCTGGATTTTTTCATGAATGCGTTCTCCGAATAAATTTTGCGCGTGTTTTGATGTCGCTCCCCGGCGCTGCGGGGGCCGCGTCGGGGTGACGGGCGCTGTGTGCCGTCGCAGGCTGTGAAAGGGGCGGCGCAGAAAAGTTCCGGCCCGGGTCGGGCGATGGCTGAAATTCACGCCGTGCCAACGGCTGGCGGATGGCTCGAAGGCGGCCGGCGAGAGATGTCGCCAGATGCCGGCAATTGGCCGACAATGGGTCGATAAAGGCGCAGAAATGCTCATCAAAATGTGAAGTTAACAAAACTGTAAGCAAGCCGCCGGCGTGGCATAATGCGCGCCGCTTTTTACCTTGCGGGAGTGAAAGTCATGGCCGGCGGTTATCTCAGTGGCATTTTCGGCAGCTCGCCGGTGCGTCCGATGCAGCAGCACATGGATAAGGTGCACGCCTGCGTTACGGAGTTGATCCCCTTCGTCGAGGCCGCACTGGCCGGCGATCTGCAGGCCATGGCCGAGCGCCGCGAGACCATCGCCCGCCTGGAGGGCGAGGCCGATCAGCTCAAGCGCGAGTTGCGTCGCCACCTGCCCAACACCCTGTTCATGCCCATGTCGCGGCTGGATCTGCTCGATGTACTGACCATGCAGGACCGCGTCGCCAATCGCGCCAAGGACATCGCCGGGCTGATGCTCGGCCGGCGGATGCAGCTGCCGGCGGGGATCGCCGACGACTATCTGGTTTTCGTGCGCCGCGCGGTCGACGCCTGCACCCAGGCACGCAAGGCGATCAACGAGCTGGACGAGCTGGTGGAAACCGGTTTCGGTCGCCGCGAGGTGGGGCTGGTCGAGGGCATGCTCGACGAGCTGGCGGATATCGAATCCGACACCGACGAGATGCAGGTCAAGATCCGCGCCACTCTCTTCGAGCTGGAGAACCAGCTGCCGCCGGTAGACGTGATGTTCTATTACCGGGCCATCGACTGGACCGGAGACCTCGCCGATCGCGCAGAACGCGTTGGCGCACGTTTGCAGCTGATGCTGGCGCGATAGGAGGAGATGGTCATGGATTTCGCGATTTACGCTACTACGCTGCTGACTCTCGCGGCGGTCTTCGGGCTGTTTATGGCCTGGGGTATCGGCGCCAATGATGTGGCCAACGCCATGGCCACCTCGGTGGGTTCCGGCGCGCTGACCATCAAGCAGGCGATTCTCATCGCCGCGGTGTTCGAATTCGCCGGCGCCTTTCTCGCCGGCGGCCAGGTCACCGCGACCATCCGCAAGGGCATCATCGAGACCGACGCGATCATGGGGGCGCCGGAGTTGCTGGTGTTCGGCATGCTCGCCGCGCTGCTCGCCGCCGGCATCTGGCTGCTGGTGGCGACACATCGCGGCTGGCCGGTGTCGACGACCCATTCCATCGTCGGCGCCATCGTTGGCTTTGCCATGGTCGGCATCGGCATCGATGCGGTGAAGTGGGGCAAGGTCGGTTCGATCGTCGCCAGCTGGGTGGTGAGCCCCCTGATGTCTGGCGTGATCGCCTATTTCCTGTTCCGTTCGGTACAGAAACTGGTGCTGAACACGCGCGATCCGATCGATAACGCGCGCAAATATGTGCCGATGTACATCTTTTGCGTCGGATTCGTGGTTGCGCTGGTGACCCTGTTCAAGGGCCTCAAACACGTCGGCCTGGAGACCAGCGTGGCGCAGAGCTACATCATCGCCGCAGTGGTTGGCGTAGTCGCCATGGGGATCGGCAAGTTGATGATGAACCGGGTCGAGGTCGATCCGGCCGCGGATCGCGACTTCCACTTCACCAATGTGGAAAAGTACTTCGGCGTGCTGATGATCTTCACCGCCTGCGCGATGGCCTTCGCCCACGGCTCCAACGATGTGGCCAACGCCGTCGGCCCGGTGGCCGCGGTGGTTGGCATCGTGCAGAGCGGTGGTGAGGTGGCGCAGAAATCGGCAATGCCGATCTGGATTCTGCTGCTCGGTGGCGTCGGTATCGTCGCCGGGCTGGCCATGTACGGGCGCCGGGTGATCGCCACCGTCGGCCACAACATCACCGAGTTGACCCCCAGCCGCGGCTTTGCCGCGACGCTGGCTGCGGCGACCACGGTGGTGGTGGCCTCCGGCACCGGGCTGCCGATCTCCACCACCCACACCCTGGTTGGCGCGGTGCTCGGCGTGGGCATCGCCCGCGGCATCGGCGCGCTGGATCTGACCGTGGTGCGCAACATTTTTATGTCGTGGATCGTCACCCTGCCGGCCGGCGGCATCCTCGCCATCATTTTCTTTTTCACCCTGAAGGGGATCTTTCTCTGATCCGGCCTGGCTGAGCCGGAGAATCGGCTGGCAGGCAGCACCGTTGGTTCACGTCGCTGTCACGGTGGCGTAACAAAGCCGCTATTAAATGACCGCGGTACAACAACGGGTCGAAGGCATGCCTGTCAGAATTCTCCTCGTCGAGGATGAATCCGCGATTCGCGAGATGCTCTGCTTCACCCTCGGCCGCGCCGGCTTCGAGGTGATCGAGGCGGAGGATGTCGCCAGCGCCGACTGCCGCGTCGCCGAGGGGCTGCCGGATCTGATGCTGGTCGACTGGATGCTGCCCGGCGGCAGCAGCGGCGTCGACTGGGTGCGGCGCATCAAGCGCGACCAGCTGACCCGCGAAGTGCCGGTGATCCTGCTCACCGCGCGCGGCGAGGAGGACGACAAGGTGCTCGGCCTCGAAGCCGGCGCCGACGACTACATGACCAAGCCCTTCTCCAACCGCGAGCTGCTGGCGCGCATCAAGGCGCAGCTGCGCCGCGCGCCGGGTGCCGGCAGCGAGGGCGAGGTCATCACGGGCAGGCTGTGTCTCAACGGCGAGGCGCACCGCATCACCGCCGATGGCGAGGAATTGCAGCTCGGTCCCACCGAGTTCCGTCTGCTGACCTTTCTCATGACGCATCCGGAGCGCGTCTACAGCCGTGCCCAGCTGCTGGATTTTGTCTGGAGCCGCGATACCTACGTCGAGGAGCGCACCGTCGACGTCCACATACTGCGCCTGCGCAAGTCGCTCGCTCCGCACGGCTGCGAGGGCTATCTGCAGACGGTGCGCGGCGTCGGCTACCGCTTCTCCAGCGCCGAGACCTGAGCCTTGTCGCGCCGAGAGCACAGCGAGAGCTGGCGCCGCGAGCTGCTGCAGCTTGCCGGCTGGCTCGGCGCCGGCCTGCTGATCGGCCTGATCAGCGGTGCGGTGACGCTCTGCCTGCTGCTCGCCCTCGGCGGCTACACCGCCATCCACCTGCGTCGACTGGATGCCCTCGGCGGCTGGCTGGCGCGCGGCGCGCGGCTCGACAGGACGCCCGAGCTCGGCGGTGGCTGGGACGCATTGGTGCAGCAGATCGAGCGCCTGCGCACCAGCGCCGACCAGCGCAAGCAGCGCCTGCTGGTGCTGCGTCGCAGCCAGCACGAATTCACCGATGCGATCCCCGACGCGACGCTGATTCTGCGCGATAACGACGAGATCGAGTGGGCCAACAGCGCCGCCGAGCGCCTGCTCGGCATCCGCAACCCGCAGGATCTCGGCCAGCGCATCGGCAATCTGCTGCGCGACCCGTCGCTGCGCGAGTACCTGCGCCGCGGCGAATTCGCGCGCCCCTTCGAGCTGATCTCGCCGCGTCCGGAGGGCTTCGAGCTGGATCTGCGCGTGGTCGAGTTCGGCGACGGCCAGCGCCTGCTGACCGCGCGCGACGTCACCGCCAGCCATCGCCTGCAAACGGTGCGCCGCGATTTCGTCGCCAATGTCTCCCACGAGCTGCGCACCCCGCTGACGGTGATCGCCGGCTATCTGGAGGTGCTCGAAGGGGAGGATCTGAGCCCGGAGCTGGCCCGGGGCGTCGATTCCATGAGCCGCCAGACAACGCGCATGACGCGCATCGTCGAAGATCTGCTCGCCCTGTCGCGGCTGGAGATGGAGCAGAGCGACCCGGAGGACGACGAGGAAATCGCCGTCGCCGGATTGGCGCGCAAGCTGGCCGAGGACGCGGCGCGCCTCTCCGGTGAGCGCGGCCACCGCATCGAGGTGCAGACCGACGACGCGCTGCTGCTGCGCGCCAACCCGCTGGAGCTGGGCAGCGCGCTGTCCAATCTGGTCAACAATGCGGTCAGCCACACCCCCAACGGCACTGCGATCCGGGTCAGTTGGGAGACCTGCCCCGGCGGCGCCTGCTTCACCGTGCGCGACAGCGGTCCGGGTATCGATGCCGAGCATCTGCCGCGGCTCACCGAGCGCTTCTATCGGGTCGATCCGGGGCGCTCGCGGGCCAGCGGCGGCACCGGGTTGGGGCTGTCCATCGTCAAGCACGCGGTGATGCGCAACGGCGGCCAGCTGGAGATCGACAGCCGGCCCGGTGAGGGTTCGCGCTTTATGTGCCGCTTTCCCGCCGAGCGCCTGCTGCGGCGCAACAGGGTCGCCGCAGCCGATGACAACGGTGCCGGGACGCGTCGCTGAGCCGGGTGTTGCGCGGTCATCAAAACGTCATGCAGCGATCACGATGGCGTCACGCAGGCCGGGGATACTGCCCGCCATCGCACAGTGGTGCGATGCCAACGAATTGATAAACCGGAGTGAAACAGATGAAACTCAAAGCAGTCATCGCCGCGCTGGGCCTCGCTGCCAGCATGGGTACAGCCTCGGCGGCGAGCGTCGATGCCGGCCTCGCCGACTACCAGCGCACCTCGGGTGTGTCCGGCAACCTGTCCTCGGTCGGCTCCGACACCCTGGCCAACCTGATGACCCTGTGGGCCGAGGAGTTCAAGCGCTTCTACCCCAACGTCAATATCCAGATTCAGGCCGCCGGTTCATCCACCGCGCCGCCGGCGCTGACCGAGGGCACCTCCAACCTCGGCCCGATGAGCCGCAAGATGAAAAGCAAGGAAGCCGAGGCCTTCGAGAAAAAGCACGGCTACAAGCCGACGCCGATCCCGGTGGCCATCGACGCCCTGGCGGTCTACGTGCACAAGGACAATCCCATCGAGGGCATGAGTATCGCCGACGTCGACGCGGTGTTCTCCGCCAACCGCAAGTGCGGTGGTGACCGCGACATCGCCAGCTGGGGCGACGCTGGCCTGAGCGGTGACTGGGCCAATCGCCAGATCCAGCTCTACGGCCGCAACTCGGTCTCCGGCACCTACGGCTACTTCAAGAGCAAGGCGCTGTGCAAGGGCGATTTCAAATCGAATGTCAACGAGCAGCCCGGTTCGGCCTCGGTGGTGCAGTCGGTATCCGCTTCGCTGAACGGCATTGGCTACTCGGGTATCGGCTACAAGACCTCCGGCGTGCGCGCCGTGCCGCTGGCCAAGAAGGTCTCTGGCGAATTCGTCGCAGCCAGCACCGAGAACGCCCTCAACGGCAGCTACCCGCTGGCGCGCTTCCTGTACGTCTACGTCAACAAGCACCCCAACAAGCCGCTGGCCCCGCTGGAGCGCGAGTTCTTCAGGATGGTGATGTCGAAGATCGGTCAGGAAGTGGTGGTCAAGGATGGCTACATCCCGCTGCCGAAGAAGGTCGCCGACGAAGTGCTCGGCGCCATCGAGTAAGCCCGCCGGTCGCGCGGCTGCGCGACGGACGGGCCGGCGCTCAGGCCGTCGCCCGCAACGCAGGCCCCACCATCTGTGGGGCCTTTCTTACGTAGGGGGCCGCGCGCAGGTTCGCCGGCAGGCGCAGCTCGGCGCTCAGTGCCGAGTGATCGGAGAGTTTGTTCCACGGCGCGCCGGAGAGTGCGCCGCAGTGCACCGGCTGTGCGCCGCGCTGGTAGATGCGATCCAGGCGCAGCAGCGGCAGAAAGCTCGGGAAGGTGCGCGCGTGGCGGCCGTGCAGGTGCTCGCGGGCATCGTGCAGATCGAGCTGCTCGGCGAGCGTCGGCGTGGCCTGGCTGCGCCAGTCGTTGAAATCGCCGGCGACGATCAGCGGCGCGTCTGCGGGAACCTTGTCCCGCAGGTACTCGGTGATCCGCTCAACCTGCCGCTGGCGGCCGCGCTGCAGCAGGTTGAGATGGGTGCAGGCGAGGTGCAGCTCGCGGTCGTCGGGCAGCTCCACCACCGCGTGCAGCAGGCCGCGATGCTCGAAGGGGTTGGTGGAGATGTCGATGTTTTTCGCTTGCCGCAAGGGATACTTGCTGAGGATCGCGTTACCGTGGTCGCCGCCGGTGTAAACGGCGTTTTTCTCGTAGACGTGGTGCGACCACTTTTCGCCGGCGAGAAACACGCACTGGCTGTCGTCGCCGTGCTCTTCGCGGTGTTCGTGCAGGGGGTGCTGGCCGCGGATTTCCTGCAGAAAGACGAAGTCCGCATTGACCGCCTGCAGTGCCGAGCGCATGGTCTCGATCACATAGCGGCGATTGCGCAGGCAGAAGCCCTTGTGCATGTTGTAGGAGAGAACTTTCAGACGCATGGTATTTGTTGCGGCCTTCGGCGGCGAATGACGACAGTGATTATCGGCCGCTGTTGCGTCAATCTTTTGTGATCTGCCGAACGATATCGCCGCGATCAACACTTTCAGTGCCGCAAGTGGCGGGTCAGGCGACGCCTTTCTCGGCAGCTTATTGAACTAGCGCACAGATCGGCGCCACCATCCCGGCGCTTTGTTCGCGCGCCCGACTCAGATCTCGTGTCCGGGCGGGCAAATTGCAATAGCCCGGTTGTCGCCGCGGCGCTCACAGCCAGTTGCGAAACAGCAGCGCCAGATGGCCGCCGAGGCGCTGCAGCAGCGGCGCGCTGCGGGCGATCGATTCGCTGATGCGCTGTGCCCGCTGCAGATCGCGGCGGAACTGCCGCAGCAGCGCCGCCAGCGAATCGCGCCGGGTGACCAGCAGATCCACCTCCAGATCGTGATAGCGGCTGCGGTAGTTGAGGTTGCTGGTGCCGACGCGCGCCCAGTTGTCGACGATCACCGTCTTGGCGTGCAGCACGCTGGGCAGGTACTCGAACAGGCGCACGCCGGAGCCGATCAGCGTCAGGTAGTAGAGCCGGCTGATCCAGCCGATCACCGGCACATCGTTGCGCCCCGGCAGCAGCAGGCGCACATCGACGCCGCGCTGCGCCGCCTGGCACAGCGCGCGCAGCAGCTGCGGGCCGGGCACGAAATAGGGATTGGTGATCCACACCCGGCGGCGGCTGCGGGCGATGTGCAGCAGCAGGCGGCGGTGGTGGCGGCGGCGCAGCAGCAGGGTGTGATTGGTGGCCACCAGCCGCTCGCTCATCTGCGCCACCGTGCGGTGCACCGGGCTGTGCAGCTCGCGCGGCAGCGCCGGGTTGTGGCTGCGACTCCAGATCAGATCGTAGGAGGCCTCCAGATCCAGCACCTCGCGGCCGCGCACGCGCAGCCCGGTCTCGCGCCAGCCGGCGTGCTGCGCGCTGACGTTCATGCTGCCGCAGAAGGCCTCGCGGCGATCGATCAGGCACAGCTTGCGGTGATCGCGCTTATTGATGCGCGCCAGCCACTTGAACAATTGCCCCGGCACCGCCAGGTCTGCCGGCGCGGAGCGCGCCAGCGGCCAGGGCGCGGGATGATAGATGCGGCTGTGCACCCCGGCGCGGGCCAGCGCGGCCAGCCGAGTACCCCAGGCCGGCGAACCGATGCCATCGACCAGCACCCGCACGCGCAGGCCGCGCGCGGCGGCGGCGGCGAGCAGATCCAGCAGTGGCCGGCCACGGGCGTCGTCCTCGAAGATGTACATTTCAATATCGACGCTCTGCTGCGCGCTGCCGATGGCCTCGCCCAGCGCTTTGAAGTAGGCGTCGCTGTCGAAAAACAGCTGCTCTTCGCGCCAGCTCACCGCCATCAGCGGCCGCCCATTGGGCGCCTGGGGTGCGCAACGGCTGGCGCTTCGGTTGGCCGATCGGCGGACCGGCGTGTTTGTCGCGGCGGCGTCAGTCATGGCGTGCTGCGGGCTGTGGAGCGCCAGAGTTTAGCCGCTGTGCCGCCCGCATCGGGCGCTGCCGTGCCGCGACCGCTGCGCGGCGCCATCGGCGGGCGACTGTCACAGAGCTGTCATGCGCCGCGATTACCCTGCGGCGCATGATCGCCAAGCCCCCAACAGAGGCTGCCGCCGAGCGCGCGGCCAATCAGCCGCAGGTGCTGCAGGGTAGCCCCGCCGTCGCGCTGGACCCCGCCGTTGCGCGCCGCCGCAACCGGCTGCGCAAGGCCAGGGATGTGCTCGCGCGCTACGCCGTCGGCGTCGGCGGCATCGGCGTGATCGGCGCCATTGTGCTGATCTTCATCTACCTGCTCGGCGTGGTGTTGCCGCTGTTTCTGCCCGCCGGCGTCGCACCGCTGGCCAGCTTTCCGGCGCCGGGAGCCGGCAACACCCTGCTGCTGGCCACCGAGGAGCAGCGCGAAATCGGCCTGCGGGTCAGCGATCGCGGCCGCGCGCACTTTTTCAGCCTCGCCGACGGCAGCCCGCTGGATGAGATAGAGCTGGCGCTGCCCGCCGGCAGCCGGATCACCGCTTTCGCCGAGATCGACAGCGTGCGCGGCTGGTTTGCACTGGGCCTGTCCGATGGCAGCGCGCTGGTGCTGCGCCACCACTATCGCGTCAGCTTTCCCGACGATCAGCGGCAAATCGAGCCGCGCATCAACTATCCGCTGGGCGCCGAGCCGATCGCCCTGCTCGATGGCCAGCCGCTGCGCGCTCTGGCGGTGGGCGATGGCGAAGAGAGCATCACCTTCATCGCCCACGGCGAGCCGGGCGGCAGCGCCGGCGCCCCGCGCCTGATCAGTTTTGCAAAGGCCAGCAGTCTGCTCAGCGACGAGATCGAGCTGGAACCGCTGGGCGACGTGCCGCTGGTCGATGCCAGCGTCACCGCGGCCGCCGCGGTGGGCGAGACGCCGAGCCGCATGCTGGTCGATGGCGAGCAGCGCCGCGCCTGGTTGCTCTACGGCGACGGCCGTCTGCTGCTGTACGACATCGGCGACAAGGCGCAGCCGCTGTTGCTGGCCAGCGCGCAGACGATTGCCGAGGGTCGCCAGCTGGCCGGCGCCGAGTTTCTGCTCGGCGGTGTCTCGCTGCTGGTCGCCGACAGCAGTGGCCAGATCGGCCAGTGGTTCCCGCTGCGCGGCGCCGCGACTCCGCCGGGCGATGAAGCCGGTGAGCCGGGCGCGGCCGGCGGCAGCGGCATCCGTCTGGTGCGGGCGCGCAGCTTCGATGCGCCGGGTGGCGCGGGTAACGTCGCCATCGCCCCGGAGCAGCGCCGCAAGGGCTTCGCCGCGGTCGATGCCGATGGCGTGATCAGCCTGTACCACAGCACCGCCGGTGAGCGGCTGCTCAGCGAGAGCTTCGCCGTCGATGGCGAGTTCGGCCGCGCCCGGCGGCTGGTCTACGCGCCGCGCGGCAATGCGCTGCTGGCCGAGGATGGCAGCGGTCGGCTGAGCTTCTGGGAAGTCGACAACGAGCACCCGGAGGTGTCCCTCTCCGCACTCTGGGGCCAGGTCTGGTACGAGAGCTATCAGGAGCCGGAGTACATCTGGCAGTCGTCTGCGGCGAACCAGGATTTCGAGCCCAAGTTCAGCCTCATGCCGCTGACCTTCGGCACCATCAAAGCGGCCTTTTACGCCATGCTGTTCGCCATGCCGCTGGCCATCTGCGGGGCGATCTACACCGCCTATTTCATGTCGCCATCGATGCGCCGCGTGGTCAAGCCGACCATTGAAATCATGGAGGCGCTGCCGACGGTGATCCTCGGCTTCCTCGCCGGGCTGTGGCTGGCGCCCTTCGTCGAGGACAACCTCACCGGGGTGTTCGCCGTGCTGCTGATCCTGCCTTTGGGCATGCTCGCCTTCGGCTTCGCCTGCTCGCTGCTGCCGGCCGGATTGCGCCAGCGGCTGCACGAGGGCTGGTTCGCGGCGCTGCTGATCCCGGTGGTGGTCGCCCTCGGCGCGCTGGCGCTGGCCATCGGCCCGGCGCTGGAGGGCGCGCTGTTCGGCGGCGACATGCGCTTCTGGCTGAGCGACACACTGGGTCTCGACTTCGACCAGCGCAACTCGCTGGTGGTCGGCATGGCGATGGGCTTCGCGGTGATCCCGACGATCTTTTCGATCACCGAAGACGCCGTGTTCAGCGTGCCCAGACACCTCACCCAGGGCTCGCTGGCACTGGGCGCGACGCCCTGGCAGACGCTCACCCGGGTGGTGATCCTGACCGCCAGTCCGGGCATGTTTTCGGCGGTGATGATCGGCCTCGGCCGCGCCGTGGGGGAGACCATGATCGTGCTGATGGCCACCGGCAACACGCCGATCATGGATTTCAACATCTTCGAGGGCATGCGCACCCTGTCGGCCAATATCGCTGTGGAGATGCCCGAATCGGCGGTCGGCTCCAGCCACTACCGGATTCTCTTCCTCGCCGCGCTGGTGCTGTTCATCCTCACCTTCGCCTTCAACACCCTGGCCGAGCTGGTGCGTCAGCGCCTGCGCAACAAGTACGCCAATCTCTGAGCGGGGACCGACCGGCATGCTCTCTCACGCGAAAAACTGGTACCGCTCCGGCTCGCCCTTCATCTGGCTGAACGCCGGCGCCGTGGCGGTGGCCATCGTGATGACCGTCGGCCTGCTGGTGCTGATCGCCGCGCGCGGTCTCGGCCACTTCTGGCCGGCGGATGTCTACGCCTTCGAATACCGCGACGGCGAGCAGACCGTGCAGCTGGCCGGTGAGCTGGTCGAATCCGAGCTGGTGCCCGCCGCGCAGCTGCGCTCCGCCGGGCTGGCGGTGGCCGACGGCGAGACCGAGCTGCGCCGCTATCTGCTCAAGACCGGCAATCGCGATGTGGTCGGACTGGATTTTCGCTGGGTGCTGGAGCCGAACATGCTCGAACGCCAGCGGCCGGCGGATCTGCTGGTGCTGGAGCGCCGCGAGTGGGGCAATTTCTACGGCTATCTGCTGGAGGTGCGCGAGGCCGGCCAGGCGGTGGCCAGCGGCCCGGCGGCGCGCGCTGAGCTGTTTGCCCGCCTGCGGCGCGTCAGCGCGCTGTTCGAGCGCATCGACGAGATCCAGCGAGGTGATATCGGCTCGGTCAACTACCAGCTGGAGCGTCTGCGCCTGCGCGAGCGCGAGCTGGCGCTGTCCGGCGACAACGATCCGGCCAGGCTGGCCGACATCGCCGCCGAGCGCGCCGCGCTGCAGCGCGATTACGCCGGCATGGAGCAGAGCTTGCAGGCGCTGTTCAGCGAGGCGCGCCGCGACAGCCTGCTGCTGCGTACCGCCGCTGGCCGCGAGGTCGAACTGCCGATGGCCAAGCTGGTCGAGGCCTGGTATCCGAACGATATGGATACATTCGACAAGTCGCTGTTTTACATGCACAAGCTGTGGAGCTTTCTCAGCGATGAGCCGCGCGAGGCGAACACCGAGGGCGGCATCTTCCCGGCGATCTTCGGCACCGTGATGATGGTGCTGCTGATGTCGGTGGTGGTCACGCCCTTCGGCGTGGTGGCGGCAGTCTATCTGCGCGAGTACGCTCGCCAGGGCACGCTGACGCGGCTGGTGCGCATCGCGGTGAACAATCTCGCCGGGGTGCCGTCGATCGTCTACGGCGTGTTCGGCCTGGGCTTTTTTGTCTATTTCCTCGGCGGCAACATCGACGAGCTGTTCTACCAGGCCGCCAGGCCGGCGCCGACCTTCGGCACCCCGGGCCTGCTGTGGGCCTCGTTGACGCTGGCGCTGCTGACCGTGCCGGTGGTCATCGTCGCCACCGAGGAGGGCCTGTCGCGGATCCCCAAATCGATCCGCGAGGGTTCGCTGGCGCTCGGCGCCACCAAGGCCGAGACCCTGTGGCGCACGGTGCTGCCGATGGCCTCGCCGGCGATCATGACCGGGCTGATTCTGGCCATCGCCCGCGCCGCCGGGGAAGTCGCGCCGCTGATGCTGGTCGGGGTGGTGAAACTGGCCCCCTCGCTGCCGCTGGACGGCAACTTTCCCTACCTGCACATGGAGCGCAAATTCATGCACCTGGGCTTCCACATCTACGACGTGGGCTTCCAGAGCCCCAATGTGGAGGCCGCGCGGCCGCTGGTTTACGCCACCGCGCTGCTACTGGTGCTGGTGATCATCCTGCTCAACCTGGCGGCGATCGCGATCCGCAATCGCCTGCGCGAAAAGTACAAGTCGCTGGAGAACTGAATGTCGAGCGTGACCAAAGAACAGGGCATGTCCGCCGAAGCCGAAATCAGCCCGAGCCCCCACGCGCTCGATCTGGGCATGCTCAACCGGGGCGGCGATGCCAGCGGACTCGACGCGGAGGATATCTGCCTGACCGTCGAGGGCCTGAACCTGTACTACGCCGACAAGCGTGCGCTGCAGGACATCGGCATGCGCATCGCGCGCAAGAAGGTGACCGCTTTCATCGGCCCCTCCGGCTGCGGCAAATCGACCCTGCTGCGCTGCTTCAACCGCATGAATGATCTGGTCGACAGCTGCCGCGTCGAGGGCCGCATGCTGCTCGATGGCGACGACATCTACGCCCCCGGCACCGATGTCGCCGCGCTGCGTCGGCGCGTCGGCATGGTCTTCCAGAAGCCCAATCCCTTTCCCAAATCGATCTACGAAAACGTCGCCTACGGCCTGCGTCTGCAGGGCATCAACAAGCGCCGCGTGCTCGATGAAGTGGTCGAGTGGGCACTCAGGGGCGCGGCGCTGTGGGATGAGGTTCGCGACCGCCTGCACGAATCGGCCTTCGGTCTCTCCGGCGGCCAGCAGCAGCGGCTGGTGATCGCCCGCGCCATCGCCGTCGAGCCGGAGGTGCTGCTGCTCGACGAGCCGGCCTCGGCGCTGGACCCGATCTCGACGCTGAAGATCGAAGAGCTGATCTACGAGCTGAAGTCGAAATACACCATCGTCATCGTCACCCACAACATGCAGCAGGCGGCGCGCGTCTCCGACTACACCGCCTTCATGTACATGGGCGATCTGGTCGAATTCGGCGCCACCGACGACATCTTCACCAACCCCCGGCAGAAGCAGACCGAGGATTACATCACCGGTCGCTACGGCTGACCCGGCAGCGTGCGAGCCGCACTGTTCGCGATCAAGACAGGTCAATAGAGATGGACAAGAAAAATCTCGGTCGGCACATCTCCGCGCAATTTGACGAGGAGATGGAAGACGTTCGCAACAAGGTGCTGGAGATGGGCGGGCTGGTGGAGAAGCAGGTCGGCGACGGCCTGCGCGCCCTGCTCGAACGCGACACCCGGCTGGGCAAGATCGTCGCCACCAGCGATTATCAGATCAACCGGCTGGAGGTGGACATCGACGAGGACTGCACGCAGATCATCGCCAGGCGCCAGCCGGCGGCATCCGATCTGCGCGTGGTGCTCACCGTGATCAAGACCATCACCGATCTGGAGCGCATCGGCGACCAGGCCGAGAAGCTCGGTCGCTTCGCCGTGGAGCTGGCCGAGCAGCGCGGCGGCGACGATCTGATGATCGGCATCGAAAGCCTCGGCGAGCATTCGATGCGCATGCTCAACGGCGCGCTCGACGCCTACGCGCGGATGGACGTGGCCGCCGCGCTGGCGGTGGGCGCCGAGGATGCCCGCGTCAACCGCGAGTACGACGCCGTGCTGCGCCAGCTGATCACCCACATGATGGAGGATCCGCGCTCGATCCGCGCCGCGCTGCGCGTGCAGTGGTGCGCGCGCGCGCTGGAGCGCATCTCCAACCACGCCACCAACATCTGCGAATACGTGGTGTACATGGTCAGCGGACGCAACATCCGCCACACCAGCATCGAGCAGGTGATCGCCGAGCTGCAGCCGCCCGGCGGCAGCAAGGACTGAAGCCGGTCCCGCGCGGCGGGCGCCACGCCCGCCGCCCCCGCTCGTCGCGATTCCCCGCCGCGACCGCCGTCACACAGCCTTCACCGCCCGGTCATCGCCACGTAGCCGCGCTGCCGCAAAGTGTCGGCCGAGACACCAGCGGAGAACCACCGACATGTGGCAGAACGACAGCCCGGCAGCGCGTAGCGGCGCGGCCACCATTGCCCCCGGCATCACCCCAGACATGACCTGGGCGGCGCTGATCGAGCGCTTCGAGCGCGAACAGCCGATCACCGATGAGATGATCCGCGTAGCCTGCGCCAACATGGATGCGGCTCAGGTCTACCCCTTCGCCGCGCAGATCCGCGGGGACGCCTGAGATGCAGGACTACGCCGAAGAGTTGATCGAGATCCGCGAGGCCGGTGAGGAGGCCTGGGGCGAGTGCCCCGGCGCTGAATCCGTGGACGCCGAGGAGATGTAGGCGCCGCCGCGCCGCGGTCCCATCGCCCGCGACAGTGCCGGGCAGCTGCGCAGCGTCAGCGACATGCCCACCTGTTCCCGCCTGTTAACGCCGAGGTGCTCGGCGAGTCGCCACCTCAGGAGCGCCCGGCGGGGAGCAGGGCGCGGATGCGCCCCCGCTGCGCATCGACCAGCGCCACGCCGCTGCCGTAGCGCGCATCGAGGCGGAAGGCGGCGCAGTCCGCGCAGTCGTCGAGCCGCCGCCGGGCGTCGGCGTCGAGCTGTGCGCGGTCGAGGGCGAAGGGCGCGATCTGCGCGTAGCCCTCGACCAGCGGCCGGTAGCGGTCGAGGCGCTCCTGCAGGCCGGGCAGGCCGTTCATCACGTCGGCCAGATACTCGCCGTAGCTGGCGGTGTCGAAGGGCTCGACGGCGATCTGCGCCGGGCGGTGGCTGTCCAGCGCATCCAGTTCCGGCACCGGCTTGCCGGCGGCGCGCAGCTCATCCGCGGCGAGTTGCAGGGCGCTGGCCGGCACCGCCACGAAGCGGCCTTCGGCGAAGGCCAGCGCGGCGACGCGTTGCTCATAGGCTTGCAGCACGCCGTAGCCCAGCGCCAGCGACTGCAGCAGCGCGATGAGGCACAGATCGAAGGCCGCGCTCTTTTTGCCGGCGCGATAGAACAGCAGCGTCAGGCTGGGGCCGAGCACCAGATCCACCGCGAGGATCAGCTTCAGCCCCTGCCAGCCGCCGGCGATGGCGAACAGCTCGCCGGGGAACCAGCGCAGGTACATGAGCGCCGCCAGCGCCGCGGCGATGGCGGCGCTGATGGCGAGGTGGATGAGGAAAACCCTGCGTTTCGGAGTCTGCATGGCGGTGGTCGGTGGTGGCAGGCCAGGCGTTATATAGCTGCAGCGCTGGCGTTGCGCAAACCCGGCCCGACTGCCCGACTGCCCGCGGAGCGCCCGCTGCTGGGCGGCTGGCCCGCTGCGGAGGTGCTTCAGGCGATGAGCATCTCCAGCAGCGCCTTCTGCGCGTGCAGGCGATTGCCGGC
>CBFCYW010000085.1:0-17002 GCA_965602395.1 uncultured Chromatiales bacterium
GCAGCGGGCAAAAGAAAAGCCCGTCAACATCGCAGATTGCGAGCATTGCGGGCTGATTCGGAGTCAGTCATCGCGCGATCTGATGTCGCGTCTTCCTCCTCATCTTATTATTTTAATTATCGATCCCCTTGGTCTCACGCTCTGCAGCGAGTCGAACGCAGCGGCCGTTTTGTCAATACCGCAAAGTGGGTAGCCTAACGGCTGAACGCAGCGCCATGTTACCGCCGAACGCGACGGATGTCTGCATTTTTGTTACTCGTTTGTCACCCGCCCTCGCGCAAGTGCCGGCAATCCACCGCGATGCGCTGCCAGCGCCCATCATCGAGCCGCAGCGCCACCAGCTGACCACCCCACACGCAGCCGGCATCCAGCGCGTGCACGCCGTGCTCATCGACCGCGCCGACCGTCGACCAGTGGCCGAAAACGATACGCAGCCCGGCGTGGCGCCGCCCCGGCACGCGGAACCAGGGCATCAGTTCCGCCGGCTGAGTACCCGGGCGGCCCTTGTGCTTGAAATCCATCCAGCCGTCGGCGCGGCAATAGCGCATGCGCGTAAAGGCATTGATGGCGAAGCGCCAGCGCTCGGCGCCGCGCAGCGCCGGATCCCAGCAGCGTGGCTGGTCGGCATACATGGCGTCGAACAACATCTGGCGCTGCTCGCTGCGCAGGATGCCCTCGACCTCGGCGGCCAGTGCCTGCGCGGTGGGCAGATCCCAGTGCGGGTGCAGCCCGGCGTGGCTCATGCTCACGCCCAACCCGGCGTCGTGGTGCAGCAGTGGGCGGTGGCGCAGCCAGTCGAGCAGCTCGGCAGCGTCCGCCGCGCCGAGAATCTCATCGAAGGTATCCGTCGACTTGACCACGCGCACACCGTGCCACACCGCCAGCAGGTGCAGGTCGTGGTTGCCGAGCACGCTGATGCAGGACTCGCCCAGCGCACGCACCAGGCGCAGCGTGCCCAGCGAATCCGGCCCGCGATTGACCAGATCGCCGACCAGCCAGAGGCGGTCGCGCTGCGGCTCGAAATGCAGCGCGTCGAGCAATCGCTCCAGCGCCACGCGACAACCCTGCAAGTCGCCAACGGCGTAGACGGCCATGCCTTCTCCTCCCGTATCGGGTGAATCGCCGCGCCGGGTCAGTCGACCCGGCGCAGCTCGATGCGCCGAAACCAGCCGCCGGCGGCCACGGCGCGATCCTCCACCAGCACCAGCTCCGGGTGCGCCGCATGCAGCGTTTCGAAAACCACGTCGGTGCGGGTCGCCAAACGCGCCAGCAGCGGGCTGATCAGCCGCCGCAGGCTGTGCCGGCGATGCTGGCGCAGAAACTTGTCGAGCACCACCAGCTGGCCGCCGGGGCGCAGCACGCGGCTGGCCTCGGCCAGCGCCGCATCCGGGCGCGGCACCACGGCGAGGATCAGGTGCATCAGCACGCAATCGACGCTGGCATCAGCCAGCGGCAGGCGGTGGGCATCGCCTTCGATCAGCGCGATATCGCGGCCGCAGTCACGGGCGCGGCGGCGGGCGCGATCGAGCATCGCCGGGGCCAGATCGACGCCGATGCATTCGGCCTGAGCCGGCAACTGTGGAATATCCAGCCCGGTGCCGATGCCCGGCAGCAGCAGGCGCTGGCCGCGCAGCGGGCCGAGCGCGGCCAGGCTGGCGCGCCGTGGGCCGGCCAGCGCGCTGCGCACCAACGGGTCGTAGAGGGCGGCGAAGCCGGCGCGGTAGCCGAGTTGCAGATCGCGCTCGGCCACCTGTTCAGTGCAGGGTGCGCGGCGTGCTGAGCAGAAACTCGGGGATCGCCGCCTCGAAGCTGTCGCCGTCGTCGGTGACCATCCGGTAGCTGCCGGCCATGGTGCCCATCGGCGTCTCCAGCATCGCCCCGCTGGTGTACTGGAAGCCCTCGCCGGGATTCAAACGCGGCTGCTCGCCGACCACGCCATCGCCGCGCACCTCCTGCACCTTGCCGTTGCCATCGGTGATGATCCAGTGGCGTGCCAGCAGCTTGGCCGGGGCCTCGCTCTCATTGCGGATGGTGATGGTGTAGGCAAACACGTAGCGACCCGCCTCGGGCTCGGATTCGGCCTCGATGTACATGGTCTCGACGTCGATTCTGATCTGCTCGCCGGGATTGTGGGCCATGGTCGCTCGATCCTTTACCGTCTGTCGCAGCGTCAATATACCAGCAGTTGCCGGATCACCCGATGCCCGCCCGGCGCGCAGCGTCGAGACTGTGCGCCAGCGCGGCAAAATCAGCCAGCGAGAGCGTCTCTGCGCGGCGCCCCGGATCGATGCCGCAGGCGGCGATGGCGGCCGCGTCGAGCAGTCCCCGGAGGTTGTTGCGCAGCGTCTTGCGTCGCTGACCGAAAGCCTGCGCGACCAGCTCGGCGAACAGCGCCGCGTCGCCCACATCCACCGGCGGCCGCGGATGCGGTCGCAGGCGCACGATTGCGGATTCGACCTTCGGCGGCGGCTCGAAGGCACCCGGCGGCACGCCGAACAGCGGCGCCACCGCACAGTGGTACTGGGCCATCACCGACAACCGGCCGTAGTCGCGCCCGCCCGGCGCCGCGGCGAGTCGCTCGACCACCTCGCGCTGCAACATAAAGTGCATGTCGCGGATGCAGCCGCCGAAGGACAGCAGGTGGAAGATCAGCGGTGTGGAGATATTGTACGGCAGATTGCCGACCACCCGGATCGGCCCGTCACCGGCCAGCGCGGCAAAGTCGAAGCGCAGCGCATCGGCCTCGTGCACGCGCAGCTCGCCGCATTGCGCAGCGCCGCTGCACGCCTGCAGGCGCAGCCGGGCGGCCAGATCGCGATCCAGCTCGACCACCTCCAGCGCGTCGAGGCGCGCCAGCAGCGGCGCGGTCAGCGCGCCGAGACCGGGGCCGATCTCGACCATCCGGTCGCCGCGCTGCGGGGCGATGGCATCGACGATGCGCGCGATGACCTGCGCATCGCGCAGGAAATTCTGGCCAAATCTCTTGCGTGGGCGGTGCTGCTTCAAAGCTGATCCCGGTTCGATTGTGCGCGCTGGCGGGGCGGCCGCGCGCTCACTCCCATTCGAGTTCCTCAAAAACCCGCTGCGCGTTGCGCCCCTTCAGGGCGTCGTAGTTGCGCAGATAGTCGAAGCGCGACTGGTCGATCTCGCCAATCGCCTCCATGCCCCCGCCGCCATCGATGAATTCGCCCACCGCCGCGCGCAGGAAAGACAGGTAGTCGCGGGTATCGCGCTGCGCACGGGCCAGATCGGCAACCTGGCCGTGGCCGGGCACGATGATCTCGGGTTGCTTTGCCGCCAGCGCCTCGAAAGCGGCGATCCAGCTGCGGTGGGCCGAGTGCGAGCCGACCCGCAGCATGCGGTCGACGTAGACGATGTCGCCACTGAAGGCGATGCGCTGCGCCGGCAACCAGACGAAGCTGTCGCCGGGAGTGTGCGCCTGGCCGGCGTGGTGAATTTCGATGCGCGTGCCGCCGAGTTCGAGCAGCCGGCGGTCGGCGAAGGTCTCGTCAGCGTAGGCGGCGATCGTGCCCGTCATACCCTCGGCGCCGACCGTGGTTTCGAGCCGGGCCAGCTGATCGTGCAGCCGGCTGCGCTGGTCGTCGACGGCCTTTTGGTTGGCGATGACGCGCGCGCCCAGTGACTTGAAATAGCCGTTGCCCAGCCAGCGATGATCCTGCCCGCCGGTGTTGATGACCAGCGTGATCGGCCGCTCGGTGATCGCGCGCACCGCGTCGTGGATCATCCGCGCGCCACGTCGGGTCGCGCCCGGATCCACCAGCACCACGCCTTCCGCGGTGACGATGACGCCGAAGTTGGCGTTGTTGCCGAGGTTCACGGGGTCGCGATCAGTGGTCGGGCCGATCAGCGCGTAGACGTCGTCGGCGAGCTTTTCCACCGCCAGCGGCGGCGCGGCGATGGCTTTGCCGGCCGCGGCGATGGCGGCCAGAACAAACCCGACCAGCGAGAGAAGCAGGGCGAATCGGGCCGTGAGCGACGTGGCTCGCCGGGCTGGCGGATTCTGTTGACTTGGCATCGACAAAGCTCCTTTGCGGGGCGGCGCTCGCCCGTCGAGCCGGCAGCCTAGTGCCGCCGCCGGCCGATTACAAACCCGCCGCCACGCGCCGCTCGATGATCGCCTCCGCGACCGCTGTTCTAAGTGCGGCAGCGCCCCTATACTCCCTGCGCTCATGGATCAGGTACTCCTCGCCATCGGCCCCAAGGATCCGCTGTGGATCGCCATCGCCTTCCTCTGTGGACTGGCGGCTACCAACCTGCGCCTGCCGCCACTGGTCGGCTTTCTCGGCGCCGGTTTCATCCTCAACGCGGCCGGCGCCGAGGCCGGCGAGTTTCTGCACGTCACCGCCGATCTCGGCGTGACGCTGCTGCTGTTTTCCATCGGTCTGAAGCTGCGCCCACAGTCGCTGATCCGCCCCGAAGTGTGGGGCGTGGCGAGCCTGCACCTGGCGGCGGTCACGCTGCTGATGAGCGGCTTCGTGCTGCTGCTGTCGCTGAGCGGGCTGGCGCTGGTCGGCGGGCTGGATTTTCCCACCGCGCTGCTGATCGGCTTCGCGCTGTCTTTTTCCAGCACCGTGTTTGCGGTCAAGATCCTCGACGAAATGGGCGCGGCCAGCACCCGCCACGGGCGCATCTCCATCGGCGTGCTGGTGATTCAGGACATCGCCGCGGTGCTGTTCGTGGCCATCTCCGCGGCCAAGCTGCCGAGCTGGTGGGCGCTCGGCCTGCTGCTGCTGATCCCGCTGCGCCACCCGCTGCACTATCTGCTGACACGGATCGGCCACGGCGAGCTGCTGATCCTGTTCGGCATCGCCCTGGCGGTCGGCGGCGCGGATCTGTTCGAACTGGTGCAGATGAAGGGCGACCTTGGCGCGCTGGTGGTCGGCATGCTATTCGCCGCGCACCCCAAGGCCAACGAGCTGGCCAAGGCGCTGCTCGGCTTCAAGGATCTGTTCCTGGTCGGCTTCTTTCTGACCGTCGGCATGACCGCGCTGCCGGGCTGGACGGAGCTGTTCATCGCCCTGCTGCTACTGCTCCTGCTGCCGCTGAAAGTGGCGCTGTATCTGGGCCTGTTCAGCCTTTTCGGGCTGCGCGCGCGGACCGCCTGGCAATCCTCGCTGAACCTCGCCAACTACAGCGAATTCGGCCTCATCGTCGGCACCATCGCAGCCGCAGCCGGCTGGCTGCCGACTCAATGGCTGGCGGTATTCGCCATCGCGCTGTCGATCTCCTTCGCCCTCTCCGCGCCACTGGCCAACGGCGGCGACCACCTCTACCTGCGCTGGCGCAATCGCATCCAGCGCCTCGAACGCCGCCGGCGCCTGGCGGACGACGCCGAGATTGAGCTGCCGCCGGCGGAGGTCGTGGTATTCGGCATGGGCCGCGTCGGCTCGGCGATCTACGACCGCCTGCAGGCCGACTACCCGGCCGCCGCCAGCGGCGCCATCCTCGGCGTCGACGTCGACGAAGACAAGGTGCCGCGGCACTGCGCGGCCGGCCGGCAAGTGATCTGCGGCGACGGCACCAATGCGGATTTCTGGTCGCGGCTGCCGGATCTCGGCTCGCGGATGCGCTGGGTAATCCTCGCCCTGCCCTCGCACCGCGCCAACCTGTCGGCCGCCGAGCGGCTGCGCGAAAGCGGCTTTCGCGGACGCATCGCGGCGACCATCCGCTTCCCGGAAGAGGCCCAGCCACTGCGCGATCTGGGCGTCGACTTCGCCTTTGATATCCACGCCGAGGCCGGCCGCGGTTTCGTCGACGATCTGCTGCGGCGCAGCTGAGCGCGAATCGGCGCCGGCGCGATCAGCCGCCGTCGCGGCGCTGCGCCAGCTCGATGGCCAGCGCCAGCGCGGCGCGCAGGCTGCCGACCTCGGCGCGGCCGCTGCCGGCCAGCTGCAGCGCCGTGCCGTGATCCACCGAGGTGCGGATGATCGGCAGGCCGAGGGTCACATTGACCGCCGCGCCGAAGCCGGCGTGCTTGAGCACCGGCAGCCCCTGATCGTGATACATGGCGAGCACCGCGTCGGCGCCTTCCAGCTGGCGCGGGGTGAACAGGGTATCCGCCGGCAGCGGCCCGATGAGATCCATCCCCTCGCCGCGTAGCGCTGCCAGCGCCGGCTCGATAATCTCGATCTCTTCGCGGCCGAGATGGCCGCCCTCGCCGGCGTGCGGATTCAGTCCGCAGACCAGTATCCGCGGCCGCTCGATAGCGAACTTGTCGCGCAGCTCGCGGTGCAGGCTGCGCGCGACGCGGCCGATCCGCTGGGCGGTGATCGCCTCCGCCACCGCGCGCAGCGGCAGATGGGTTGTGACCAGCGCCACGCGCAGCGCGCCGGCCACCAGCAGCATCACCGGCTGCACGCCGCCGCAGCGTTCGGCGAGAAATTCGGTGTGCCCGGAGAAGCGCGTGCCGGCGTCGTTGATCACCCCTTTGTGTACCGGCGCGGTGACCAGCGCATCGAACTCGCCGGACAGGCAGCCATCGCAGGCGCGCGCCAGGCTGTCGAGCACGTAGCCGGCGTTGGCCGGATTCAGCTCGCCGGGCTGGCTGCGCGCGGCCAGCGCCAGCGGCAGCACACAGGCCTCGCCGGCGACGGCCGGCGCGGCGTCGCCCGGCCGGTATTCGCGAATCCGCAGGCGCAGGCCGAGCAGGCGCGCGCGCTGCGCCAGCAGCGCCGGGTCGCAGAGCAGCACGATCTGCGCGCCGGGCGGCGGCGACTGGCACAGCGCCAGGGCCAGATCGGGGCCGATGCCGGCCGGCTCGCCCGGGGTCAGGGCGATGCGCGGCAGATCGCGCTGCCCGCCGGACACGGCCGCCGCCTCAGCCGCCGTCGCGCAGTTCGACGAAGGCCTCGCTGCGCAGCTGGCGCAGCCACAGCTCGGTCTCCTCCGCCGCCTTGCTCTCACGCACCGCCTGGCGCGCCTCGCTCTGCAGGACCTCCTCGGTCTCGTCGCGGTCGCGGCGGCCGAGCAGCTGGACCAGGTGCCAGCCAAAGGGCGAGCGAAACGGCTGGCTGAGTTCGCCGGGGCGCAGCGAATCGACCACATCCTGAAAGGCCGGCACCATTACGCCGGGGCCGAACCAACCGAGATCGCCGCCATCCACGGCGCTGCCGGTGTCCTCCGAGTGGGCGCGCGCCAGCTCGGCGAAATCGCCTCCGGCGGCGATGCGGTCGCGCAGCAGCTGCAGCTCGCTGCGGGTCGCCTCGGCGTCGCGGATCGCGTTGGGCTTGAGCAGAATGTGCCGCGCACGACTCTGGCGCACGATGTGCCGCTCGCCGCCGCGCACGCCATCGATGCGCAGCAGGTGGAAACCGTTGGCGCTGCGCAGCGGCCCGGCCAGATCGCCCTCATCGCCACCGCGCAGCGCCTCGGCGAACAGCGCCGGCAGCTTGTTCAGCGGCCGCCAGCCGAGGTCGCCGCCCTCCAGCGCGCGCTGGCCGTCGGAGTGGCTGGCGGCGAGCAGGGCGAAATCGACCCCGGCATCGAGCTGGCCGCGCAGCTGCTCGGCGCGGCTGCGGGCGTCTTCGATGGCCTCCGGCGTGGCGTTCTGCGGCAGGCCGACGAGCAGGTGCTGGAGGCGGTATTCGAGCTGTTCGGCGCTGCCGCGGGCGCGCTCGGCGAGGTAGTCCTCGATCTCCTGCTCGCTGACATTGATGCGATCCAGCACCGCGCGCGAGCGCAGCCGGCTGATGATCATTTCGCGGCGGATGTTGCCGCGAAAGCGCGACCAGCTGTAGCCCTGATCGATCAGCGCCAGGCGGAAGTCGGCCAGCGACAGGCTGTTGCGCTCGGCGATGCGTTCCAGGGTCTGATCCAGCGAGCGCTCGTCGATGCTGATGCCGCGCCGCTGGGCTTCCTGCAGCTGCAGCTGTTCGACGATCAGCCGCTCCAGCACCTGCTTGCGCAGCACGCCGGCCGGCGGCAGCCGCTGGTTGCGCTGGCGCGCTTCGCGGGCCAGTTGCGCGGTGGCGTGGCTCAGATCGCTGGCGAGGATCACATCCTCGTTGACCACCGCGGCGATGCGGTCGAGCAGCTCGATATCGGCGCCGCGCGCGGCGGGCACCAGCAGCACAGCGGTGAGCAGGAACAGGGCCGCGAAGGGCGTCGCGAGCGGGGCGGCGGGGGCGGTCTTCATGGCGGTCGCGGGGTATCCGGTTGCGGTGGCGGTGTTGATGGCGGTCGGCGCCGACTCGCGGCGCCCGGCCCACTTCAATTGTAGGGGTCTGTGTAGCCGAGAATATCATGCCGCAGCTGCGCGCCGGCGCCGCGGCCGACGCCGGCCAGGCCTTTGAGGATCAACTGCGCGTAGATGCTGCGATTGCTCTCGTCGCTGTCGGTGACGTACTGCCGCGCGGCCAGCCGAAAGGCCCAGCAGCAGCTCTCGTATTCCAGGCCGAGCAGACTGTTGAGGGTGCGGTCTTCATCCAGTGAGTAATTCCAGCGCGCGAAACCGCGCAGGTTGTTGCGCAGCGGCCAGGCGGTGGAGAGGTCGACCTGCTCCTCGCCGTCGCGGTCGTAGCGGTGGCTGAAGTTGAACAGCCGCTGATCGGCGCCGCGATAGCTGGCGCGCAGCGTGCTCTGCCGGGTCAACCGCTGGCGATCGTCCCACTCGCTGCTGGCGACGATCCGCCAGTGCTCGTCGAGGGTGGCGCGCAGCTCGCCGACCAGCGGCGAGCGCGAGGCGCGATCCACCGCGTTGCCAAACAGCTGCACGCGGCGGTCGTCGAAGTAGACGATCTGGCCGAGGCCGAGGCTGAGCCACTCGGCGCCGCTGTCGCCATCCAGCAGGCGGCTGCTGATGGCGATGCTGAGCTGATCGGCGTCGCCGACCCGGTCGCCGCCGGAGAAGCGGTTTTCGCGAAACAGCGAGGCGAAGCTGAAATCGTATTCGCCGCTGTCGAACAGCGGCACGTCGGCCTGCGGCTCATACGGCGCGTGCAGATAGAACAGGCGCGGTTCCAGCGTCTGCAGGCCGCCGCCGGGCAGGTCGCGCTCGAAGAACAGGCCGCTGTCGAAGGAGAACAGCGGCAGGTTGCGCTGGATGTTGTCGCGGTCTTCGGCGGCGACGCCACTGAGTTCGTAACTGCTGTGCCAGAGGGTCAGCGCCGGGCGCGCGAACCAGTAGCGGCCGCCCAGCGTCCAGTCCAGCCGCGGGCGCAGGTCGAGGCGATCGCCGGTGATCGAATCATTGCGGTCGAAGCGCACGTATTCGCTGTGCAGGCCCAGATTGAGCGCGCCGCCGGGGGTCACCGCCAGCGGCCAGCGGCCGTTTAGCAGCAGCTGCGGCAGGCGCTCGTAGGGGCGGCCCGCGGCGGGGATGCTCTCGTCGATGGTCTGGTAGCGCTGTGCGCGCAGCGTCAGCCGGTAGCGGTCGCCGCGATACAGCAGCTGCGCGCGGCGATCGAGGTGGCTGAGCGCGGACAGCGACGGGTCGTCGCTGAGCTGGTCGAAGTAGTCTTCGTCGGAGACCGCCGAAGCGTCGATCGAGCTGCTCAGGCGGCCGTCGAGAAAGCCCCGGAAGCGACCGCTGTGGCGCAGCCGCGCATAGTGACGGCGGGTCTCGGTGACCTGATCGTCGAGGCCGTCGAGGTCGAACTGCCAGTGGCCCTGGCGGTTGAGATAGCGCCACTCGGTCTCCAGCGCCGCGCCGCGGCGGGACATCAGCCGCGGGGTCAGGGTAGCGTCGGCGTTGGCGGCGATATTCCAGTACCAGGGCAGGCGCAGGCTGGCGCCGGTGGCATCGCTGTCGCCGACCTCCGGAAACAGAAAGCCGCTCTTGCGCTGATCGCCGATGGGAAAGCTGAACCAGGGCGCGTAGAGCACCGGGACGTCGCCGATTTCCAGCGTCAAATGGCGCGCGGTGCCGATCCCGTTGGCGCGATCGAGGGTGACGCGCTCGGCGCGCAGCCGCCAGGTGTTGTCATCCTCCGGGCAGGTGGTGTAGCTGCTGTCGCTGAGCACCAGCCGCCCGCCCGGTTCGCGGCGCACCAGCGCGGAGCTGCCGCGCGCACTGTGCTGGCCGAGGCGCGGCGGCTCGATGCGCAGCTGGTAGTCGGCCTGCTCCAGGCGCAGCTCGCCGCTGGCCGGATGGCTCTCGGCGCGCGCGCCGCCCAGCCGCAGGCCCGGCAGGGCGATGCGCAGATCGCCCTCGGCGCGCAGCAAGCCATCGGCCGGGCGGTACTCGACACTGTCCGCCCGTACCCGCTGATCGCCACTGGCGACGGCGACCTCGCCCTCCAGCCGGTAGACGCCGGCCTCGCTGCGCAACTGGCGGGCGTTGAGCCGGGTTTCTTCCAGCCACGCGGTGTCGCTGACCGCCATTTCCGGCCAGGGGTTGGGCGGGCAGATACCTTCCGCGCGCGCCGCGCCGACCAGAAACTGGGCGGCGAGCAGCGCGACGATCAGCGCGATCAGCGGGCTGGTGTTGGGCGCGGGGCGCGCGGCGTTCAAGCGGCGTGACTCAAGCGTGGCGGCGGGCGGCCGGGATAGCGGCGAAGGATAGCGGCGTTTGCGTTTAAACTGAACGACCGACTGGACACATGAGCGATAAACGCCGATGCCCGAGCCCCCCGCCGAAGCCAAACCCGGCGCTGAAGCGAGCGCTGATGAACCAGCATCGGGCGGTGATCGGCTGCGCCTGGAAGCCAGCTGGAAGGCGCGCCTGCGCGACGAATTCGAACAGCCCTATATGCGCGAGCTGGGCGATTTCCTGCGCCAGCGCAAGCGCGCCGGGGCAACGCTCTACCCGCCGGGCGCACAGATTTTCAACGCCTTTGCGCAGACGCCGTTCGATGCCGTCGAGGTGGTGATCCTCGGCCAGGACCCCTACCACGGCCCGAACCAGGCGCACGGCATGTGCTTTTCGGTACTGCCCGGGGTGCCGACGCCGCCATCGCTGCGAAACATTTTCAAGGAGATCGAAGCCGATCTCGGCGTGCCGCCGGCGGATCACGGCTGCC
Organism: uncultured Chromatiales bacterium; assembly: GCA_965602395.1. Lineage (GTDB taxonomy): Bacteria > Pseudomonadota > Gammaproteobacteria > CBFCYW01 > CBFCYW01 > CBFCYW01. The sequence goes on from CBFCYW010000085.1 coordinate 10,980, forward strand.
TGCTGCCCTGGGCGCGCCAGGGGGTGTTTTTACTCAACAGTGTGCTGACTGTCGAGCGCGGCAACGCCGGCGCCCATCAGGGCAAGGGTTGGGAGCGCTTCACCGATGCGGTGATCCACCGCCTCAATGAATCCCGCGCGGGGCTGGTATTCCTGCTCTGGGGCAGCTACGCACAGCGCAAGGGGCAGTTTATCGACCGCCAGCGGCACCTGGTGCTGACCGCGCCGCATCCGTCGCCGCTATCCGCGCACCGCGGCTTCTTCGGCTGCCGACACTTTTCTCGCGCCAACGATTACCTGCGTCGTCGCGGCGCCACCGGGATCGACTGGCAGCTGCCGCCGCGCGCCGCGCTGGACCCGCAATGAGCCGCGTGTTGCACTGCGGCATGTCGGGTATAATGCGTGGCTTTGTCCCACACAGCACAGGCATCAGCGATGAATATCGACAACATCAGCGCAGGCAAGGATCTCCCCAACCAGATCAACGTGATCATCGAGATCCCCGCCCACGGCGGCCCGATCAAGTACGAAATCGACAAGGACAGCGGCGCCCTGCTGGTGGACCGCTTCATGGGCACGGCGATGTACTACCCGGCCAACTACGGCTTCGTGCCGCACACCCTGTCCGACGACGGCGACCCGGTCGACGTGCTGGTGGTGACCCCGGTGCCGCTGGCCGCCGGTTCGGTGATCGCCGCGCGCCCGGTGGGCGTGCTGAAGATGTCCGACGAATCCGGCGAAGACGCCAAGATTCTCGCCGTACCGGTGGACAAGCTGACCCCGCTGTACAAAGACGTGCAGGACATCGGCGATCTGCCCAAGTCGCTGCTCGACGCCATCGGCCACTTCTTCGAGCAGTACAAGGCCAACGAGCCGGGCAAGTGGGTCAAGATCGAGGGCTGGGCCGACGTCGCCGCGGCGCGCGCCGAGATCGAGCACTCGCTGGACAACTACGCCAAGCAGTGATCCCCGTCGCCGGCCCGCGCGCTGAGCTGCTCTGCGGCCGGGCGCGCGGGCCGGCCGACCGCCCGATTCGGCGGCGTCCGTCGCCGCCCATTGCAATCGCAATTCGCAGCCCCTGCAGCCAGGCGAACGAACACCCGTGAACCGCCGCGAGCAGATGCGCGACCCGGCGCTGGAAAGCGCCCAGTTCCGCCGCCGCGCACTGGTCGCCGGCGCCGGCGCACTGGTGCTGCTCAGCGTACTGCTGGTGCGCCTCAACCACCTGCAGCGGGTCGCCCACGAGCACTACGCCACCCTCTCCACCAACAATCGCGTGCGCCTGCAGGCGGTGGCGCCGACGCGCGGGCGAATCTTCGACCGCAACGGTGTGCTGCTGGCCGGCAACCAGCCCACCTATCGCCTGGAGATCGTCCCCGAGGAGGTCGACGACATGCCGGCCACCCTCGACGGGCTGGCCGACTACGTCGAACTCGACGAGGCCGACCTGCAGCGCTTTCGCAAGGCGCTGCGCCGCGCGCGCCCCTTCGAGGGCCTGCCACTGCGCTACCGGCTGAGCGAAGAGGAGGTCGCGCGGCTGGCGGTGGTGCGCCATCGCTTCCCCGGCGTGGACGTCGCCGCGCGGCTGTCGCGCCACTACCCGCTGGGCGAGCTGGCGGTGCACAGTGTCGGCTACGTCGGGCGCATCAACGAGCGCGAGCTGCAGCGCGTCGACGCGGTCAACTACCGCGCCACCGACCACATCGGCAAAACCGGTGTCGAGCGCTACTACGAATCCCTGCTGCACGGCCGGGTCGGCTACCAGCGCGTCGAGGTGAACGTCGCCGGGCGCGTGCTGCGCGTGCTCGAAGACAGCCCGCCGGTGCCCGGGCAGGATCTCTACCTGACCCTCGACAGCCGCCTGCAGCGCATCGCCGAGGCGGCGCTCGGCGAGCAGAGCGGCGCGCTGGCCGCCATCGACCCGCGCAGCGGCGAGGTGCTGGCGCTGGTCAGCAAGCCGACCTACGACCCCAATCTGTTCGTCAACGGCATCGCCAGCGCCGACTACGCGCGCCTGCGCGACGACCGCGAGCGACCGCTGTTCAACCGCGTCCTCAGCGGCCAGTACCCGCCGGGTTCGACGGTGAAACCGATCATCGGCCTGGCCGGGCTGGATTCGGGCGTGCAGCGGCCGCGCCAGCGCACCTTCTGCATCGGCTACTACCAGCTGCCCAACGACGAGCGCCGCTATCGCGACTGGAAACGCAGCGGGCACGGGCTGGTGGATCTCTCCCAAGCGATCAACCAGAGCTGCGACGTACTCTTTTACGACATGGCCCTGCGCCTGGGCATCGACCGCATCTCTCCGATGCTCGGCCAGTTCGGCTTCGGCCAGCGCAGCGGCATCGACACGGTCGGCGAAGCCAGCGGCATCCTGCCCTCGCGGCAGTGGAAGCGCGACAGCCGCGGCCAGCCCTGGTATCCGGGGGAGACGCTGATCACCGGCATCGGCCAGGGCTACCTGACCACCACGCCGCTGCAGCTGGCGCACGCTACCGCCAGCCTGGCGCGCTCCGGCGAGCGCCTGCGGCCACGCCTGCTGCTGGCCAGTCGAGCTGGCGCCGGCGCCGAGCTGCAAGCGCAGCATATCGAGCCGCTGGCTGCGGTAAAACTGCGCAACGAGCACGGCTGGCGGCAGGTGCAGCACGCCATGGAGCAGGTCAACCAGAGCCTGCGCGGCACCGCGCGACGCGCCTTCGCCGACACCGGATACAGCACTGCGGGCAAGACCGGCACGGCACAGGTCTTCAACCTCGGGCAGGATGAGGAATACGACGCAGAAACCCTGGCGCGCAAGCTGCGCGACCACGCGCTGTACATCGGCTACGCGCCGGCCGAAGAGGCGCGCATCGCGGTCGCGGTGGTCATCGAACACGGCGGCAGCGGCGGCTCGGTGGCGGCGCCCATCGCCCGCCGGGTGATGGATGCCTGGCTCACCGAGCTACCGCCGCTGGCGCCGATTGGCGGTGGCCTGCTGCCACCGCCCGGCAGCGCGCCGGCCGATGGCGATGGCGATGGCGACAGACAGGCATCCGGCGCGGAGGACAACGATGGCTCTGGCAACTGAACGCCGCCGCGCACCCAGCGGTGCGCGCGCACTGATCGGCTGGCTGCACATCGATCTATCGCTGCTGCTCGGCCTGCTGGTGCTGTCCGCAGTCGGCCTGCTGGTGCTGTACAGCGCCAGCGGCGAAAACCTGGCGCTGGTGCAGCGCCAGACGATGCGCCTGGGCCTCGGCTTTTTCCTGATGCTGATCATCGCCCAGATCTCGCCGGAGGTGATGCGCCGCTGGTCGCCGTGGGCCTATCTCGGCGGGCTGCTGCTGCTGATCGGCGTGCTGCTGTTCGGCGACACCGGCAAGGGCGCCCAGCGCTGGCTGGATTTCGGCCTGCTGCGCCTGCAGCCTTCGGAGCTGGTCAAACTGGCGGTGCCGATGATGCTCGCCCGCCTGCTCAGCGACGCGCCGCTGCCGCCGCGCCTCGGCCGCCAGGCGCTGGCGCTGGTGCTGCTGGTGATCCCGGTGGTGCTGATCTTCCGCCAGCCGGATCTGGGCACCGCGCTGCTGGTTGCCGTCGCCGGGATATTCGTGCTGTTCCTCGCCGGCATGCAATGGCGGCTGATTCTCGGCGGCATCGCACTGGTCGCCGCGGCCGCGCCGGCGGCCTGGCACTGGCTGCTGCACGACTACCAGCGCGACCGCGTGCGCACCTTTCTCGACCCGGAATCGGACCCGCTGGGCACCGGCTATCACATCATCCAGTCGAAAATTGCCATCGGCTCCGGCGGCAGCTTCGGCAAGGGCTGGCTGAACGGCACCCAGTCGCAGCTGGATTTTCTCCCCGAGCGGCACACCGATTTCATCTTCGCCGTGTTCGGCGAGGAATTCGGCCTGGTCGGCGCTGCGGTGCTGCTGGTGCTGTACCTGTCGCTGGTCGGCCGCGGACTGGTGATCGCCGCCTCGGCGCAGAGCAGTTACGCGCGCCTGCTGGCCGGCGCGGTCAGCCTGACCTTCTTCGTCTACCTGTTCGTCAACGTCGGCATGGTCACCGGCCTGCTGCCGGTGGTAGGCGTGCCGCTGCCGCTGGTGAGCTACGGTGGCACCTCGATGGTGACCCTGCTGATGGGCTTCGGTATTCTCATGTCCGTGCAGTCGCACCGCCACCTGCTGAGGAGATAGTCGCCTTGGATTTCATCCCCGCGCGCATCCGCGCCGCCGCTCCGGCCCTCGCCCTGTGCCTCTGCGCATCCGTGCTGGCGCCCGCGCCGGCCGCCGCCGCGGCCAGCTACGTCGATCACCCCGAAGCGCGCGCCTTCATCGAGCGCGTCTCCGCCGAGCACGGCCTCAACGCCGCCGAGCTGCGCGGCCTGTTCCAGCGCGCCGAGCGCCAGCAGGCGGTGCTCGACGCCATCTCGCGGCCCGCCGAGCGGGTGCTCAACTGGGGCGAGTACAGAAAGATTTTCATCACCGACAAGCGCATCGACGGCGGCGCCGCCTTCTGGGGCGAGCACGCCGAGCTGCTGGCGCGCGCCGAGCAGCACTACGGCGTGCCGGCCGAAATCATCGTCGCGATCATCGGCGTGGAGACCTTCTACGGCCGCTACAAGGGCAAGTACCCGGCGCTGGCATCGCTGGCCACGCTGGCCTTCGACTACCCGCCGCGGAGCAAATTTTTCACCCGCGAACTGGAGGAATTCCTGCTGCTGGTGCGCGAAGAGGGGATAGACCCGCTGGCCGCCAAAGGCTCCTACGCCGCGGCCATGGGCATGCCGCAGTTCATCTCCTCCAGCTACCGCGCCTACGCGGTGGATTTCGACGGCGACGGCCAGCGCGATCTGTGGCACAGCCTGGCGGATGTGATCGGCAGCGTGGCCAACTACTTCGCCCGCCACGGCTGGCGCCAGGGCGGCGCCGTCACCGCTCGCGCAAACCCCGCAGGTGATGCCTGGCGCGAGCTGGCCGACGGCGGCCTGAAGCCGAAGCTAAGCCGCGAGCAGCTCGCCGCCGCCGGCCTCGAAGCCGGCTTCGACGGGCCGTACACGGTGATGGATCTGGACAACGGCGAAGCCCGCGAAAGCTGGATCGGCGCGCACAATTTCTACGTCATCACCCGCTACAACCACAGCCGCCTGTACGCCATGGCGGTCTACCAGCTGGCCGGCGAAATCCGCGCCCGGCGCGGTCTGGAGCCGCGCTGATGCCGCACTGCCGGCGGCGATGGCTGCCACACTGGCTGCCACACTGGCTACCCGGCTGGCTGACCAGCTGGCTGCCGCTGGCCGCCCTGATCGCGCTGATCACCGCCTGCGGCGTGATGGAGGAGCGCGACGGCCCCGGCGCCAACATCACCGCCGAGCAGGTCCGCCACCTGCAGCCGCGCGCCGAGCCGCGCGCCAGGTACGGCAACCACTCCCCCTACGAAGTCTACGGCCGCCAGTACACGGTGATGCCATCCGCCGAGGGCTACGTGCAGCGCGGCGTGGCCTCCTGGTACGGCAGCAAATTTCACGGTCGGCGCACCTCCAGCGGCGAGCCCTACGACATGTACACCATGACCGCCGCGCACCGCAGCCTGCCGCTGCCCACCTGGGTGCAGGTGACCAATCTGGACAACGGCCGCAGCGCGGTGGTCAAAGTCAATGATCGCGGCCCCTTTGTGGACAACCGCCTGCTGGATCTGTCCTACGGCGCCGCGGTCGTGCTCGGGGTCAAAGATGCCGGCACCGCGCGCGTCGAGGTGCGCAGCATCAGCTTCGTCGACGGCCAGCCGCTGGTCGCCGGCCTGCAGACCGCCCCCGTGGGGACTGCCCGCCGCGAAAGCGCGCAGCGCGCGCAAACACCGACGCCGGCATCCCGGCCCGCGCCGACCGCCGCAGCCACGGCCACGGCCACGGCCACGGCAAGCGACGCCGCAAGCGGTGCAGCAACTCGCACCGCCGCCGTGGCGGATGCCGGCCCGGCGAGCGACGCAGGCAACGCCACTGCCCCGCCCCCCGCCACGGCAACCGCCCCGGCCTCCCGCCAG
>CBFCYW010000086.1:0-16542 GCA_965602395.1 uncultured Chromatiales bacterium
TGCCCCTGCGGCAGCGGCAAGAAATACAAGAAATGTTGCGGCGCCAATTGAGCGCCGCACTGTGACGACGCCCGCGATCACGGCGGGCGCGCTGGAGGACGGGATGGATAAGATCTGGCTGCAAAGCTACCCCCCCGGTGTGGCGGCGGAGATAGATGCCACAGCCTACCGCTCGGTGGTGGATCTGTTCGAGCGCAGCTGCGGCCGTTATGCCCAGAACACCGCCTGCATCAACATGGGCGCGAGTATCAGCTACGGCTGCCTCGATCGCCTGTCGCGCGATTTTGCCGCCTATCTGCAGCGGAATCTCGGCCTGCAGCGCGGCGATCGCATCGCGCTGATGATGCCCAACCTGCTGCAGTACCCGGTGGCGCTATTCGGCGCGCTGCGCGCCGGGCTGGTGGTGGTCAACACCAACCCCATGTACACCGCCCGCGAGTTGCGTCACCAGCTCGAGGATTCCGGCGCCACGGCGATCGTGATACTGGAGAACTTCGCCCACACCCTGCAGGAGGTGATCGACGAGACCCGCGTGCGCCACGTGCTGGTCACCGCCATCGGCGATCTGCTCGGTTTTCCCAAGCGGCCGCTGGTGAACTTCGCGGTGCGCCGGCTGAAGAAAATGGTGCCGGCCTGGTCGCTGCCGCAAGCGGTGCCGCTGCGTCGCGCGCTGGCCGAGGGCGCGCAGCTGACCTTCGACCCGCCGGCCATAAGCGGCGACGATATCGCCTTTTTGCAGTACACCGGCGGCACTACCGGGGTGGCCAAGGGCGCCGTGCTCAGCCACGCCAATATGGTCGCCAATATGCTGCAGGCGCGGCAGTGGGTGCTGGCCGCCGGGATCGAAGAGGGCAAGGAGCTGATCGTCACCGCGTTGCCGCTCTACCATATCTTTGCCCTGACGGCGAACGCACTGGTGTTTATGGAGCTGGGCGCCACCAGCCTGCTGATCACCAATCCGCGCGACATGCCGGATTTCGTCAAACAGCTCGGCCGGGTGCGCTTCACCGTGCTCACCGGCGTCAACACCCTGTTCAACGGCCTGCTCAATACGCCGGGCTTCGATCAGCTCGATTTTTCCGCCTTCAAATTCTCCCTCGGTGGCGGCATGGCGGTGCAGCCGGCGGTGGCCGAGCGCTGGAAGCGCACCACCGGCGTCACTCTGGTGGAGGCCTACGGCCTCACCGAGACCTCGCCGGCGGTGTGCATCAACCCGGTCGATCTGCCCGCTTACAACGGCGCCATCGGCCTGCCGCTGCCGAGCACCGAGTGCCGCATCTGCGATGAGGCTGGCAATGAGCTGCCGGCCGGTGAGGTCGGCGAGCTGTGCGTGCGCGGCCCGCAGGTGATGCGCGGCTACTGGCAGCGCCCGGAGGAGACCGCCAAGGTGCTCGACGAGGACGGCTGGCTGCGCACCGGCGACATGGCCACCTGCGACGAACAGGGCTACTTCCGCATCGTCGATCGCCTCAAAGACATGATCAACGTGTCCGGTTTCAACGTGTATCCCAACGAGGTGGAAGCGGTGGTCGCCGAGCATCCCGGAGTGCTCGAAGTGGGTGCCATCGGTGTGCCCGACGAGCAGTCTGGCGAGCTGGTGCGGATCTACGTGGTGCGCCGCGACCCGCAACTCGGCGCCGACGAGCTGCTGGCCCACTGCCGCAGCAACCTCACCGGCTACAAGCGGCCGCGCGAAGTGTGTTTCGTCGATGAGTTGCCGAAGACCAACGTCGGCAAAATCCTGCGCCGCGAACTGTCCAAACTGGATTGCTGAGGAGTCCCGATGTACCGCACGCTGATCGACGTCGCGGCCCTGCGCGAGCTGCTGCAGCGCGATGACTGCCGGCTGCTCGACTGCCGCTTCTCGCTGGCCGACCCCGGCCAGGGGCGCGCCGCCTGGGCCGCCGGGCACATCCCCGGCGCCGCCTACGCGCACCTCGACGAAGACCTCGCCGGTGAGATCCGCCCCGGCGAGACCGGTCGCCACCCGTTGCCACCGCGCGACGCATTGGCGCGGCGACTCGGCGAGTGGGGCATCGACGGCGACACCCAGGTGGTCGCCTACGACGACGCCGGCGGCGCCATCGCCGCGCGCTGCTGGTGGCTGCTGCGCTGGCTGGGCCACGACGCGGTAGCGGTGCTCGATGGCGGCTGGCAGGCCTGGCTCGCCGCCGGCGGCGCGCAGAGCTGCGATCCGCCACAGCGCGCTGCGACGCGCTTTGTGCCGCGCCGGCCGCTGCTCGAAGCGGTCGATGTCGAGGCGGTGGCGCGCGCCAGCGCCAGCGGTGACCGGCCGCTGCTCGACGCCCGCGACGCGGCGCGCTTTCGCGGCGAGGTGGAGCCGCTGGATCCGGTCGCCGGGCACATCCCCGGGGCGCGCTGCGCGCCCTTCGCCGGCAACCTCGCCGACGGCGTCTTTCTGCCCGCCGCCGAGCTGCGCGCGCGCCACGCCGCACTGCTCGACGGCGCTGCCAGCGAGCGCGCCATCTGCTACTGCGGCTCCGGCGTGACCGCGGCGCACAATGTGCTGGCGATGCAGCACGCCGGCCTCGGCGCGCCGGCGCTGTATCCGGGCTCGTGGAGCGAGTGGGTCACCGATCCGTCGCGCCCGGTGGCGCGCGGCGACGAGGGCTGAACCCGCCGCGATAGCGGCGGTGCCGATCGGCTCAGTCGAGCCGCTGGATCTGCAGCGGCTGACCGGGCCGCGAGAGGATGTCGGCGTGGTGCACGCGAAAATCGCCACGGCGGCGATCCTCGAACCAGCGCCGCAGGCTCTCCACGACCACCGGAAAGGCCAGCTCATCCCAGGGGACTTCGCGCTCGTCGAACAGCCCCACGTCGCTGGTTTCGGCGCCGGCGCGCGCCTCGCCGCCGGCCAGCCGGCCGTGGTACATCAGGTAGACCTGGCTGATGAAGGGCAGGTTGTAGATGCCGAACAGCGACAGTGACTCGGCCTGCGCGCAGGCTTCTTCGCGGGCCTCGCGGGCGGCGCCTTCGATGGTGGTTTCGCGGTTTTCCATAAAACCGGCCGGTAGCGTCCAGTAGCCGTGCCGCGGCTCGATGCTGCGCTTGCACAACAATACCCGCCCGCGCCATTCGAGAATGCAGCCGCAGACATTGTTGGGATTGCTGTAGTGGATGGTTTCGCAAGCCGGGCAGACGTGGCGCTCGCGGTTGTCGCCCGGCGGCACGCGCGTCTGCACCGGGCTGCCGCAGTGGCTGCAAAAATTCATCGCGCCACCTCAGCCGCCGCTGTCTGCTGCCGCTGGCAGCTGCTCGCGCAGCACCGCCGGCAGCGGCATCGAGCGCCCGGCGCGGTAATCCACCCACACCAGCCGGGTGCTGCCGGTGCTGTACAGGCACGTGCTGTCGGCGGCGTCGCGCAGCTCGTAGTGGATGTCGAAGCTCGAGCGCCCCGGCGGCCCGCCGGACATCCGCAGCGACAGCTCGGCGGGGTAGGTCACCGGGATCAGAAACTGACAGTGGGCGTCGGCGATCACCGGGCCTTCGCTGGGCTGCTGCGGATCTTCGGCGAGCAGCGTGGCGTAGCCGGAGTGCTCCAGCCACTCGATGCGCGCCTGCTCGAAGTAGCGGAAGTAGATGGTGTTGTTGACGTGGCCGAGGGCGTCCATGTCACCCCAGCGGACGGCGATGCGCATCTCGTACAGCGGCTGGCGCGGTGGCTTCATCGAGGGATCCTGTGTGCGGGTGGGGCGGCGCGCGGCGGCGCCGCTGGCAGCGCTGGAGAAAGCGCTGGCAGTGAAGATAGCCCCGCGGTGCGGCAGCTGTCCAATCACCTGTTGCCGGGTGCCCGCGGGCGGCTTTCGATATGGCAGTGTCAAAACTATGGCGCGTCGCGATACACTGTGCCATCGCGCCGCCGCGGTGTCTCGCGTGCGGCTTTCTTCAGGTTTTGGGATCGCTCGTGAACTCACCCCGCATGCCCTTGCAGCGGCCCGGCAAACGGCCGCGTCGCGCTGTCCTGCGCAGCCTGTTGTCCGCTGCGCCGCCGTTGCTGCTCGGCGCTCTGCTCGGCTGGGCGGCCTGGCGCTGGCCGCAGGCCGGGTCGACCGCCGCGCTGTGGCTGGCGCTGCCGTTGGCGCTGCTGGTCGGCGCGCAATCGCGCCACTGGTTGGAGGACGCTCGCTGGTGGCGCCTGGGTTGGCTGCTGGGCATCGAACGGCGCGGCGGCACGGCCAGCTTTCGCGCCATCATCGAGGCGGCACCGATGCCGATCCTCGTCGCGCGCCTCGATGACGGCGCCATCGTCTACGCCAATCGCGCCGCCGAGCAGGCCGTCGGCGAAGGGCCGGGCGAGCTGTGTGCGCGCCGCGTCGGCGAGTTTCACGCCGATCTCCGCCAGCGCTGCCGCCTGCTCGCCCGGCTGCGCCGCGAGCGTCGCGTGCACGCCGATGAAGTGGCGCTGTGCGCGCCAGGGCAGGTGGCCCGCTGGTACTCGCTGAGCGCCAGCCGCTTCAGCTTTCGCGGCAGCCCGGCGGTGGCCATGGGGCTGGTCGATATCACCGGCAGCCGCCACCTGGTCAACCAGCTGCGCTATCAGGCCAGCCACGATCCGCTCACCGGGCTGGTCAATCGCCACGAATTCGAGCTGCGCCTGGCGCGGGCGATCAACTCGGCGCGTCGCAGCGGTGATGGCCACGCCCTGTGCTACATCGATCTGGATCGTTTCAAGGCGGTCAACGACGCCTGCGGCCACGCTGCTGGCGATGAGCTGCTGCGCCGCCTGTCGGCACTGCTGCGCAGTGAGGTGCGCGGCCGCGACACCCTGGCGCGGCTCGGTGGCGACGAGTTCGGCGTGCTGATGGAGCACTGCGGGCTGGATCAGGCGGCGCGCCTGGCGGAGAAGCTGCGCGCGCTGGTGGAGGGCTTTCGCTTCCCCTGCGAGGGCAGCGAGCATCGCCTCGGCGCGAGTATCGGCGTGGCGCTGATCGATGCCCGCGCGGAAAACGCCGCCGGTCTGCTGCGCAGCGCCGACGAGGCCTGCTACGCGGCCAAGGGCGCCGGCGGCAACCGCGTGCGCATCTATCAGGACGATGCCGCCGGCGGCCGCCAGCGGCGCGGCGAGATGGACTGGCTGGAGCGCATCGAGCGCGCCCTGCAAAGTGACGACGGCTTCACCCTGTGCGCCCAGCCGATCCTGCCCTGCAGCACGCTGGCTGCGGGGCAGGCGCCGCCGCCGGGGGGCGGCGGGCACTGCGAGCTGCTGCTGCGCTTGCGCGAAGAGGACGGCAGCCTGATCTCCCCGGACAGCTTTATGTACGTCGCCGAGCGCTATGCGCAGGCGGCGCAGATCGACCGCTGGGTGGTGCGCCGGGTGCTCGATTGGCTGGCCAGTGCGCCAGCCCACGGCGGGCTGGTGGCGGTCAATCTGTCGGGACAGACGCTGGGTGATCCGACCGCCTGCGAGGCCATCGCGGCGATGCTCGAGGCCAGCGGCGTGGCGCCGCAGCGGCTGTGTTTCGAAGTCACCGAAACCGCCACCATCGCCAATCTCGACGGTGCGCAGCGCTTTCTCTCACGCCTCAAAGCGCTCGGCTGCCGGGTCGCGCTGGACGATTTCGGCAGTGGCCTGTCCAGCTACGCCTATCTCAAGCGGTTGCCGGTGGACTACGTCAAGATCGACGCCATGTTTGTGCGCGATATCGTCCGCGACAGCATCGATTATGCGCTGGTGCGCTCGATCAACGAGATCGCTCACGTGCTCGGCAAGCGCACCATCGCCGAGGGTGTGGAGGGCGACGCCGAGCGCCGTCTGCTGGCCGCCATCGGCGTGGATTTCGTGCAGGGCTACGGCGTCGCCGAGCCGGCGCCGCTGGTGCTGCCATCGCCGGCCTCGTCGGCGTTGCGCAGGGAGTAGTCGTCGCCGCCGAGCCGTGCGGCGAGGAAGTCGACAAAGGCGCGCAGCTTGGTCGAGGCCAGGGTGCGGTGCGGGTAGAGGGCGTAGATGTTGATGGCGTCCATCTGGTAATCGGGCAGGATCTGCACCAGCTCGCCGCGGCGCAGCGCGTCGCCGACGATGAAGGTCGGCTGGGCGATGATGCCCAGCCCGCGCACCGCGGCGGTGACCAGCGATGAGCCGTTGTTAGCGCGCAGGCGGCTGCGCCAGTTCACGCTGATCTGCCCCTGCGGGCCGTGGAAAACGTAGGTGTCGCTGCCTGGCCAGTAGTGGTAGCTGAGGTGGGCGTGCTCGCGCAGCTCGCCGGGATGCTGCGGCGTGCCGTGGCGGCGCAGGTAGTCGGGTGCGGCGCAGACGATGTCGTGATCCTCGGCCAGCTTGCGGCCGATCAGGCTGCTGTCGGGCATGGCGCCGACGCGCACTGCGAGGTCGAAACCCTCGCTGACCAGGTCCACGGTGCGGTCTTCGTAGACCGCCTCCAGCGACATCTGCGGGTGGGCGCTGAGGAAGTCGGCGACCAACGGCGCCAGATAGCTGAGGCCGAAATCCAGCGGCATCGATACCTTCAGCCAGCCGCGCGGCGCTCCGCCCAGGGCGCTGATCTCCTCTTCGGCCTCGTCCAGTGCACGCAGGATCTGCTGCGCCCGGCGGTAGTAGCCGCGGCCGGCCTCGGTGGCGCTGACGCGCCGGGTAGTGCGATTGAGCAGGCGGGTGCCCAACTCGCCCTCCAGCCGCGCCACGTGCTTGCTGACCATGCCTGCGGAGAGGCCCAGATCGCGCGCCGCCTGGGCGAAGCTGTGGCTGTCGAGAACGCGGCAAAACACACGTAGACTCGTCAATTTGTCCATTGATTCGTTCCTCTTGGGAAACAAACCCTTGCCTGAAAGTCCGCTTATCAAGATTGGGCCTGTTTCCCTATCCTGCCCTTTCTTTTCAAACGAATCGAGCACGGAGACACACATGAAAACCCTCGCTACGAGTCTGGCCGCCGCCGCCGTATTGTTTACCGGCAGTGCGTTGGCCGCGGACAATTACAAGATCGATGCCGCGCACACCACGGCCCAGTTCATCGCCGGCCACCTCGGTTTCAGCGATCTGGTCGGGCGCTTCAACGAGGTCGCTGGCGAGTTCACGCTGGATGCCGACAACCCGGCCAACAACAGTGTCAGCATGGTCATCCAGACCGCCAGCATCGACAGCAATCACGAAAAGCGCGATGAGCATCTGCGCAGCCCCGACTTTTTCAACGCCACCGAGTTTCCCGAGCTGAGCTTCACCTCCAGCAGCTACGAGGGCAGCGCCGAGAAGGGCGTGCTCAAGGGTGAGCTGAGCATGCTCGGCCAGGCGCATCCGGTGGCCTTCGATGTGGTCAAGATCGGTGAGGGCGAGGATCCCTGGGGTGGCTATCGCGCCGGCTACAACGCCACCGCGGTGGTCAAGCGCAGCCAGTGGGGCATGGAATACGGCTTGCCGGGAATTCCCGATGAAGTCACTCTGAATCTGTTTGTCGAGGGTATTCGCCAGTAGTGTGCAGCAGCCGTCGCCGCCACTGGCGGCGACGGCGCGCTCAGGGGTGAGCTGATGTCTGATGAGACTTTGCAGCTGCTCGGCGACACGGTCTTCTGGCCGCTGCTGCTGAGCGTCGCCGTCTGTGTGATCGGCGGCCTGGCGACGGCCGGCACGCGCGCCAGTGACGGCGCGGCGCGGGTGGCAGCGACGGCACTGTTTGCCGGCGCGGCTCTGGGCCTGCTGCTGGTCCACGCTGGCTTCCAGTTTCCGCCGGCGCGCAGCCCGGATCGCCTGCTGCCGCTGCTGGCGCTGGCCTGGGTGTTTGTCTGCTTCGTGCCCTGGTCGTGGCGCGAGCGCCCGATGGGCCTGCTCGGCGTCGGGCTGCTGATTGGCGTGGCGCTGGTCTGGCTGCTGTGGCCGCTGTTGCAGCGCTGGCCGCTGCCGCGCGTCGCTCTGGTGCTGCTCGCCGGCGGTGCCCTGTGGGCGCTGCTGTGGTGGCTGGCGCGCCGCGGCGCGCAGCAGGACTACGGCGCCAGCTGCCTGCTGGCGCCGCTGGTGATGACCGCGCTGGTGGTGGCCATCGATGGCTCGCTGCTGATCGGCCAGTTCGCCGGTGTGCTCGCCGCGGCACTGGGCGGTTGGTGGCTGTACAGCCTGCTGCGCGCGCCGCGCGCGCTCGGGCGGCCGGGTACGGATCTGGCCGCTTTCGCGCTCGCTGCGATACTCACCCTGGCGCACTTCTATGCCGGGCTGGATCTGCCCGCGCTGCTGCTACTGGCGCTTTCGCCACTGCCGGGTGTAGTGTTGGCCGGCGTGCTGCAGCCGCTCCCCGTCTGGCAGTCTCGATTGCTCGCCGGCCTTGTCTGTTGTCTGCCGGGCCTGCTGGCGCTGTGGTCGATCTGGCCGCAGGAGTCGCTTTACTGAACAGGCTTCGCAGCGTGCACCGGGCTACCTCCCGAGTGCTTCTATTTGGCAAGATTTTTCCAAGTGGTACCCGGTCTCAGACTGACGGGGCGGAGGTCGGCTAGTGTCGGCCGCTGTCATCCGACGGTACCTGAATCGGGCCTGCGCCCGGTCATTGGAGAAAGTCAGAGTCATGAAAAGCCTGATTTCCTTTTGTCGCGCCCTGCTGCTGCTGGGTGCGCTGGGTCTGGCGATTGCGCCGCTGCGCGCCGAGACCATCACCTGGGCCGGTTGTGGTATCACCAAGAAAGCCTTCATGGCCGAGCTGGCCGCCGGCTTTGAGGCCGAGACCGGTATCTCCATCGAGCTGCAGGGTGGTGGCGCTACGCGCGGTATCCGCGACACCGCCAATCAAGTGGTGCAGATGGGCGGTGCCTGCCGCATGGCGTTGCCGGAGACCGACCCCAAAGAGCTGCACATCAGCATGCACCCGGTGGCCTGGGATGCGCTGGTGGTGATCGTCCATCCGGACAATCCCATCGACAACCTGAGCAGCGAACAGCTCAAGGGCGTGTTGCTCGGCGAGGTCACCAACTGGAGCCAGCTAGGCGGTTCCGACCAGCCGATCCGCTCAATGTCGCGCGATGGCAAGATCAGCGGTGTCGGCTATGCCACCCGCCAGTATCTGTTCGAGGATGGTGGCATCGAATTCCAAACTACCGAATCGGTGCGCTCATCCGGCCCACTGGAGGAAGCGGTGGAGAGCGATCCGCTGGCGATCGGCGTGACCGGGGTGTCCAGTGCGCGGCGGCGCGATGTGAAAATCATCAGCCTGGATGGCCGCGAGCCATCATACGAGAACGTGCAGAATGGCGACTACGGCATGTACCGCCCGCTGTATCTGGTCACCCAGCCCAATCCTGGCGGCACGGTCAAGCAGTTCGTCGAATTCGCCCGCTCCGAGCGCGGCCGCGAGATCATGCGCAACGCCGGCACCGTGCCGCATCGCGATGGCATGCACCTGATGGCCAAGTTGCTGATCTATGGCTTTGGGATGTAGCGCACCAGCGCGCCACTTTCACGCAATGGTGCCGCCTCCAGCGCCGCCGGCCCTCAGCGCGGTCGGCGGCGCGTTAGCATCCACGCCAGCGCGGCGACCCCGGCGGCGGCCAGCAGGTGCTTGGCGCTGTGCCCGGAGAACCATTCGCCGCTGACGGTGAAAACCCCCCGATCAGCGTACTCCGTCAGCTTGGCCAGGGCGTAGCCGGCCAACGCCAGCCAGTAGCCAATGGCGTGGCTGTAGGGCGCGCGCTGGCGCAGCAGCAGCCCTGCGGCGGCCAGCAGGGTCAGAAATTGCACCAGCGCGTAGGCGCGCAGATCGCCGCCTCCGGTGCTCTCCGTCCACGCCCACCAGCCCACGCTGGCCACCCCCAGCACCGCCAGTGGCCACAGCAGTCGGGCGCCCAGCCGGGCATCCAGCCGCTCGCTGACCAGCGCCGCCAGCAAGGCCATGAAAGCCACTGCCATCGGCAGTCGATCCCACACCAGCCGCGGCGTATCCGGCGCCAGGTGATACCAGGCCGAGCCGAACGTGGTGGCGATCACCGCAGCGAACAGCAAGCGCCACGCGCGGCGCTCGGAGGGGTGTCGAAAATGCCCGCGTGAGCAGGCGTGCCAGCCCCACAGCCCGGCGGCGAGAAAACCCAGATTGCTGAGCACATCGGCGGCGTTGGGCAGGCCGAGCAGGGTGCGACGATCGGCGAAGGCGTGATAGGCCGGGTCCTGAGGGACCGGATCGACCAGTCCGAGCACCGCCAGCCAGGTGCCGATGAAGGCGATCGCCCAGATTGGCATGCCAGGGTTGCGTGTCATCTCTGCATCCTCTGCGCTGCGCATCCGGTCGCGCAGTGCTGGTCGATGGTTTTTCCGGTCAATGGCTTCTGGCGCCCGCCCCGGTGTGCAGACGGGCGCGCCCGTCGGTGATCTGCAATTGCAGCGCGACCCGCGGCAGGCGCGCCAGATCCGGCACTCCGGCGCCCACTACGCAGACCAGTTCGCCGCGCGCCAGGCCGCGGGTGAGGCTGGCGTTGACGGCTTCCGCATCGGCCAGCGAGTGCGCACCGAGTCCGCGCCACAGACGGCCGGTAAAGCCGGAGAAATGCGTTTCATCGAGTAGCCATAGCGCCGGCCGCGGCAGCTTGGCGAGCAGCAGTAGCGCGGCGTGGCGGTGGCCGCTGGCGCAGTGCAGCAGCAGCGGGCCACTCTCATCCAGCGCCGCCGGCAGCTCGGCGCGCATCCGGTAGCGAACGCTGGACAG
Source organism: uncultured Chromatiales bacterium (assembly GCA_965602395.1). Taxonomy (GTDB): domain Bacteria; phylum Pseudomonadota; class Gammaproteobacteria; order CBFCYW01; family CBFCYW01; genus CBFCYW01. The sequence continues at coordinate 10,647 of CBFCYW010000086.1, forward strand.
CAGCCAGGCGAGGCAGCGCAGCGGCAGCTCCTGCAGCCGCACGCACAGCGCCAGCAGTGCCAGCAGATTGGCGGTGGCGATGAGCGCGAATAACTGCGCGATGCTCAGCCCGGCGACGCTCAGCACAGCGATCGCCAGCGCCGCGGAGAGCACCATCAGCAGCGCATTGAGCACATTGTTGGCGGCGATGATGCGCGCCCGCCGGTCGGCCTCGCTGCGCTGTTGGACCAGCGCATTGAGCGGCACCGCAAAGAGCCCGCCGCCGATGCCGATGCCGAACACATCGATGGCCATGCGCAGCCCGCCACCGGCGTCGAGAAAGGCGGCTACGCCCAGCGCCTCACCGAGCCCGGCATTCATCGGCTCGGCCGGTGCGGCGAGCGCCAGATCAAAGCCGAACAGGCTCACCAGCAGTGCGCCCAGCGGCGCCAGCCCCGGCTCCACGCGGCGTTCGGAGAGGCGCTCGCAGATGAGCGCACCGATGCCGATTCCCGCAGAAAAGCAGCACAGCAGCAGGGTGAATACATCGACGCTGCCGCCGATCGTCAGCTTGACGAAATTGGGCAGCTGGGCGAGATAGGTGGCGCCCATGAACCAGAACCAGGAGATGCCGAGCACGCCGTAGAAGGTGGCGCGCTTGCGGCGCAGGCCCTGCAGCAGGCGCCAGGTGCTGACCCGCACGGTGAGCTGCGCGTGCGGGCTGGGCGGCGCCGAGGGGATGCCGAGGCTGGCCAGATAGCCCAGCACAGCCAGCGCCAGCACGCTGCCGGCGACCAGCTCGGCGCCGTGCTCGGCGACGATCAGCTTGCCGCCGGCGATGGTGCCGAAGAGGATCGCCACGAAGGTGCCGGCGCCGACCATGCCGTTGCCGCCGAGCAGCTCGTCGCGGTGCAAATGCTGTGGCAGCAGGCCGTATTTGAGCGGGCCGAAGAAGGCCGATTGCACGCCCATCAGAAACAGCACGCCGATCAGAAAGGGCACATCGCCGAGCAGCAGCCCGGCGGCGCCGGCGGCCATGATGGCGATCTCGGCGAGCTTCACGCGGCGCATCATGCGCGCCTTGTCGGCGCGATCGGCCAGCCAGCCGGCGATCGCCGAAAACATGAAAAAGGGCAGGATGAACAGCCCCGCGGCGAGGTTGATCAGGGTGTGCGAGGACAGCCCCAGCGAGTCCTGCACCTGGAAGGCGATCATCACCAGCAGCGCGTTTTTGAACACATTATCGTTGAACGCGCCGAGGAACTGGGTGGCGAAATAGGGCGCGAAGCGCCGTTCGCGCAGCAGCTGAAACTGATTGGGGTGGCGCATGCCGACTCCGCTTCTGTAACCCGCCGAGAGTGCCACAGCGGCGCGCTTGCGGCGGCGCCGTCCGTCGCCCGATGGCGGCGTGCGTCGGATTTCCGGCGCAGTACCGTCGATCCGGTCACAGGCGCGCTGATCCACCGCAGCGGTGCCGCCCGTCTCGCGTCGCCGCCGCTCAGGTTTGGGCGGGTGTGCTCTGCAGCGCGTCGTACAGCGCCTCGAATTCGGCGCTGAGTTTGTGGCGCCGGTCGAGGTGGATCATCGGCAGGCCGCGCTGGTGGGATTCGCGGATCGCCACCGAGCTGGACAGGTAGGGTTCGATTAGCGGCAGCCCCTCCTCGCGCAGTTCGGCCACCAGCTGGCGCGGCAGGCGCGCGCGGCCCTGATACTGATTGACGATGATGCCGCCGACCCGCAGCTCCGGGTTGTGATCCTCGCGCACCTCGGCGATATCGTGCAGCAGCTGGTAGAGCGCCGCGCGGGAGAAGTCGTCGCAATCGAAGGGGATCAGGCAGTTGTCTGCGGCGATCAGCGCCGACATGCTGTAAAAGCTCAGCGCCGGTGGGGTATCGATGAAGACTTCATCGTAGCGGTCGCCCAGCTCATCCAGCGCCTTGGCCAGCTTCACCGTTTTGTAGCGTGATTCGAGGCGCACCTGCAGCTCGCCGAGGCTGGGGTGCGAGGGCAGAATGTCGAGCTTGTCGAAGGCGGTCGGGTGGATGCAGCCAGCCAGCCCTTTGGGGGCGAAAGTGAAGCTGAGCATCTCGCCGAAAAAATCCGCGGCGCTGCCTTCCATCTCGCCCCAGCCGGCGCCGAGCAGGTAGCGACTGGCGTTGCCCTGGGCGTCGAGATCGAGTAGCAGGGTGCGCCGGCCGCGCGCCGCGGCAATCGCCGCGAGATTGCAGGCGATGGTCGATTTGCCCACCCCGCCCTTCTGATTGAACACCACTCGGCGCATGCCGGCTCTCCCGATGTTGCAGTGCGGAAAACGGCGATTATACCGATGTGTGGGCAAAGCCCAATGGCGCATTGCGCCAGATCACTGCATTACTGGGGCGGCGGCTCGCCGGCCAGATCGGCGAGGATCGGGCAGTCCGGGCGGTCATCGCCGTGGCAGCCGGCGGCCAGCGCGCTGAGCGTCTCACGCAGGCCGCGCAGCTCGGCGAGCTTGTGGTCGATGTCGGCGATGCGCTGCTCGGCGAGTCGTTTTACGTCGGCGCTGGCGCGGTGCTCGTCGCGGTACAGCGACAGCAGGCTGCGGCAATCCTCGATGGAAAAGCCGAGTCCGCGGGCGCGGGCGATGAAGCGCAGCATGTGCAGCTCGCGCTCGTCGTAGTCGCGATAGCCGTTGGCGCTGCGCGGTGCCACCAGCAGGCCGATCTCCTCGTAGTAGCGGATGGTTTTGACCGGCAGCCCGCAGCGCCGCGAAGCGGCACCGATATTCACGCCGTCTCTCCCGCGGCGCTTTCTGCGCCGTCGCCCCGGCCCGCCCCGGCAGTGGTCGGCGAGCTCTGCAGCGGCGGGCGCCAGCGGCGCAGGCGCAGCGCGTTGCCGACCACGCTCAGCGATGACAGCGCCATGGCCGCACCGGCGAATGCCGGCGAGAGCAGTCCGGCGGCGGCCAGCGGCAGGCCGATGAGGTTGTAGATAAACGCCCAGAACAGGTTCTGGCGGATCACCGCGCGGGTGCGCAGGGCGATATCCAGCGCCGCCGGCACCAGTCGCGGATCGTTGCGCAGCAGCGCCACGTCGGCGGTTTCCAGCGCCACATCGCTGCCGCTGCCGACGGCGATGCCCAGCTCCGCGGCGGCCAGCGCCGGGGCGTCGTTGACGCCATCGCCGACCATCGCCAGATACTGCCCGCCGGCCTGGCGCCGGGCGATCTCCCCGGCCTTGCCCTCCGGGCGCACGCCGGCGGCGTAGTCGTCGAGGCCGAGCTGCGCGGCGATGTGCGCGGCGGCGGCTTCGCTATCGCCGCTGAGCATGCCGCTGGCGATGCCGCGCCGGCGCAGCTGGCGCACCGCTTCCGCGCTCTCGGCGCGCAGCGGATCGGCGAAGGCCAGCACGCCGGCGGGTGCGCCGTCCACGGCGACGTAGACCGCGCTGCGGCCCTCGCTGGAGAGCCGCTGCCAGGCATCGCGCAGCGCCGTCACGTCGACCGCTTCGCGCTGCATCATCGCCGCGTTGCCGATCGCCACGCGGCGGCCGTCGACGCATCCGGCGGCGCCCTCGCCGGGCTGGCTGCGGAAGTCACTCAGTTCGCCCGGCGCCAGGCCGCGCTCGCTGGCGGCGCGCAGCACGGCGCGCGCCAGCGGGTGCTCGCTGCCCTGTTGCAGGCCGGCGACCGCGCTCAGCAGGCCGTCGTCGTCGCCGTCGCCGAAGGCCTCTTGCGCCACCAGCGCGGGGCGGCCGGCGGTGAGTGTGCCGGTTTTGTCGAAGATCACGCCATCGATCCGTGCGGCGCGCTCCAGCGCGCGGATGTCTTTGATCAGAATGCCGGCGCGCGCGGCGCTGCCGGTGCCGCTGACCAGCGCCGCCGGAGTGGCCAGGCCCAGCGCGCAGGGGCAGGCGATGACCAGCACCGAGACCGCGGCGATCAGCGCCTGCTCGAAGCCGCCGCCGGCGAGCAGCCAGCCGACGAAGGTCAGTGCGGCGATGGCGACCACCGCCGGCACGAACACCGCGGCGATGCGATCCACCAGTCGCTGGATCGGCGCTTTGCCGGCCTGTGCCTGTTCGACCAGAGCGATGATGCGGCCGAGCGTGCTGTCCGCGCCGACCGCGGTGGCACGCAGTTCCAGCGCGCCGGAGCCGTTGATGGCGCCGCCAGTGGCGCTGTCGCCGGGGCCGCGCGCCACTGGCAGGCTCTCGCCGCTGAGCAGCGATTCATCCAGCTCCGAGCGGCCGGAGAGGATTTCGCCGTCCACCGGCACCTTTTCGCCGGGGCGCACGCGCAGGCGGTCGCCGGGGCGGACTTCGGCAATGGCGACGGTCTCTTCGCTGCCGTCATCGCGCAGCCGGCTGGCGCGCTGCGGGCGCAGCGCCATCAGCTCGCGGACCGCGGCGGTGGCGCCGCGCACGGCGCGCGATTCCAGCCATTTGCCGGCCAATACCAGGGTGATCACCACCGCGGCACCTTCAAAATACAGTTGGCCGCTGGCGGCGGCGCCGAGCAGCAGCATCTGCGCCGTGCTGAAGCCCCAGGCGGCACTGGTGCCCAGCGCCACCAGCAGATCCATGTTGCCGCGGCGGTGGCGCAGCGCCTGCCAGGCGCCGCGGTAGAAGCGCGCGCCGATCCAGAATTGCACCGGCGTGGCGAGCAGGAATTCCATCCACGGCGCCAGGTGCCAATCGAGACCGAGCGCCATGCCCAGCATCTGCAGCACCAGCGGAGCGGTCAGCAGCGCGGCGATCAACAGCTGGCGGCGCTCGCTGCGTGCCGGGTCGTCGTCGGCGCTGGCGTCGGCGCCGCTGCCATCGGCGTCATTTTCTGTGCTGGCGGTGCGCAGCGGTTGCGAGGGGAAGCCGGCGGCATCCAGTTCGGCGAGCAGTGGCGCCAGATCGGCGTCGGCTTCGGCGAGCTGCAAATCGGCGCGCTTGAGGGCGAAGTTGACCTCGGCCTGCAGCACGCCCGGCTGCCTGCGCAGCAGCTTTTCGGCGCCGCTGGCGCAGCCGGCGCAACTCATGCCGTCGACCTGCAGCTGCACGTGCTGGCCGCGCAGCTGGTAGCCGGCGTCGCGCAGTGCGCTGGCCAGTTTGCCGGCCAGTGCCGGGTCTGCGGCGCTGCCCGCGTCGGCCGTCACCTCGGCACTGGCGAGGGCGAAGTTGACCTCGGCGGCGGCCACGCCGGGGACGTCGAGCAGGGCGCGTTCGGCAGCGCTGGCGCAGCCGGCACAGCTCATGCCGTCGATGCTGATATGCAGTCGGTCACTGTGTGGCGCGCGCGATGGCTGCTGTTGGGGCATGCGAGAATCCTCCTTCGATGCCACAATTTGAGCCTTCCAGCTACTGGAGGGTCAAGTGTCGCCACGGGAAATTCCGTGCTGGCGGCGCCTGGTTTCGCGCCGGGCCGAGCGGTAACTCCGCGCTCTACTTCGATGGCCGCGTCCCTTGGTATGTCGAGAGTTGACGCTCGCATATCGATCAGGAATAATTGCGCGCTTGATTGCGGAGGGGTTCCCGAGCGGCCAAAGGGGGCAGACTGTAAATCTGCTGGCTCAGCCTTCGGAGGTTCGAATCCTCCCCCCTCCACCATCGATTTCAAGTGCGCAGATGGCGACTGCGGATCTTGGCGGGTGTAGTTCAATGGTAGAACCTCAGCCTTCCAAGCTGATTACGTGGGTTCGATTCCCATCACCCGCTCCAACTTCGCATGGCCTCGTTTGAGGCTTCGAAAACCAAGCCCATATAGCTCAGTCGGTAGAGCACTTCCTTGGTAAGGAAGAGGTCACCGGTTCAAATCCGGTTATGGGCTCCATTTCAGAATGTCCGGCACGCGTCGGCAGTGGCTCTCTCAAGGGGTGATTCCTGATGTCGAAGGAAAAGTTTGAACGAACGAAACCGCACGTGAACGTGGGCACGATTGGCCACGTCG
>CBFCYW010000087.1:0-16500 GCA_965602395.1 uncultured Chromatiales bacterium
TGGCCCGGGGGTGGCCCGGGGATGGCCGGCGGCCCCGGCACTGGCGGCATCTGCGTGGCAAATCTTTGGACATTCGGGAGTTGAATCATGCGCGCACTGGTCAAGGCCAAGGCCGAGCCGGGCATCTGGCTGCAGCAGTTGCCGGAGCCGGAAATCGGCCCCAACGATGTGCTGATCCGCATCCGCACCACCGCCATCTGCGGCACCGACATGCATATCTACCACTGGGATCAGTGGGCGCAGGAAACCATCCCGATACCGATGGCGGTGGGTCACGAGTACGCCGGCGAGATCGTCGAAATCGGCAGCCACGTCGAGGGCTTCGCGGTCGGCCAGCGGGTCTCCGGCGAGGGCCACATCACCTGCGGCTACTGCCGCAATTGTCGCGCCGGGCGCAAGCACCTGTGCCGCAACACCCGCGGCGTCGGCGTCGATCGGCCGGGCGCCTTCGCCGATTATCTGTCGCTGCCGGCGGCCAATGTCTTTGCGCTGCCCGACGACGTGCCCGACGAGCTGGCGGCGATCCTCGATCCCTTCGGCAACGCCGCGCACACCGCGCTGTCTTTCGACATGGTCGGCGAGGACGTGCTGATCACCGGCGCCGGGCCGATCGGCGTGATGGCAGCGGCCATCGCCAGGCACGTCGGCGCGCGCCACGTGGTGATCAGCGACGTCAATCCCTATCGCCTGCGGCTGGCCGCACAGATGGGGGCGACGCGCGCGGTCAACGTCGCCGAAACCCCGCTGGATGCGGTGATCGCTGAACTGGGCATGCGCGAGGGCTTCGATGTGGGGCTGGAGATGTCCGGCAATCCGCAGGCCTTCTGCGACATGCTGCGGCTGATGAACCACGGCGGGCGCGTCGCCATGCTCGGCATTGCGCCGCGGGAAATGGCGATCGACTGGACGCAGGTGATCTTCAAGGGTTTGATCCTCAAGGGTATCTATGGCCGCGAGATCTTCGAAACCTGGTATCGCATGACGGCGATGCTGCAGAGCGGACTGGATCTGACGCCGGTGATCACCCATCAGTTTCCCGTCGCCGACTACGCGCAGGGCTTCGCCAGCATGGCCTCCGGGCATTCCGGCAAGGTGTTGCTGCACTGGACCTGATCGGCATCGGCGCGGCGGATCAGTCGCTGGCCGGCATTTCCACTGACCCATGAGATGTGTCAGAGTTTTGTCACATGTACCACAGTATCCGGATCGCGATGAATCTGCCCAATGCCATCACCCTGCTGCGCCTGCTGGCCACGCCACTATTGATCTGGCTGGCCTGGCACGGGCGCGAGCAGGGCTTTTTATGGCTGCTGTTTGCCTGCCTGATCTCCGATGTGCTGGACGGGTTTCTCGCCCGCCACCTGCAATTGCAGAGTGAACTCGGCTCGCGACTGGACAGTTGGGCCGATGTGGCCATCTATCTGAGCATGCCGCTGTGCGCCTGGTGGCTGTGGCCGGACCTGATCCGCGCCGAGTTGCCCTGGGTGCTGGCGGTGATAGCCAGCGTCGCGCTGCCGGCGCTGGCCGGGTTGATCAAGTTCGGCCGCACCACCAGCTACCACACGTGGAGCGCCAAGGCCGCCGCGGTGGGGGTCGCTGGCAGCGCGCTGCTGATGTTTGCCGGCGGCCCGGTGTGGCCCTTTCGACTGGCCACGCCGCTGGCGGCACTGGCGGCGCTGGAGGAGATCGCGATCACCTGTCTGCTGCGCGAAACCCATTCCGACATCCCCAGCCTGTGGCATCTGCTGCGCCGTCGGCGCGCCGGCCGCGGGGGCGAATAGATCGATCGCCGTTGAGGCCCGATTGCCGGAGCGGCAGATGAATCCACTCCCACCAGTACCCGACAAACGCGACACGGCGCGGGTGTTCCGCAGCCGCCTCGCCGAGGCCATGCAGCAGGCCGGTCTGAACCGCTCGCAGCTCGCCGCGCGCGCGCGGGTGGATCGCTCGACCCTGTCGCAGCTGCTCAGCGCCGACAATCTGCGCCTGCCGCGCGCCGACACGGTGGCGGCCATCGCCGCCGCGCTGCAGGTGCGCCTCGACTGGCTGCTCGGCCAGAGCGGCGACAACCGCCTGGATGGCGCGGTACTCGCCGAGGTGCTGCAGATCGCCCCGGAGAGCGATGCCGAAATCGATCTGGCGCGCTGGCATGAGGAGGCCGCCGGTTACAAGGTCTGCCACGTGCCCTGCAATCTGCCGGATCTGTACAAGACCGACGCGGTGATCGAATTCGAGTACCGCGACTACCGCGCCAAAACCACCGATCAGGCGCTCAGCGCCACCCAGGGCAAGCTGGCCTACACGCGCATGCCGGAGACCGACATGGAGATCTGCCTCGACCGCCAGGCGCTGGAGGAGTTCGCCCGCGGCGAGGGCATCTGGCGCGGCCTGTCGCGCAAGCTGCGCCGCGAACAGCTGCTGCGCATGGCGCGTCTGGCCGATGAGCAATACCCGGCGCTGCGCCTGCACCTGTTCGATCTGCGCCGCCAGTACTCGGTGCCGTTCACCGTGTTTGGCCAGCAGCGCGCGGTGATCTACGTCGGGCAGATGTTCTTCGTGTTTCAGAGCACGCCGCACATCCGCGCGCTGCGCCACCACTTCGACCAGCTGGTGCGCGGCGCGGTGGTTCAAGCGCGCGATGTGCACCGCGAGCTGGACAGCCTCGCCGCCGATCTGCACTGAGAGCCAGCGGGCTGGCACCGGGGGGTGGCAACGGCCTGTCGCAAGCCGTGCACAAACGGTCGCAAACGTCGCATCGCCGCAGCTGCGGCGGGCCGAGACTTCTGCGCGAGAGGCCGGCCATTCAGGCCCCACGGCCCCGCAACACGCGGAGGAATCTCGCATGGGAGAACGTCGACAGGGTGGCCGTGCCGCCCGCCGCGCAGTGCGCGCGGCACCGTTGGCCGACGAGCTGCGCGCGGTGCGCCCGGGGCTCTCCGGCGGCGCCTACCGACCGCTTTCGGAGGCCGATGTGCAGCGCATCCACGGCGCGGTGCTGGATGTGCTGGAAAACATCGGCATGGCGCAGGCGATCCCCGCCTGCGTCGAGCTGGTCACCGCCGCCGGCGGTCGCTATACCGACGCCGGGCGGCTGCTGTTTCCGCGCGCGCTGGTCGAGGACACCATCGCCCGCGCGGCGCGCAATATCACCCTGCACGGCCAGCACCCGCGCCACGACATGCAGCTCTCCGGCAGCCGCGTGTATTTCGGCACCGCCGGCGCCGCGGTGCATGTGGTCGATGTGCGGACCCGCGAGTACCGTGAGTCGCAGCTGGCCGATCTGTACCGCGCGGCGCGCCTGGTCGACAGACTCGAACACATCCACTTCTTCCAGCGGCCGATGGTGGCGCGCGATCTGGTCGACCCGCGCGAGCTGGATTTCAACACCTGCTATGCAGCGATCAGCGGCACCAGCAAGCACGTCGGCAGCAGCTGGGTCGAGCCGGCCCACGTCGAGGAATCGCTGCGCATGCTGCACCTGATCGCCGGCGGCGAGGAGCAATGGCGCGAGCGGCCCTTCGTCAGCATGTCCTGCTGTCACGTGGTGCCGCCGCTGCGCTTTGCCGAGGACGCCTGCCGCTGCCTGGAGGTGGCGGTGCGCGGCGGCATGCCGGTGCTGCTGCTGGCGGCCGGGCAGGCCGGCGCGACCAGCCCGGCGTCGCTGGCCGGCACCATCGTGCAGGAGATCGCCGAGGTGCTCGCCGGGCTGGTGTTCGTCAATCTGCTGGTGCCGCAGCACCCGGCGATCTTCGGCACCTGGCCGTTCATCTCCGATCTGCGCACCGGCGCCATGTCCGGCGGCTCCGGCGAGCAGGCGGTGGTCGCCGCCGCCTGCGGGCAGATGGGGCGCTTCTACGATCTGCCCACCGGCATCGCCGCGGGCATGTCCGACGCCAAGCTGCCGGACGCCCAGTCCGGCTACGAGAAGGGCTACACCGACACCCTGGCGGCGCACAGCGGCGCCAACCTGATCTACGAATCCGCCGGCATGCAGGGCAGCCTGATGGGCTGCTGTCTGGAGAGCTACGTGATCGACAACGACATGCTCGGCGCCATCAACCGCACGGTGCGTGGCATCGAGGTCAGCGACGAGAGCATTTCCGTGGAAACCATGCGCGCGGTCTGCCTCGACGGCCCGGTGCACTACCTGGGCAGCGATCAGACCATCGAGCGGATGCAGCGCGATTACGTCTACCCCGAGGTCGGCGACCGCAGCAGCCCGAAGGAGTGGAAGGAGCAGGGCAGCAGCGACGTGCTGCAGCGTGCGCAGCGCAGCTGTGCCGAGATCCTCGCCAGCCACTACCCGGCGCACATCGACGCGCAGACCGACGCGCGCATCCGCGCCGAATTCCCGGTGCGCCTGCCACGCGAGGCGATGCTGCCCGGCGATGGCCAATCCACTGGCCAAGCCGCTGGCCAATCCGCTGGCCAATCCACTGGCCAAGCCGCTGGCCAAGCCGGCGGCGAACAGTGAACAGCGAGAGGAGAGAGCAATGAAATCGCGAGCGAAAGTAGTCGTCATCGGCGGCGGCGTGGTCGGCGCCAGCGCCGCCTACCACCTGTGCAAGCGCGGCTGCACGGATCTGCTGCTGGTGGAGCTCAACGAGCTGACCTCCGGCTCCACCTGGCACGCCGCCGGCAATGTCCCGACCTACTCCAGCAGCCGCAACATCATCAAGTTGCAGCGCTACTCCACCGAGCTGTACACGCGCCTCGCCGATGAGGTCGATTACCCGATGAACTACCACGTCACCGGCTCGATCCGGCTGGCGCGCAACGCCTCGCGGCGCGAGGAGTTCGAGCACGTCTGCGACATGGCCAACGCGATGGGCGTCGAGTATCGCATCCTCGAAAACGAGGACATGCGCGCGCGCTATCCGGAGCTCAACACCGAGGACTGCCACGGCGGCCTCTGGGACCCCTACGACGGCGACATCGACCCCAGCCAGCTGACCCAGGCGCTGGCCAAGGGCGCGCGCCAGATGGGCGCCGAGATCGCCCGCTTCACCCGCGTCACCGGCATCGCCCAGACCAGCGAGGGCGGCTGGCGGGTGCAGACCGACAAGGGCGAGGTGCTCTGCGATACGGTCATCAACGCCGCCGGCTACCGCGGCGCCGAGGTGGCGGCGATGGTCGGCCAGTTCCTGCCGGTGGTGTCGATGCAGCACCAGTACCTGGTCACCGAGAGCATCCCGGCGCTGGCCGAGCGCGCCGAAAAGCTGCCGCTGCTGCGCGATCCGGACGACAGCTACTATCTGCGCCAGGAGCGCGACGGGCTGATTCTCGGCCCCTACGAGTGGCAGGCGACGCCCAACTGGGTCGACGGCAGGATCCCCGAGGACTTCGCCTACAGCCTGTGGGACGACGATCTCGAGCGTCTGGAGTGGTACATCGAATCCGCCTGCAATCGCGTGCCGCTGCTCGGCACCGCCGGCGTACAGCGGGTCATCAACGGGCCGATTCCCTATTCGCCGGACGGCTATCCCTACGTCGGCCCGGCCCGCGGGCTGGACAACTTCTTCCACTTCTGCAGCTTCAGTTTCGGCATCTGCCAGGGCGGCGGCGCCGGCAAGGCGATCGCCGAGTGGGTGCTCGACGGCCAGCCGGAGCTCGATCTCTGGTCGCTGGACCCGCGTCGCTACACCGATTACGCCACCCAGCAGTACGTGGTGGAGAGGGCCGTCGAGCTGTACCAGCGCGAGTACGCGATCTCCTTCCCCCACGAAGAGCGTGCCGCCGGCCGCCCGGCGCGCACCACGCCGGTCTACCAGCGGCTCGCCGACAAGGGCGCGATGTTCGGCGCGCGCGGTGGCTGGGAGCGCGCCACCTGGTTCCCGCGCCCGCAGGATGAAGCCCGCGACGATCTCACCTTCCATCGCTGCCACTGGCACGACGCGGTCGGCGAGGAGTGTCGTGCGGTGCGCGAGCGGGTCGGCATTCTCGATCTCGGCGGCTTTTCCAAGTACGAGGTCAGCGGCCCCGGCGCCGCCGAGTGGCTGGATGACATGATCGCCGGCGATCTGCCCAAATCCGGCCGCATCACGCTCTCGTACATGTGTACGCCGAAGGGCTCGCTGTGGTCGGAACTGACCGCCACGCGGATCGCCGAAGACCGCTTTTATCTGATCTCCGCCGCCGCCGCCGAGTGGCACGACGAAGACTGGATGCGCAGCCACCTGCCGGCGGAAGGCGTGCAGCTGGAGAACGTCAGCGATCGCTACGGCTCGCTGGTGCTGGCCGGGCCGCGGGCTCGCGAGGTGCTGGCAAAGGTCTGCGACGATGATCTCTCCAGCGCCGCTTTCCCGTGGTTGAGCTGGCGCGAGATCAGCGTCGGCTACGCGCGGCTGCGCGCGCTGCGGGTCAATTACGTCGGCGAGCTGGGTTGGGAGCTGCACGTGCCGGTGGCCCATCAGCTGCCGGTTTACGAGGCGCTGTGGGCGGCCGGCGAGGAATTCGGCATCGCCGATTTCGGCATGTACGCGATGGATTCGCTGCGCCTGGAAAAGTGCTATCGCGGCTGGAAGAGCGAGCTGGACAGCGAGTATTCGCCGCTGCGCTCGGGGCTGGCGCGCTTCGTCAATCTGGACAAGCCCGATTTCATCGGCAAGGCGGCGCTGGTCGCCGAGCGCGACGCCGGGCTGCCGGACATCTTCGCCGCCTTCCTGCTCGACGACGGCGATATCGACGCCAGCTACGGCGCCACCGTCTACCGCGGCGGCGAGCGCGTCGGCTACGTCACCTCCGGCGGCTACGGACACAGTGTCGGGCGCAGCATCGCGCTGGGCTACATCCGCACCGATCTGGCGGTGCCGGGCACCGAGGTGGAAATCGCCGTGTTCGGCCAGCGCCGCCGCGCGGTGGTCAGCGAGGAGCCGATCTACGACCCGCAGAACGCGCGCCTGCGCGCCTGAGCGGCGCCGATCGCAAAGCCCGGCCGACACGCCCCCTGCGCTGGCTCGCGCAGCGGGGCGGGCGGGCGTTCAGCGCGGCTGAATGCCGTGCTCGAACATATCGAACATGCGGTTGGCGATGTCGGCGGGGGTCTGCGAGCCGTCTTCGCGGTACCAGTGGGCCATCCAGTTGATCGCGCCAAACAGCGCGTTGGCGGTCTGCGTGGCGTCGCAGGGGGCGATGGTGCCGTCGGCGATGCCCTGTTCGACCAGCGTGCGCATGGCGATGTCGATGTCGCGGCGGCCACAGCGCATCTCCTCGCGGGCCTCGGCGGAGAGGTCGGTCATGCCCGACAGCGCCAGGCAGCGGCCGAAGTCGTCGGCGATCATCTCCGCGTAGCGACCGATGAACTTGCGCAGCCGCTCGCGCGCCGGGCGCTGGCTCTCGTGGGCATCGGTGAGCGCGTCGCGCATCTGCTCGATGGCGATGCGCTGGCAGGCGATGAGGATCTCTTCCTTGCTCTTGACGTAGTAGTAGAGCGTCGGCTTGGTGACGTTGAGCTGTCTGGCGAGGTCGTTGAGCGAGGTCTTGTGATAGCCGTGCTGGTTGAAAGCGCGCGCGGCAGTGCGCAACAGCGCCTGGCGCTTGATGCGGTACTGCTCGTCGCGATCCTGTATCTCTCCGTTCCAGGCAGGTCGTTTCATGTGCTGGCGATCCCCCGCGCGTGTCTCGGCATTCTAGCAGCGCGCCGCGGCGATACCCAGCGATTGACAATGTTACCGACCGGTAGGTAGAGTTGCGTCCGCGGTAGACATTCACTTTGCGGCGGCGTCGGATTCCTCCTCGCGCTGCTCAGCACTGACTCGCCGCATGGCCGGCCCGCGAGGGCTGTGCCGGGTGGACTGGCTTCGCTTGTGACTTGTGCTTTTCCCGAATGGGACGCGCCCCGGGCATCCATAGCCCCCTTCCGCCCGGGGCGCTGCTTTTCTGCCCCGAATCTGCCAGCCGGAATCCGCGCCGTGCCGTACAGAAACCGTCGTCGGCGTCAGCGCCGCAGCCCAAGTTGGCAAAATTCCGTCACCACATGACACCTATTCAACAACGCTCAGGCGGTATGCGGCGACTGCCTCCCACCACGCTGCTGCGCCCGCGTCAAGCGGTTTCCAGATGAAAATCTTATCTGTCTGAATGAGCGCGAAGTCCCCAATGGATTTCTGTCTGTCGATGCTTCGTTGCAGCGGTCACCGCAGGCTGCGCGATACGTCTGACCTTTGGCACGGTTTCTGCTGTTATCTCGACAAGCTGAGAAAAAGCATCAACTACATCAGCCAGCACTTCGATAGCGACAACAAGGCGACGGTAACAAGCAGTCAACTGCTTGCAGCGAATGGGGTGATCGGGGCTTCCCGATCACCCCTTCATTTTGTCTGCTGTCACCACTCGATCAGCCGCTGCCATTGCCATCCGGCTCGCTGCCAGCGGCGCGCGGCGGCGCCAGTGTCATGCGGTGAAAGCGCCAGTTGAGCAGCACCGCGGCGATGCTCAGACCGATGATCAGGCCGACCCACAAACCGCTCGGCCCGCCGCCCCAGTGCAGCCCGATCAGCCAGGCCGCCGGCAGGCCGATGATCCAGTAGGCCAGCAGGCTGACCAGCATCGGCACGGTGGTGTCCTTGAGGCCGCGCAGGGCGCCGGCAGCGGCGATCTGCAGGCCGTCGGAGAGCTGAAAAAGGGCGGCGACGAAGAGCAGCGTCACCGCCAGTTCGATCACCGCCGGATCATCGGTGTAAATGGCCGCGATCAGCTCCGGCGCGGCGAGCATCAGCAGCGCCGAGGCGAGCATCGCTGCCGCGCCGAGGCCGATGCCGATCCAGCCACGCCGGCGCGCCAGCGGCAGATCGTCGGCACCCACCGCGTGACCGACGCGCACCGTACTCGCCAGACCGAAACCCAGCGGAATCATGAACATCAGCCCGGCGTAGTTGATCGCCACCTGGTGCGCGGCCACCGCCACCGGGCCGAAGTGCGCCATCAGCAGCGCCACCGCGGAGAACAGACTGGTCTCCATCAGGATCGAAGCGGCGATCGGCGCACCGAGGCGCAGTAGACGCCAGATTGCCAGCCAGTCCGGCGGCGAGATGCGCGCGAACACCTGCAGCGGGCCAATGGTGCGGCTGCGCTGGCAGTTGTAGAGCATCATCGCCGCGCCCAGCCACAGGCCGATGGCGGTGGAGACCGCCGCGCCCAGTGCGCCCATCGCCGGAAAGCCGAACTTGCCGAACATGAACACCCAGTTGCCGAAAATGTTCAGCGGCAACAGCAGCAGCTGTACCACCAGCAGCGGCCGGGTGTGACCGAAGCCCTCGTGCAGGTAGCGACCGGCGAGATACAGGCAGATGCCGGGCATGCCCCAGGAGACCAGATCGAGGTAGTCGCGGGTCAGCGTCACCACCTCGCCTTCGACGCCGAACAGCGGCAGTAGCCCGCCGATCCAGCGGGTCAGAAAAAAGCTCAGCAGGCACAACCCGAGGGCGATCCACAGACCCTGGTGAAAGGCGGCCGGTACCGCCTCGTGGCGATTGCCGCCGCACAGCTGGGCGATGGTCGGCGACATCGCCTGCAGCAGGCCGACGCAGCCGAGAAAGATCAGCACCCAGAGGTTGGAGCCGAGCGCCACCGCGGCCAGATCGAGTGCGCTGACGCGCCCGGCCATCACCGTATCGACGAAGCCCATGCCCACCTGCAGCAGCTGGGCGAGGATCAGCGGCGCGGCCATCGACGCGGTGGCGCCAATCTCACCGCGCAGCGTGCCGCGGCGCTGTTCTGAGGGGCCGGCTTCGGCCTCGCTGGCGGCTTGGGGTACGGGGTCGGGGCTCGCGGCCATGTGCCTGATCTGCCGGGGCGAATGGGCGCCACGGCGAGGCGCGGCAAAGGTCGCGCATTGTAGCGGCAAGCGGCCGCCGGCGGCGGACTAATCGCTGTCGAAAGAGGTCACCGCGGCGCCGCGCCATGCGCGGCGCCGGCGGCTCGGGTGGATATTCGGGCAGGTGGCCGGAATCTGCCGGCGCGGCAGCCCCGCGAACGGGCTGGTCGCCGGCCTCAGCGCGGTGGGAACAGCTCGTCCATGCGTTGGCGGATGCGCTGCACGCGCCGGGACACCGTGTCCTGCGGCTCGACCGGGCTCCAGCGCCCGGGGTAGGGCAGCACCGCTGCCAGCGCCGCGGCCTGCTGCGCGGTCAGCTCGCTGGCGGGGCGCTCGAAAAAGTGCTGCGCGGCGCTCTCGATGCCAAAGATGCCGTGACCGAATTCGGCGGTGTTCAGGTACAGCGTGAGAATGCGTTCCTTGGAGCTGGTCGCCTCCAGCACCACGGTGATCATCGCCTCCAGCAGCTTGCGTATCCAGGAGCGATCCGACCAGAGAAACAGGTTGCGCGCCAGCTGCTGGCTGAGCGAGCTGACGTTCTGTGGCGCTTCTCCGGGCAGCAGGTTGGCGCGGATCGCCTCGAAGTCGAAACCGTTGTGCTGGTAGAAGCGCGGGTCTTCGGCGGCGATCACCGCGTGGCGCGCGCTGTCGGCGATCCGCTGGGCATCCACCCAGCGGTAGTCGATGGTGTCGCTCTGGCCCAGCGCGCGAGCCTTCGACTGGTGATTGAGCATGTAAGCGGTGATCGGCGGATCGATCCAGCGCATCGCCGCCGTGGCCAGCAGCATCGCCGCCAGCAGCGCCAGGCCGACGACCACAATCCAGCGCAGAGCGTCGAGCAGCAGCGCACCCACCGGGCGCCCGCCGGTTGGCGGCTGGTGGCGCCGGTCGCTGAAACCGTTTCCGGGGCCATTGAGTGGATCGCGGGTGGGGCTGGCGCGGCTATCGGAGGCGTTGCGCAGGCCTCGATTTATCGAGGCTGGGTGCTGGATGTGATACATGCCGGTGGCGATTCGCTGTCAATTCGGTAGATGTCCCGAATTGTGGCGTGCTCGCAACGAAAAACCGTGCAGCAGTCAAACCATTGACGTCAGCGCATGGATGCGTTGCCCACTCTGTGCGATGGGTCTCGTCAGCACTTTGCGCCACGGCGCCCCGAGGCCAAATGGACAGCGCGGCACAGGCCTGTGGCGGCTGGTGTCGCGTCAGTTGCGGCCGTCGGTCGCTGGCGCCCTGGCGACGCCTTTGCCATCCACGGCGAGCAGATCGGCGTAGGCGCCGGCCACCAGCTGATGGTCGGCGATGCCCAGCTCGGCCATCAGCGATTGTGCCTCGGCATCGCCAGCGGCGGGGTCCTCACCGGGTTTCAGCACTACTTCCAGCTCGACGAAATCGCCCAGTGATTCGACCCGATCGATGTGGATTCGGGTGCGCCCGTGCAGGTACAGATGGCGCCGCTTGCGCACCGTCAGCAGCGCGCCGCAGGCCGCGTCCAGCACTGCGCGCAGCTCATCGGGGCGTGCCACAGCGGCGATTTGATAATCGCTGCGCCTGGGGCCGTTACAGTCGGCGCGCAGGTAGTGGATCAGTTCGCCGCGCACATCGCCCGCGGCGTGCCCGCCGGCCTGCGCGGCGATCACGCGCAGCTTCAGGCGACCCTCGGCACAGGGGTAGAAGGTGTCGCGCTGGTCGAGCTGCGCCGTCGGTGCGCCGCACAGCGCACGGGCGCGGGCCTCGGTGGTGGCGGTGTCGTCGAGGCGGGCTTTTATCTCGATATTGCTAGGCATGTATGCTCCGGCCTGGCCCGGCCAGGTAGGCCATTGAGCCGGAGTCAGGCCGGGCTCTGACTCCGGATTCTGTCTGTGGGGTCAGACGCCGGGTTCAGGCGTCGAGATCGGGAATCAAGCGGCTCTCCAGCCGGGCGATGCATTCTTTGAGTTGCAGCTTGCGCTTTTTCAGCCGCCGCAGCTGTAGCTGGTCCAGCGATGGCTGCGCGGAGAGGGTGGAGATGATCGTGTCCAAATCCCGGTGTTCGAGCCGCAGTTCGCTGAGCTTTGTGCGGGCTTCTTCGATATCGAACGCGTCGATCACGTTGCGTGTCGTCCTGTGGCTGTCCTGTCTGGAGCAGCCGGCATTCTAGCCTATCGCTCGCAGTGCTGGGGATAGTCGCGGCGCCACTGCTCGAAACCGCCGTCGATGCTGTACACCTCGGCAAAGCCCTGCGCGGCGAGAAAGGCCGCCACCTGCTGGCTGGAATGGCCGTGGTAGCAGCACACCAGGCAGGGCTGTTCGACGTCTGCCTCGTCGATGAACGCTGGCAGCGTGTCGTTGTTCAGCAGCCGCGCCCCGCGGATGCGCCCGGCGGTGAAGGCGCCCGGATCGCGGATATCCACCACGTTGTGCGCGCGGCTGTCGATCAGCGCCCGGGCATCCGCCGGGCTGATGCGGGCGAAGCCGTTGCCTGTGGATCGAGCCTGAACATCGGAATTCATGCGGAACCTCCGCCGCGTTGCACGCGCTGTCATCGGGAGCCACATGGTACGTCGCGCCGCACCGCGCGTCGCCCCTCCCGGATGGAATGTGCGCACCGCGATTGCTGCCGGCGCGGGGCGCTTTGGGTACACTCGCCGCTTGTCCCCCAGCCGTTCGAGCAGCCGCCACCGATGTCCCAGTCCGAATCGAGCCGCGTCGCCAGTGGCGCTGTCGCTGTGCAAGGCCAGCCAGCCAGTCAAGCGACCGGCCAAGCGGCCAGTCAAGCGGCCGAGCCGCTGATGAGCCAACTGCCGAGCGTTCTCGGCGCGCCCGCCGGTCGCGCGCAACTGCGCGCCGTGGCGGAGGATTTCGTCGTCGACGAGTGGCTGGAGATCGAGCCGGAAGGCGACGGCGAGCACCTCTGGCTGCAGCTGCGCAAGCGCGGCGAGAATACCGATTGGGTGGCTCGCCAGCTGGCCCGCGCGCTGGGCGTGGCGCAGCGCCAGGTGAGCTACGCCGGGCTCAAGGATCGCCACGCCGTCACCAGTCAGTGGTTCAGCGTGCACTGTCCGCCGGATGGTGCAGCGGAAGCCGCGCTGGCGGCGCGCCTGCCGGACAGCGTCGAAATCCTGCGCATGGCCCGCCACCGCCGCAAGCTGCGTCGCGGCGCGCACCGCGGCAATCGCTTTCACATCACGCTGCGCGAACTCACTGGCGATCGCGACGAGATCGAGCGGCGCCTCGCGGCGATCGCCAGCGGCGGCTTCGCCAATTATTTCGGCGAGCAGCGCTTCGGTCGCGATGGCGGCAATCTGCTCGCCGCGCGCCGCCTGCTGCGCGGCGAGCTGCGCCGCGTCGATCGCAACCGCCGCAGCCTGTACCTGTCGGCGGCGCGCGCGCATCTGTTCAACCGGCTGCTGGCGGCGCGCATCGAGGACGGCAGCTGGCGGCAAGTGGCGGCCGGACAGACGCTGATGCTCGACGGCAGCCACAGCACCTTCCGCGTCGATGGCGCTATCGACGGCGCCGAATTGGCGGCGCTGCAGGCTCGCCACGATGCGCTGGATCTGCACGCCAGCGGCGCCCTTTGGGGGCGCGGCGAGGCCGATCCGGGCGAGGCCGAACTGCTCGCCGGCGAGGCCGAGCTGTGCCGCGGACTGGAGGCGGCCGGGCTGGATATGGCGCGGCGTGCGCTGCGCGCCCGGGCGCGCGAGCTGCGCTGGGAGTGGCGCGGGGCCGACAGTCTGGCGCTGTACTTTGGCCTCGACGCCGGGGTTTTTGCCACCAGCCTGTTGCGCGAACTGGTCGATTGGCGTGGCGATGACAGCGGAGGTGAGCGATGAGTTGGTGGGGCAAGCTGCTCGGCGGGGCCTTTGGCTTCATGCTTGGCGGCCCGCTGGGAGCGCTGATCGGCGCCGCCCTCGGGCACAATTTCGACCGCGGCCTGAAGGGTATCGACGAGCTGGAAGACGGCAGCGGCGCGGGCGCCGCGCCAGATGACCGCGAGCGCGTGCAGATGGCGTTCTTCACCGCGACCTTCTCGGTGATGGGCCATGTGGCCAAGGCCGACGGCCAGGTCTCGCGCGAGGAGATCCGCCTCGCCCAGACAGTGATGGACGACTGGCAGCTGAGCGCCGACATGCGTCGCGCCGCGATCCGCCTGTTCGACGAGGGCAAGCAGGCGGGTTTTCCCCTCGACGAGGTGATCCGCCAGTTCCGCGGCGAATGCCAGCGGCGCACCAACCTGATGCGGTTATTCGTCGAAATTCAGCTGCAGGCCGCTTACGCCGACGGCGTGCTGCACCCGGCGGAGGAGCGCTGCCTGTTGCACATCTGCCGCCTGCTGGGCTTCCCCGAGAGTGAATTCCGACGCATGGAGGCACTGGTCCGCGCCAGCGTTGGCGCCGGCTCGGCCAGCGGTGGTGGCTGGCAGGGCGAGGCCAGCGGGCGCGATCGCGCCGGTGCGGGCGGTTGGTCGGGGGGCCGGGCGGGTGGCCGGCGCGCCACCCGCGGTGGCGATGAGCTGAGCGTCGATCAGGCCTACGCGATCCTCGGTGTCGGGCCGAAATCCAGCGATGGCGATGTCAAGCGCGCCTATCGGCGGCTGATGAGCCAGCACCACCCGGACAAGCTGGTGGCCAAGGGGCTGCCCGAGGAGATGGTCGCCGCGGCCACGGAAAAGACCCGCCAGATCCGCCGCGCCTGGGAGGTGGTGAAGGCGCTGCGCGGCATCTAGCGTGAGCGTTCGGCAACGGCTTGCCGTGGCCGGCAACGCGGCGCTGCCGGCGCGGTCGAAGCCGGTACCGCAAGTCGCAAAGGGCATGTCACCGATGTACCGCCGAGACGGCGCCGTTGGCGCACTGACTCTGGCCGCTGCCCTGGGGTTGTCGCTGCTGCTGGCGGCCTGTGCCGGCGGCCAGCGCAGCGCCGGGCACGCCAGTTATCCGCAGTTGCCGACGGGTAGTCGCATCGAGCTGTTGCAGCGGCTGGAAATCCCCGAACGCCACGCGCGCAGCTTTGTCCAGCACGGCCGCGCGGTGGCGCCGCAGGCACTCGACCGGCGCGCCGTGCACTGCAATTTTGAGGTCGACGCGGTGCGCATGCCCGGCGACCCGCCGCAGTTCATCGAAGCCGACAGCTTCACCGTGAGCGAGGTCCGCTGGCGTCGCCAATTCACTGCGCTGCCGCTGCGCGTGGCCGGCGCGGGCAACATGCCCGAGTGGCAGCTGCGCAGCCTGTTCGACGGCCCCAGCTACAGCGAGCACAGTGTCAGTGTGCGCTTGCGGTCGGCGCGCCAGCCGCAGGTGCGCGCGCTGCACTGCACGCGGCGCAGCGACTGGCCGCGCAGCGGCCGCCAGCCGACGCGGGCGCAGATCGCCGCAGCGCTCGGCGCACTGGCGCGGATCACGCCGGCCGACGAATAGCCGGGCCGGATTCAGTGTTCGGCAGCGCGGCGGGGGGAACTCCGCCGCTTGCCGGCCGTCCACTACCGGCAGGTTGCGTCGCTGGCGGTCGGGCCGCCCGACTGCGCCAACTGCCGCCAACTGCCGCCGACCGCCGTTGCCCGCAAGCCGACAACCGCCAGGAGAAAACCATGCCGATCATCATCCGCCGTCCCGATCCGCTGCGCGGCAGCGATATCCCCGCCAGCCAGATCACACCGGAGCGGGTCTTTCGCCAGCGCCGCCGCCTGCTGCGTGCGGCGCTGGCCGGCGGTGGTGCGCTGGCGGCGGGCTCGCTGCCGGGCCTGCTGCCCGGCTCGCTGCAGGCCGCGCCGCTGGTGCCCGCCGGCAAGCCGCTGCCGGATGTGCAGCCGGGTGGCTTCTCCACCGATGAGCAGCAGACCCCGCACAAGGACGCCATCGAGTACAACAATTTCTACGAGCTGGGCACCGACAAGGGCGATCCGGTGAAAAATGCTCACCACCTGAAAACCGAGCCGTGGAGCGTGGTGGTCGACGGCGAGTGCGACAAGCCCGGCAAGCTCGCGCTGGAGGATCTGCTCAAACCGCACGCGCTGGAGGAGCGCATCTATCGCCTGCGCTGCGTCGAGGCCTGGTCGATGGTGATCCCCTGGGTGGGCATACCGCTGGGCGATGTGCTCAAGCGCTTTGCGCCCAATTCGCGCGCCAAATACGTCGCCTTCGAGACCATTCACGACCCGGAAAACCTGCCCGGGCAGCGCTACGCGATCCTCGATTGGCCCTACGTCGAGGGGCTGCGCATGGACGAGGCGATGAATCCCTTGTCGATTCTCGGCGTCGGCGCCTACGGCGAGGCGCTGCTCAATCAGATGGGTGCGCCGCTGCGCCTGGTGGTGCCGTGGAAGTACGGCTTTAAAAGCATCAAATCGATCGTGCGCATCAGCTTTACCGAGCAGCAGCCGCCGACCAGCTGGAACCGCTCCGCGCCGCACGAGTACGGTTTTTACGCCAACGTCAATCCGCAGGTCAGCCATCCGCGCTGGAGCCAGGCCAGGGAGCGCCGTCTCGACGGCGAGCAGTCAGGGCTGGCCGCGCTGTTCGCGCCGAAGATCGACACCCTGCCATTCAATGGCTACGGCGAGCAGGTGGCGAGCCTCTACAGCGGCATGGATCTGAGCAAGTACTACTGAGTTTCCGGGTTGTTCGCAGATCCGCTGCGGACGGCTGCCCGGCGCGGCTCCCGGGCGCGCAGAACTGGCGGCGCGTCGGCGCGCCGGTGCTGGCTGCCAC
>CBFCYW010000088.1:0-16491 GCA_965602395.1 uncultured Chromatiales bacterium
GACTAGTGGAGCGGGCTGCTGTCTGGCGCATGGTGCTGGGGCTCTCGTTTGGTGGAATGGTCACACAGTATCCCGTGTCGCGCGCCGCATGGGCACTCACCGGACGGGGTAGGCGGCGCTAGTCCTGCGTCGCCAGCCGCTCCAGCAATCGCGCCACATCGGCCTCGCGCTGGTAGATGCCGAAGCCGAAGCGCAGGCGGTCGCCGCGCTGGTCGGTCACCACCTTGCGCGCCCGCAGCGCGGCACACAGTTCGGCGGCGCGCGGCGTGCGGAAGGTGAGAAAGTGGCCGCGCCGCGCCGCATCGGCGACCAGCAGCCTGTCGGCGCTGAGTTCGCCGTGGCCGAGCGTCGCCAGGCCGTCGAGGAACTGCCCCTGCAATTGCCGCACCCGGGCCAGTCGCGCGGCCGTATCCAGCCCGGCGGCTTGCAGCGCGTCGCAGGCGGCGCGCATCCGGTACAGGCCGGAGGGATCGAAGGTCGCGCCCCAGAAGCGCATGCCGTCGCTGGCGTAGGGCAGGCCATCGCGCGCTTGCCCCAGCGAACCGATCTCGGCGAACCAGCCGGTATTGCGCGGCCGCGCGGCGTAGCCCTCGGGGACGTGGATGAAGCAGCAGCCCTCGCCGGCCATGGCGTATTTGTAGCCGCCAGCCAGATAGAAGATGCGCTGCTCCAGTGCGGACAGATCCGTCGGCAGGGCCATAAAGCCGTGGTAGCCATCGATGGCGATCAGCGTCTCGGCGCGCTGCGCGGCGCCGGCGATCGACGCCAGATCATCCAGCGCGTAGCCGGAATTGAAGAACACCTGACTGCAGAACAGCAGGTCGAAATCGCCCTCGGCGGCGGCCGCGCAGAAGCGCGCGGTGAAGCTGTCGAAGGGTTCGGCGGGCACCCGGCTGACCTGCAGCAGGCCATCTTCCTGCAGCCGCCGCGTCTGGCGCTCGAAGCTGTGGAATTCGCTGTCGCTGGCGAGCACCCGCGGCGCACGACCCGTTGCGTTGGCCAGCGGCAGGCAGGAGAGCAGGCGCAGCAGCAGCTCGTGGGTGTTCGCTGCGAAGGCGATATTTTGCGGCCGCGACAGGTTCAGCGTGGCGGCGATCCGCGCCTGTACCGCCGGCACCAGCTCGGCGAAGATCGACGCCTCCCATTTGTGATCGAGCCAGCGCGCGCTGTCCAGCCAGTACTGGCGCTGGGCGTCCAGGGTGGCGTCCGGCCAGGGGTGGTGGCTGTGCGCGGCGAAGTGCAGGCGCTGCGGATCGACGCTGCGAAAGTGGTGGAACAGATCGGCGCCGCAGGGGCTGGTTTCGGGCATCGGCTGACTCGCAGGCGGTGGGCTGCGGCGATTCTGCGCCCGTCGCGATGCGCACGACAAGCGCCACAGTGGGCGCCGCGGGAGAGCCATCGCAGACCCTGCTGACGGCGGTGATCGCATTCGCTACATTGCCCTGCCGCCGCGCGTCGCGGTCGCACCACCACTTTGGAGACCGCCCCGTGATCCACTCCCGCGCCCTGCGCGCCGATCTGCTGCTGCTGCTCACCGCCTTCATCTGGGGCTTTGGTTTCGTCGCCCAGCGGATCGGCATGCAGCACATCGGCCCCTTCGCCTTCAGCGGTCTGCGCTTTCTGCTCGGCGCCGCCTCGCTGCTGCCGCTGATGTGGTGGCTGGGCCGCGGCCGGCCGCGCAGCGGCGATCGCCGCACGCTGCTCTGGGGCGGGCTGGTGGCCGGCGCTTTTCTGTTTATTGGCGCCTCGCTGCAACAGGTCGGGCTGGTTTACACCACCGCCGGCAAGGCCGGTTTCATCACCGGGCTGTACATCGTCATCGTGCCGCTGCTCGGGCTGCTGTGGGGCCAGCGCACCCGCCGCGACACCTGGCTCGGCGCGCTGCTGGCGCTGATAGGGCTGTACCTGCTGTCGGTCAGCGAGGATTTCACCCTCGCTTACGGCGACCTGCTGGAACTGATCGGCGCCTTTTTCTGGGCCGGGCACGTGCTGGTGATCGGCTGGCTGGCGCCGCGCTGCGATGTGCTCGCGCTGTCCTTTTTGCAGTTTCTCGCCTGCGGCCTGCTCAGCCTGCTGGTGGCCGCGGCCATCGAAACCACCAGCGTCGCTGCGGTGCTCGATTCCGCCACCGCCATCGCCTACGCCGGGGTGATGTCGGTGGGCGTGGCCTTCACCCTGCAGGTGCTCGGCCAGCGCGAGGCACCGGCCTCGCACGCCGCGATTCTGCTCAGTCTGGAGGCCTTCTTCGCCGCCCTCGGCGGCATGCTGATTCTCGACGAGAGCCTCGGCGCCCGCGGCGCTGCCGGCTGCGCGCTGATGCTCGCCGGGATGCTGATCTCGCAGGGGCTGCTGGGGCGTCGCCGCGGCGCTGCCGGCTAGTCGCCCGGCTGGTCGCCCGACCGGCGAAAGCGGTGGATCTGCCGGCGCTGCTTTTTGCTCGGCCGCAGGCTGCGCTCGCTGCCGGCCATCTGCGCGCGAAAGCGGCGCTCCTCGGCCAGCGCCTCACGGCGCGCGCGGCTGTCCGCGGATTCGGCGTACAGCAGTGCCGCTTCGCTGGCCGGGCGGCGCTGGGCGTTGAGGCCGAGCACCTCGATCTCAAATTCGTAAGCGCCCTTGCGGATGCTCAGCCGATCGCCGACGCGCAGCCCGCGAGCGGGCTTGACGCGCGCCCCGGCGAGATGCACCTTGCCGCCGTTGATGGCTTCCACCGCGGCCGCGCGGGTCTTGAAAAAGCGCGCCGCCCACAGCCATTTGTCGATGCGCAGCGACTCCGGCTCGCCGCCGTCCCGTTTAGCCATCTCGCTCTCTCCGCTCGCGGTCAAAGCCCGCCGGCGACGATTGTCCCCGCAGCCACGGCCGCGGGACAAGCCGCGCGGCCACCGCCACCACAGGAGTTCTCATGTCCATCGAACTGATCAGCTTCAAGCTCTGCCCCTACGTCCAGCGTTCGCTCATCACCCTGCTGCACAAGGGCGTCGAGCACCGCATCACCTATATCGACCTCGCCGACCCACCGGACTGGTTCGTCGACATCTCGCCGCTGCAGAAGGTACCGCTGCTGCGCGTCGATGGCGCGGTGCTGTTCGAATCCGCGGTGATCAACGAATACCTCGACGAGACCACCGGCGCGCCGCTGATGCCAGCGGATGCGCTGAGCCGCGCCGTGCACCGCGGCTGGATCGAATTCGGCTCCGAGCTGCTCGGCGACCAGTGGCGTCTGTCCACCCAGTCCGGCGAGCGCTACAGCCGCGCGCGCGAAAGCCTGCTCGGCAAGCTGCGCACGCTGCAGTCGCAGCTCGATCAGCGCGGCGGCGACGGCCCCTTTTTCGCCGGCGATCAGCTGTCGCTGGTGGACACCGCCTACGCGCCGTTCTTCATGCGCCACGCGCTGCTCGACGGGCCGCTGGCGCTGACCGCCGCCGGCGAATTGCCGCGGCTGGAGCGCTGGAGCGCGGCGCTGCTGGCGCTGCCGGCGGTGCGGCAATCGGTGGTGGCGGAGTTCGAATCACTGTTTCGCGATTACGTGCGCGATGCCGGGGGCTGCGCCGGCGAGTTGATCTGACCTTGCGCAGCGACCTGCCCGGCGGCTGCGGCCAGTCCGGCGGTCGGGGCCAACCCGGGATACGCGCCGAGCCGTGCCAGATCCTGTGGCCGATCCACATCCCACAGCGTTTCGCCCCGCCAGTGGGTCAGGCCCAGCCGGTGCAATCGGCGGCGGGTTTCGGCCATCACCGCGGCGCTGCTCCAGGGCATCTGGCGGAACAGCGCGCCGCGCGCGCGGCGCAGGCCGATCAGCGCGTAGCCGCCGTCGGCCACCGGGGCGAAGGCGGCGTCCTGTGTGCGCAGCGCCGCGGCGGCGGCGCGCAGATAGCCCGGGGTCAGCGGCGGGCAGTCGCTGCCCAGCAGCAGCGCGCCGTCCGGCGAGCGGCGCAGGGCGTCGCGCAGGGCGCCGTGCATGCGCGCGCCGAGATCGCCGCGGCACTGCAGGCGCAGATTTGCACCGAACTCGGCGGCCAGCGCCTGCCACAGCGGGTCGATGGTGTCGTCGCCCGAGTCGCCGCCCGGGTCGCTGCCCGAGTCGTTGCCCGAGTCGCTGCCCGGGTCGCCGGCCAGCTGATCCACCCACAGTTCCAGCCGGCCGAGTCGCGCGGCGCGCGCGCTGGCCAGCGCGTGGCGCAGCAGTCGCGCGTGCAGTTCGGCGGCGCCGGCGGCGCCGAGGGCGGGGATCAGTCGGGTCTTGCAGCGGCCGGGCACCGGCCGCCGGGCGAAGATCAGCAGGCGCACCGGATTCAGCCGCCGGCGGCTTCGCCGTCGCCAGCGCGGTAGCGGCGCGCCAGCCGCGCCGGGTCGGCGCCGAAAAACCAGGCCAGCCGCAGCCGCCACATCAGCAGCATGGTGCGCAGCACGCCGTGGCGCTCCCAGCGGCGGCTGGAGGTGAGCAGCGGGCCGCGCAGGCAGGCCGGTCGGGCGCGGCGGCGCAGCGACTTGCTCAGCGCCAGATCCTCCATCAGCGCGATCTCCGGGTAGCCGCCGGCGGCGGCAAAATCCGCGCGCCGCACGAAGATGCCTTGATCCCCGGTGGCCATTGCGGTGAACCGCGAGCGCCGGTTCATCGCCCACTCAATGAGCCGCAGCAGTGCCGCGTCGCCGGACAGGCGCACGTCGAAACGGCCCCAGCGGGCGTCGCTGCCGATGGCCGCGTCGAGCTGGTCGAGCAGCGCCGCGTCGACGCGGCTGTCGGCGTGCACGAACCACAGCCACTGGCCGCGCGCCGCGGCGGCGCCGGCGTTCATCTGCCGCGCGCGGCCGCGGGCGCTGTGCAGCAGGCGGTCGACCAGCGGTTCGGCGATGGCCGCGGTGGCGTCGCGGCTGCCGCCGTCGACCACGATCAGCTCGCTGCGGCCAAGCGGGCTGTCGGGCTGGCGCAGGGCTTGCAGATCGCCCAGCAGAGCGGCGATCTGCGCGGCTTCGTCCAGCGCGGGAATGATCACCGAGAGCCGTGGGCGGGGCGGCCGCTGCGCTGCGCTCGGCGACATTTCAGCCCAGCGCCCCGCCGCAGCTCGAACCCTGCCCGGCGGTGCAGCCGTAGCAGTGGTCGGCGATGGCGATCGGTTGGCCGGCGAGGTCGGCGGCCTTCAGATCGGCGATGTGGCGGCGTTGCAGACGGCCGTCGGCGGTGTGGCGAACGCCCAGCGGGATGCCCAGCATCTGGTTGAAATCACAGTCGAAAAGGTAGCCGTCGTACTCTATCGATAGGGTGTTGCGGCACATCACTGTGGCGATGTTTTCGTCGCGGTGGGCGCCGCGCAGCAGGGCCATGTAATCGTGAAACTGGCCGCGCGAGACCAGCGTGCTGCCAAAGCGCTGGATGGGCATGTTGGCGATCGTCAGCAGGGCGTTGAATTCGACCCCGTAGCGCTCGCGCAGATGCGCTTTGTAGTCCGCTTCCAGCGCCTGTTGCGGCGGCGGCAGCACCGGCCCCTGCGGGTTGTAGACCAGATCCAGGCGCAGCCCGGAATCCGCCTGGCCATAGCCCAGTGCGTTGAGCTGCTGCAGGCAGCGGATCGAGGTTTCGAACACCCCGTCGCCGCGCTGGGCATCGACGTTGTCCTCCATGTAGCAGGGCAGCGAGGCGGTGATGTCGATGCGGTTGGCGGCGAGAAATTCGCCCAGATCCTCCTGCCCCGGCTCTTCGAGCACGGTCAGATTGCAGCGGTCGATGACCCGCAGGCCCTGCTCGCGCCCGGCCAGCGCGAGGCGCCGGAACTGGGGCATCAGCTCCGGTGCGCCGCCGGTCAGATCCAGCGTGTGCACGCCGCTGCGGCGCATGAAATCGATCACCTGATCGGCGGTTTCGGCGCTCATCATCTCGCTGCGTTTGGGGCCGGCGTTGACATGGCAGTGCAGGCAGCTTTGGTTGCAGTAGTAGCCCAGATTGACCTGCAGAATTTCCAGCGCGCCGCGGCGCAGGGGCGGAAAATCGGTCTCGGCGAGCAGGGGAAAAGTGGGGTGCATGGGGCTTGGGCTCCGGATCGTCGTGGGTGCCTGAGTCGCGCGGCTCAGGGCGTGGTCGGTGTGTCGCGCCGGCGCTCTGCGGTGAAAGGCAGGCGCAGCAGCCCGGCGAGACTGGCGCAGCGTGCGCTGTCGCGCGGCGATTCGAGGCCGATGCGCATCAGCGCGTGGCCGTCGGCCGGCTGCGCGCGGTAGCTGGCGAAGAGGTGATCCCAGCAGCTCAGGCTGAAGCCGTAGTTGCTGTCGTGCTCGGCGCGCCGCGTGGAGTGGTGCACGCGGTGCATGTCCGGGGTGACCAGCAGGCGGCGCAGGGCGGCGTCGGTGCGCGCCGGCAGGCGCAGATTGCTGTGGTTGAACATGGCGCAGCCGGTGAGCAGTATTTCAAACAGCAGCACCGCCAGCGGCGGTGCGCCGAGCAGGTAGACGATGGCGATCTTGTAGAGCATCGACAGCAGGATCTCCAGCGGATGAAAGCGCAGCGCGGTGCTGACGTCGATATCCAGATCGCAGTGGTGGACGCGGTGCAGACGCCACAGCGGCGGCCAGGCGTGGCTCAGCCGGTGCTGGCCGTAGATCGCCAGATCCAGCGCCAGCATGGCCAGTGGCACCGCCAGCCAGGCGGGCGCGTCGAGCTGTTGCAGCAGGCCCCAGCCGTTGGCCGCGGCGTCCGCGGCGGCGCCCACCGCGGCGGCCGGAAAGACCAGCCGCAGCAGCAGGGTGTCGATGACCACGATGCCCAGGTTGGCCGGCCAGCGGCGGCCGCGGCCGAGCGCGCTGCGGCGTCGCGGGCGCAGCCACTCGGCCAGTGCGCAGGCGGCGAATACGGCGATGAAAGCGCTCAGGCGCAGGCTCGCCTCGTGCTGTTCGATGAAGGTTTGCAGAGCGTCTCTCCCGCGTCTGTCGCCGCCGCGCGTCGCTGGCGCCTATAATGCCCGCCCGTTTACCTCAGGGCGCTTCGACCGCAGATGCAGTGTTTCGTTTACAAGAGTACCAGCAAGGACGGCGCCTACCTGTACCTGGCCGCCGAGGATGATTTCGATTGCCTGCCGCAGGCGCTGCGCCACCAGCTCGGCCGGCTGGAGCTGGCGCTGCAGTTCGAGCTGAGCGCCGAGCGCCGCTTGAATCGCGAGAATCCGGCACAGGTGCTGGCCAATCTGCGCCAGCGCGGCTACCACCTGCAGATGCCGGAGACCGTCGAGTCGCTGCTCGCCCGTCATCGCAGCGCGCAGACGGGCGGCGATGGCGCGGCCGGATCGGGCGACTGAGTTGGGCGTCGAGCTGCTCTACAAGACCGGCCTGTCGATGGCCATCGTCATCGGCCTGTCGCTGGTCGCCGAGCGGGTGCGGCCGCGGGTCGCCGGCATTCTCGCCGGCTTTCCGCTGGGGCTGGCGTTGTCGCTGTTTTTCTACGGCCACGAGCAGGGTGCGGATTTCGTCGGCCGCGCGGCGCCCTTCGCGCTGCTCGGACTGGTCTGCATCCAGTGCTTTATCGGCGGCTACTACCTGGGTTCGCTGCGCCCGGCCGACGCTGCCGCGCCGCAGGCGCGGCTGCGCGGGCTGCTGACTGCCTCGCTGGCAGCGCTGGCGGCCTTCTTCGCCGGCAGTGCGCTGCTGCGACCACTGGAGCTGCCAGTGCCGGCGGCGCTGGCGGTGGCGATCGCCTCGGTGCTCGGCTTCCACTGGCTGTTCCGCCACATTCCCGACGCCGCGAGCATCGACCGACGGGTGCGCTTCGGCCCCGGCGTGCTGCTGTTTCGCGCCGCGCTGGCGGCGGCGGTGATCGTGCTGGTGACCAGCGTCGCGCACCTCATCGGCAGCAGCTGGGCGGGGCTGTTCGCGGCCTTTCCGTACACCCTCTACCCGCTGCTGCTGATCGTCCACTACAGCTACGGGCCGCGCCACGTGCACAGCATCGTGCGCGTCTATCCGCAGGGATTGAGCGCCTGTCTGGTGTACGTGCCGGCGGTGGCGCTGTGCTATCCGCGCTTTGGCGTCTACTGGGGTACCGCGCTGTCGCTGGCGGCGGCGGCGCTGTGGCTGGCGCTGTGGAGCGCACTGCTGCGCCGCCGCGCGGCTCGCACCGCTGCCGGATAGCCGCGGCGCTGTGCGCATCAGCGCCGCCGCTTCAGGTATTGCCGGCTTCAGATGCCCATATTGCTCAGCGTCATCAGGATCTGATTGAGCACCCCGGTGGCGCGCGGGTGCTCGACCTCGTACTCGCGGATCGCGTCGCGCAGATCATCCGCCAGACCGCCGCCCTCATCGGCGCTGCCGCTGCCCTCCAGCTTCATCTCGATCTCGTGCGCCAGCGCCAGCAGCTTGGTGCGCGCCGCGGCGTCGGCTTCGTCGAGATCGCCGATTTCGGCGCGCAGGGCTTCCAGGTGTTCGTCCAGTTGCGGCTCGCTCAAGGCCTTTCTCCGTGGGGGATGGATATCGCCGGCAAGCATGCCGCAGGGTCGCGGTGGCGGCAAGCGGGTGCTCGCGGCGGCGGCCGGGCCGGGCGGTGGTCGCTCAGTCGGGCAGATAGCTGCGCGAATCGCCGGGGTGCTCCGCGTGGCGCCAGACCGGCACCCTGGCGCGCGCCAGCGGGGTGTTGCCGAGGATCAGGTCGGCGGCCTTTTCGGCGAGCATGATGGTCGGTGCGTTGAGGTTGCCGGAGACGATGCTCGGCATGATCGACGAATCCACCACCCGCAGCCCCTCGACGCCGTGCACGCGGGTGTCGGCGCCGACCACCGCCAGCTCGTCGCCGCCCATTTTGCAGGCGCAGCTGGGGTGGTAGGCGCTCTCCACGTGGGCGCGCACGAAGGCGTCCAGCTCGGCGTCGGATTCGACCGCCGCGCCGGGCAGGATCTCGTCGCCGCGCAGTTCGTCGAAGGCCGGCTGGGCGAGGATTTCGCGGGTGGCGCGGATGCCCTCGCGGAATTCGCGGCGGTCATCCTCGCTGTGCAGGTAGTTGAACAGGATCGACGGCGCCTGGCGCGGATCGGCGCTGCGCAGGCGGATCTGGCCGCGGCTGGTCGGACGCATCGGCCCGACGTGGGCCTGAAAACCGTGGCCGTCGAACATCTCGCTGCCGTCGTAGTTCATCGCCACCGGCACGAAGTGGTACTGGATGTTGGGGTGCGGCACCTGCGCGTTGCTGCGGATGAAGCCGCCGGCCTCCATCTGGTTGGAGGTGCCGAGGCCGCGGCGCAACAGCCACTGCAGGCCGATCCACGGCTGGTTGTACCACTTGGTCGCCGGGTAGATCGACACCGGCTGCCGGCACTCGTGCTGCAGGTAGATTTCCAGGTGATCCTGCAGGTTGTCGCCGACGCCGGGCAGCTCGGCGACCACTTCGATGTCCAGTGCCTCCAGCTCCGCGGCGCGGCCGACGCCGGAGCGCATCAGCAGCTGCGGCGAGTTGATCGCTCCGCCGCTGCAGATTATCTCGCCGGCGCGGGCGCTGCGCGGGCTGCCCTTGAGCGCGTAATCGACGCCCACCGCGCGGCGCCCTTCGAAGACGATCCGCGCCGCCAGGGCGCGGGTCTCGATGCTCAGATT
This sequence comes from uncultured Chromatiales bacterium, assembly GCA_965602395.1. Taxonomy (GTDB): domain Bacteria; phylum Pseudomonadota; class Gammaproteobacteria; order CBFCYW01; family CBFCYW01; genus CBFCYW01. The sequence goes on from CBFCYW010000088.1 coordinate 9,559, forward strand.
CGGCCGGTGCCGGCACAAATCCAGATAGGCCCGCGAGGTCGAGCAGCGGCGGCCGTCGCGGGTGGTCATGTCCATCACCCCGAGGCCCTCCTGGCGGTAGCCGTTCATGTCGGGCGTTGCCGGGTAGCCGGCCTGCTCGCCGGCGGCGATGAAGGCGCGGAACAGCGGATTCTGCGCCGGGCAGGTGGTGACCGTCAGCGGCCCGGCGTCGCCGTGGTAGTCGTCGCCGCCGGCGATGCGCGTCTCGGCCTTTTTGAAATAGGGCAGGCAGTCGGCGTAGGACCAGTCGGCCAGTGCCGGGTCGCCGGCCCAGCGGTCGTAATCCAGCGCGTGGCCGCGGATGTAGGCCATGCCGTTGATGGTCGAGGAGCCACCCAGCGCGCGGCCGCGCGGGCAGAACATGCGCCGGCCGTCGAGATGCGGCTCCGGCTCGCTGTGGTAGTACCAGTTGTAGGCGCGCCCGCCCGCCGAGTGGGCCAGCGCGGCCGGCATCTGGATGCGCCAGTCCCAGCGGTGGTCGCGCGGCCCGGCCTCCAGCAGCAGCACGCGGGTGGATGGATTCTCGCTCAGCCGGTGGGCCAGCACGGCACCGGCCGATCCGGCACCGATGATGATGAAGTCGTAGTCGCTCATGCCTTGGTGTTCTCGTTGCCGGGTGGATTCACCGCCCGCAGTTCGCCGAGCTGCAGGTGGAGGTAGTCGCGGCACAGCCGCCGCGCGTGGTCGGCGTCGATGCCGCCGGGTTCGAAGGCGCCGCGCAGCCACAGTCCGTCGATCAGCGCCGCGCAGCCGTCCGCCACCAGCCGTGCGCGCGCCGCCGGCAGCAGCTGGCGCAGGTGGTAGCGCAGGTTGGATTGCAGGCGGCGCATGTTGACCCGTTGCAGCCGCGCCAGCGCCGGCACGTGCATGGCCTGTGCCCAGAAGGCCAGCCAGGTGGTCACCGAGCGCGGCGCCACCTGCTCGAAGGCGAAGTTGCCTTCGATGATCGCGTGCAGGTGCTCGCGGGCGCTGCCGGCGCCGGTGGCGCGCGCGGCGACGCCGGCGCCGAGATCGCGCAGCATCTGCCGCATGCTGGCTTCCAGCAGGCCGTCCTTGCCGCCGAAGTAGTGGCTGATGATGCCGCTGGAGACCCCCGCCTCACGGCTGATTTTCGCGATGGTGGTGTCCGCCAGGCCGTAGCGGTGCACGCAGGTCAGCGTCGCCTCGATCAGCTGCGCGTGACGCAAAGGCTGCATTCCGACTTTCGGCACTTTCCCCCTCCATTGCTCGTCCGGTGTTCTGTGTGCGCAGCAGGTGTGCTTGCGGTCACACTTTAATTCAAAGTATATTGAACGTTCAATTAATAAAGAGGCGGTAGCATCGCCGCCCTGTCGTGGAGGAAAACCCCATGCAAGCCAACCCCGCCCGCGCGCTGCCCGGTGCCGCGCTCACCGCCTCACTCGCCGCCACCCTGATCTGTGGATTGATCGGCGCCAGCCCGCTGCAGGCCGCCGAGGCGCAGAGCTGCCAGAAGGTACGCTTCTCCGACGTCGGCTGGACCGACATCACCGCCACCACTGCCGCCACTTCGGTGGTGCTGGAAGGCCTCGGCTACCAGCCGGAGACGCAGATCCTCTCCGTGCCGGTGACCTACGCCAGCCTGAAGAACGGCGACATCGATGTCTTCCTCGGCAACTGGATGCCGACCATGGAGGGCGACATCGCAGCCTATCGCGAGGACGGCAGCGTGGAGACGCTGCGCGCCAATCTGCACGGCGCCAAATACACCCTCGCGGTGCCCAGCTACCTGGCCGAGCAGGGTCTGCAGAGCTTTGCCGACATCGCCGGATTCAGCGAGCAGCTGGACGGCAAGATCTACGGCATCGAGCCGGGCAACGACGGCAACCGCCTGATCCAGGAGATGATCGACCAGGATGCCTTTGGCCTGGCCGGCTTCAAGGTGGTTGAATCCTCCGAGCAGGGCATGCTGGCGCAGGTAGCGCGCGCAACCCGCCGCGAGGAAGCAGTGGTGTTCCTCGGCTGGGAGCCGCACCCGATGAACGCCAATTTCGAACTCACCTACCTGGCCGGCGGTGACGACTGGTTCGGCCCCGACTTCGGCGGCGCCACGGTTTACACCAACGTCCGCGCCGGCTACACCAGCGAGTGCGCCAATGTCGGCAAGCTGCTCGGCAACCTCGAATTCTCGCTGGCGATGGAAAACCAGATCATGGGTGCCATCCTCAACGACGGCGAGGAGCCGGCAGACGCGGCGGCCGCCTGGCTGCAGGTCAACCCGGGCATCCTCGACGACTGGCTGGCCGGTGTCGCCAGCTTCACCGGTGGCGACGGCGTCGCGGCGGTGAAGGCTCACCTCGGACTCTAATCCCCCGAAACCCGCCGGCGGGGGATTTCGCGCCCCCGTCGGTGGCGTCGCGCAGCACAAAACACGAGGTGGATATGGACTGGCTGACCGATTACAAGATTCCCCTCGGCGACTGGATCAGCAGCTTCGTCGACTTCCTCAACCAACACGCAGCCGGCTTCTTCGACCTGATCGCCGACGTCCTCGGCTTCCTCATCGAGGGCAGTATCGAGATCATGCTGTGGCTGCCGCCGTTGCTGCTCATCGCCCTGTTCACCGCGCTGGCCAAGTGGCTGCACCGCGGCTGGGCGCTGCCCGCCGGCACCGCGCTGTCGCTGCTGCTGATCGTCAACCTCGGCTACTGGGAGGCCACCGTCGAAACCCTGGCGCTGGTCATCTTCGCCACCGCGGTGTGCATGCTGGTCGGCGTGCCGCTGGGCATCGCCGCGGCGCACCGGCCGTGGCTGTACACCGCGATCCGCCCGGTGCTCGACCTGATGCAGACCATCCCCACCTTCGTCTACCTAATTCCGACGCTGATCCTCTTCGGCCTCGGCGTGGTGCCGGGGCTGATTTCCACGGTGATCTTCGCTCTACCCGCCCCGGTGCGCCTGACCTGGCTGGGCGTATCCTCGGTGCCGACAGCGCTGATCGAGGCCGGCGAGGCCTTCGGTGCGACCCGCCGGCAACTGCTGTGGAAGGTCGAGTTGCCGCACGCCATGCCGACCATCATGGCCGGCTTGACGCAGTGCATCATGCTGTCGCTGTCGATGGTGGTGATCGCCGCGCTGGTCGGCGCCGACGGCCTCGGCAAGCCGGTGGTGCGCGCGCTGAATACGGTGAACATCGAAAAGGGCTTCGAGGCCGGGCTGGCGATCGTCATCGTCGCCATCCTGCTCGACCGCATCTGCAAGCGGCCGCCCGCTCCCGGACGCGGCGCCAGCGGGGAGCAGTGACATGGCAGTGGTCGAATTCAAAGGCGTCGATGTGGTCTTCGGTGGCCGCCAGCGCGAGGCACTGGCGCTGCTCGACGCCGGCCAAACGCGCGAGGAAATCCACGCCGCCAGCGATGCGGTGATCGGTGTCGCCGGCGCCGAACTGGCCGTCGAAGAGGGCCGGATCTGCGTGCTGATGGGTCTCTCCGGCTCCGGCAAATCCTCGCTGCTGCGCTGTGTCAACGGCCTCAACAAGGTCTCGCGCGGCACCCTGCTGGTGAGCCGTGGCGGCGGTGGCGAGGCGGTCGACGTCGCCAGCTGTAGCGCCGACGCACTTCGCCAGCTGCGCATGAACCGCATCGCCATGGTCTTCCAGCAGTTCGGTCTGCTGCCTTGGCGCACGGTGCGCGAAAACGTCGGCTTCGGCCTCGAACTGAAAGGTCTGCCAAAGAGTGAGATCGACCGCATCGTCGATGAAAAGCTCGCTCTGGTACATCTGGAACAGTGGTCGGAAAAGCTGATCGCCGAACTCTCCGGCGGCATGCAGCAGCGCGTCGGCCTGGCGCGCGCCTTCGCCACTGACGGCGATATTCTGCTGATGGACGAGCCCTTCTCGGCACTCGACCCGCTGATCCGCCACCACCTGCAGGACGAGCTGCTGGCCCTGCAGCGGCGGCTGAAAAAAACCATCATTTTCGTCAGCCACGACCTCGACGAAGCGCTCAAGCTGGGCAACCACATCGCCATCATGGACGGTGGGCACATCGTCCAGCAGGGGCCACCGGAGCAGATCGTGCTACAACCCGCCAATGAGTACGTGCGCCAGTTCGTCGCCAACATGAACCCGCTGCAGGTGCTCAACGCCACGGCGCTGATGACCCCGCTGGCAGCGCTGCCGCGCGACGGTGAGTTGCTGCTGCTTGAAGGAGGCATCCGCCTCTCTCTGGACGCCGACGGTGGCATCGCCAGCATCGCCAGCGGCGCTGGAAAAGCGTTGCCGCTTTGCGATATCGAGCGCTTCGACGGCGCCGCCGGTGAGGGCGAGGCCCCGCTGCTGCGTGCCGGCGCAGACACCGGCATGCGCGCGCTGGTCGCCGCGCGGCGGCGCACGCGGCGGCCGATCCTGATCGCCGACGGCCCCCGCCTGCTCGGCGCCATCGGCGAGCGCGAGCTCTACGACGGCCTGCTGCGCCAAGGCGCCGAGCACAGCTAGCTGACGCGGCGCGCGGCAACTCGGCGCCTGTCGCCGGGGTGTGCAACAGCGTGTACAACGCGACCGCGAGCGGGCGGGATGTGGGGTATGACGGGCTTCGGGAAACCGGGTGCGCTGCCGGCCCGCTGCGCACCCCGGCGGCAGAAAATATTAGTGTTGCGGATCGACCAGCAGGCGCCCGGTGACCTTGCGCGCGAGCAGATCGGCGCAGGCCGCCGGCAGCTCGTCGAGGCCGAGCACGCGGCTGCCGATCTTCTCCAGCAGCTCGCGCGGCAGATCGCTGTCGAGGCGCTGCCAGGCTTCGATGCGGCGCTCGCGCGGGGCCATCACCGAGTCCACGCCGAGCAGCTTGACGCCGCGCAGGATGAACGGCATCACCGTCGCCGGCAGGTCGAAACCACCGGCCAGTCCGCAGGCGGCGACCGCGCCGTCGTAGTGCATCTGGGCCAGCGCGCGCACCAGCACCTGGCTGCCGACGGTGTCCACCGCGCCGGCCCAGTGCTGCTTCTCCAGCGGCCGCGGTGCCTGGCCCCACTCCTCGCCGGAGACGATTTCACTGGCGCCCAGTCCGCGCAGATAATCCGCCGCGTCCGGCTTGCCGGTCAGCGCGTGGACTTCGTAGCCCAGTTTCGCCAGCAGCGCGACCGCCACCGAGCCGACTCCGCCGGTGCTGCCGGTGACCAGAATCGCGCCGCGATCCGGGCTGATACCGTCCTTTTGCAGCGCCATCACGCACAGCATCGCGGTGTAGCCGGCGGTGCCGATGGCCATCGCCTCGCGGCTGGAGATGCCGTCCGGCAGCGGCACCAGCCACTCCGGTTTGACCCGCTGCTGGGTCGCAAAGCCGCCCCAGTGGCTCTCGCCGACGCCCCAGCCGTTGAGCACCACGCGGTCGCCGGCGCTGAATTCGTCGCTGGCCGATTCGAGCACCGTGCCGGCCAGATCGATGCCCGGCACCAGCGGCCACTGGCGGACGATCTTGCCTTTGCCGGTCACCGCCAGCGCGTCTTTGTAATTGATCGTCGAGTAGTCGATGGCGACGCGCACCGGCTCGTCGGGCAGATCGCTGGCGGCGAGGTTTTCGACGGCGGCCAAAGTCGTGGCTTTGCCTGTGGACTTGTCCTCGCCCTGACGCAGGACGAGCGCGCGGATCGGATCGCTGTTTTGGTCGGACATGGGCTTGCTCCGTTGGCGTGGCTGGTGGGCTGAGTGGGGGAGCCTATTTAAGCGCCCGTCGATTTGTCAAACAAATATCTAAAATAACCTTTGCGCCGGCTATGCTAGGCTGCGCCGCAGATCGATTCCGGATAGCGCCGATGCCCCTGCAATACGACAAAGTGGTCACCCAGAGCCTCGCCAGGCAGATCGCCGAGAACATCCGCGATGCGATCATCAGCGGCGATCTGCAGGTCGACGAGCGACTGCCCACCGAGGACGAGCTGGCGGCGCGCTTTGCGGTCTCGCGGCCGACGGTGCGCGAGGCGCTCAAGCGGCTGGCGGCGCAGAACCTGATCCGCTCGCAGCGCGGCCCGGCCGGCGGCACCTTCGTCAACCGGCCGAGCGTCGAGGAGGTCAGCGCCTCGCTGACCACCGCGACCACGCTGCTGGTGTCGATGGGCGAGTTTTCGCTGGCGCAGATCGCCGAGGCGCGCCGCGAGCTGGAGCTGCTCTGCTGCCGGCTGGCGGTGGCCAATCGCGACGCGGCGCAGCTGGCGCGGATGGCCGCGGAGGTCGAGCGACAGGCCGATCCGGCGCTCGGCGACGAGGAGTTCTGCGCCTCGGATGTGGCCTTCCACCGCGCGCTGGCGGACGCCAGCGGCAACCCGGTGCTGCGCTTTGTGATGTTCGCGGTGATCGAGGCGCTGCAGCCGATCACCAATCTGGTGGTGTTCCGCTTTCGCGACCGCACCGCCATCGTCGATCAGCACCGCCGCCTGCTGGCGGCGATCGATGAGCGCGACGAGGCCGCGGCGCTGGCGGCGCTGACCGAGCAGATGGACTATCTGCGCGAGCAGCACCAGCGCGCCCAGGCCTGGCAGAGCAACCGCTGAAGAGGGCTGCTCTACAGCTCGACGCGCAGTGATTTGCCGCGCGCCCGGGCCAGTTCGACGGCGGCCGCGGCCACCGCCAGATCCTGCAGGCCGACGCCGGTGCCGTCGAACAGGGTGATCTGCTCGGCGCTCTGCCGCCCCGGATGCGCGCCGTTGATCACGTCGCCGATGCCGGTGATGTCCGCCGCCGCAACCAGCCCGCTGCCGACCGCGTGCTGGGCCTCGCCGATGCTGATCGACTGGGCGATCTCGTCGCTGAACACGCTGGCCGCGGCGAGCAGTTGCGGATCGACTTCCTGCTTGCCGGCGGTGTCTGTGCCCATGCAGGCGAGGTGGGTGCCGGGTCTGATCCAGTCGCGCAGCAGCAACGGTTCAAAAGCCGAGGTGATG
>CBFCYW010000089.1:0-16428 GCA_965602395.1 uncultured Chromatiales bacterium
CTGCTGCCGGCGGTGCAAGCGGCGCTTCGGTGGCCTCGCGCAGCAAGACGTCGAGGTACTGGTCTACGACCGGTGCCGCCTGCGGCCTGTCGAGATCGAGCTGCGGCACCGCGCGCGGCGCCGCCGGGCGGCGTCGGGCGCCGCTCATCGCCGCGGCGCTGCACACGGCATCGGCGCCGCTGCATCGCCACTCTCCTCGGCGGCGAGCAGCTCGCCGAGCAGGCGGCGGTAGGCGGGCACGCTGCGTAGCTCCGGTTCGACCCAGGAGGGCGGCAGCCCCTGTTTGGAGGCATCGCGCAGGCGCGTGTCCACCGGGATGCCCTGGCGCCAGACGTGCTCGCCGTAGTCTTCGCGCAGCGCCCACAGCGACTGCACCGAAGCGCGCGTGCGCTTGTCGACCATGGTCGGCAGAATCAGCCACGGCAGCGGCGTGCGACGCGAGCGCTCGATCATCTGCAGGGTGCGCAGCATCTGCTCAAGGCCTTTGAGGGCGAGAAATTCAGTCTGTACCGGGATGATCAGCAGGTCCGCGGCGACCATCGCGTTGACCATCAGCACGCCGAGCACCGGCGGGCAGTCGATAATGGCGTGATCGAAGCGCCGCGCCAGCTTGCCGAGCGCATTTTTCACCACCAGCCCCATGCCTTCGCTGGCACCGAAGCGGCGCTCCAGCGTGGCCAGCGCGGTGGCGGACGGCAGCAGGGTCATGCCGGGATAGCCGCTGGGCTGCAGGATAGAGGTGATCGAGAGGGTGCTCGGCCCCTGCTCAAACAGGGTGTAGGCGCTGTCCTCCAGCTCCTCCGGGCGCAGACCCAGGTACACCGTCAGCGAGCCGTGCGGGTCGAGATCGAGCAGCAGCACGCGTTCGCCGCGCTGCGCCAGCAGACCGCCGAGCGCCACTGCGCTGGTGGTTTTGCCAACCCCGCCCTTCTGGTTGGCGACGGTCCAGATCTTCACCGCGGCATCCGTCCGTCAGTGGATGCGTGCGTTGGCGCGCAGCAGGCCGGGCATATCGAGGATCAGCGCCACATTGCCGTCGCCGGTGATGGTCGCCCCGGCGAGCCCGGGCAGGCCCTGCAGCATCGCCCCCAGCGGCTTGATCACCACCTCTTCCTGGCCGATCACCTGATCGACCACGAAGCCGATGTTGCGGTTGCCCACCTGCACCATCAGCACCTGGCCGTGGCTATCGATATCGCCGTTGAGTTCGCTCTGCTCGCTCGCCGTGAGCAACCAGCGGCGCAGGTTGAACAGCGGCGGCGCCTTGCCGCGATACTGGATCACCTTCTGCCCGTCGACCACGTTGGTGCGCCGCGAGCTGAGTTCAAAAATCTCGTTGACGATCGACAGTGGCAGGGCAAACTTGCGCTTGCCCAGCACCACCATCAGGGTCGGCAGAATGGCCAGCGTCAACGGCACCTTGATCGACAGGCAGGTGCCGACGCCGAGGGTCGAATCGATATCCACCTGGCCGTTGAGCTGGGTGATGCGGGTCTTCACCACGTCCATGCCGACACCGCGCCCGGAGACATCCGAGATCTCCTCCTTGGTCGAGGCGCCGGGCATGAAGATCAGATCGAAGCATTCCTTTTCGGTCAGCCGCGAGGCGGCCTCCTCATCCATCAGCCCCTTGCGCACCGCCATCCCGCGCAGCGCGTCCGGGTCCATGCCCTTGCCGTCGTCGGTGATGCTGAGCAGGATGTGATCGCCGGCCTGCTCGGCGGAGAGGATCACCTGGCCGGCGCGCGGCTTGCCGGCGGCCTCGCGCTGATCGGGGGATTCGATGCCGTGATCGACCGCGTTGCGCACCAGGTGCACCAGCGGATCGGCGAGCGCTTCGACCAGGTTTTTGTCGAGATCGGTATCTTCGCCGCGCAGCTCCAGATTGACCTCTTTCTTCAGGTTGCGCGCCAGATCGCGCACCACCCGCGGAAAGCGGCCAAAGACCTTTTTGATCGGCTGCATGCGGGTTTTCATCACCGCGCCCTGCAGATCGCCGGTCACCAGATCCAGATTGGCGATGGCTTGGGCGACTTCCTCGTTTTCGAAGCTGACCCGCAACGAATTGAGACGGTTGCGCGCCAGCACCAGCTCGCCGACCAGATTCATGATGTCGTCGAGCCGCCGCGTGTCGACGCGCACACTGCTTTCGGCCTTCTGCGCCGCCGCAGCCGGCTTGGCGGCCGACTTGGCGACCGGGGCGGCGTCAGCCGGAGCCGGAGCCGGGGCCGGGGCTGCGGCCGCTTTGCCGGCGGGCGCCGCAGCGCTGGCATTCTTTGCCTCGGCGGCGGCGGGCTCTGCGGCGGCGGGCTCTGCGGCGGCAGGCTTGTCAGCGGCCGCGGGCCCGGCCGCAGCTGCGCCGGCGGCCGGCGCAGCGGGGCCTTTGCCGGCACCGTGCAGCTGGTCGAGCAGGGCGTCGAATTCCTCCTCGGTGATCAGCTCGTCGTCGCCGGCACTGACGCTGGCGGCCTCGGCCTGTCCGCCGGCCTTGAACTGGCCTTTGCCGTGCAGCTCGTCGAGCAACTGATCGAACTCATCCTCGGTGATTTCGTCGCTCTCCGAGCCGCCGGCGGCAGTGCCCGCGTCGGCCGCCGGGGCAGGCTTGCCGCCGCCATCGAGCACATCGAGCAGCGTGTCGAATTCGGCCTCGGTCATCTCGTCGCCAGCCGGCTGTTCGCCGCTGGCGGCGCCACTCGCCGCCTCGCCCTCGACCTCGCCCTCACCGGCCACCGGGGTAGTATCCGCGGCTGCCGCTGCTGGCGCCTCAGCCGCATCGGCAGCGCAGGCGCCGGCCAGCTCGGCGAGCAGCGCCGCATCGGCCACTTCGGGCATGCGCCCTTCGCGCACCTCGGCGAACATCTGGTTGATGCAGTCCAGCGCGCGCAGCACCACATCCATCAGCGGCGTGTCGACGCAGCGCTCGCCCTGGCGCAGCAGGTTGAAAATGTCCTCGGTCTTGTGCGCCACCGCCACCAGCGGGTCGAGGGCGAGAAAGCCGGCGCCGCCCTTGACGGTGTGGAAGCCGCGGAAGATGTCGTTGAGCAGCTCCGGATTTTGCGGCTGCTGCTCCAGCTCCACCAGCTGTTCGCCGAGGCGGTCGAGGATCTCCCCGGCTTCAACCAGGAAGTCCTGCAGGATTTCGTCATCCAGATCGATCGACATGTGCGTTTACCTCAAAAGCCCAGACTGGCCAGCAGGTCATCGACGTCGTCCTGGCTCTTGACCACGCCCTCGCGCTCCCGATCGAGCTGCGGCCCTTCGGCGTGGGTGCCGCTGGCCACCGGCTCGGCGCGATGACCGCCGACCTGCGTCACCAGCTCGACCAGACCGCCCTCGACCTCGTCGACCAGCTGGATGACGCGCTCGATCATCTGCCCGGTCAGATCCTGATAGCCCTGCGCCATGAGCACTTCGGAGAGCTGCTCGCTGAGCGATTGCGCACCGTCGCGGGTGTAACCGAGGAACGCCTCGATGTCGGCGCTGAGCTGGCGAAAATCCTCCAGCGGCATCTGCCGGGCGCGGAAACTGGCCCAGCGACCGAGCAGTTGCTCGGCGCGCGCGCGGGTTTCCTCGACCACCGGCAAGCCGGCTTCGACCGCGCTGAGCGTGGTGTGCGCCGAGTCGGCGGTGAGCTTGAGGATATGGTTCAAACGGTCGCGGGCGTCGGGAAATTCGCGGCCATCGAGCAACTCCAGCGACTGGCCGCTGCGCAGCTCGTTGACGCTGTCGTGTACGCTGCGCGCGATGCGCCCGACGCCCTGGTAGAGATCGCCATCGCGGCTGCTGGCCAGCTCGCCGAGCAGTTGCGAGGCACCCGCTTCATCGCCGGCCTCCAGGGCGGCCAGCAGCTGGCGCGCGCGGGCCAGATTGGCTTCGCACATTAGCGACTCTTGCGCCATGTCTATCTCCCTGAATCAGGCGCCGATGCGCTCGAAGATCTTTTCGATTTTTTCTTTCAGGGTGATCGCCGTGAAGGGCTTGACCACATAGCCGTTGACGCCCGCCTGGGCGGCCTCGACGATCTGGTCACGCTTGGATTCGGCGGTCACCATCAGCACCGGCAGGCTGGCCAGCTCGGGGTCGGCACGCACTGCCTTGAGCAGCTCGATGCCAGTCATCCCCGGCATGTTCCAGTCGGTGACGAGAAAGTCGTAACCGCCGCTTTTGAGCATCGGCAGCGCGGTGTTGCCGTCGTCCGCCTCCTGGGTGTTGGTGAAGCCCAGATCGCGCAGCAGGTTCTTGACGATGCGCCGCATCGTGGAGAAGTCGTCCACGATCAGAATCTTCATGTTTTTGTCCAAGGTCTCTCTCCTGGAGCATTCCATTTCGGTTGTGCGCCAGCGGCTCATCCACTGGCGTGGCGCGGCGTCTGCTAGTCGTCGCGGGTCCACTCGCTGAGGCGGCCGCGCAGGCGGATCATCGCCTGGCCGTGGATCTGGCAGACGCGCGACTCGGAGACGCCGAGGATCTCGCCGATCTCGCGCAGGTTCAGCTCCTCGTCGTAATACAGCGACATCACCAGGCTTTCGCGCTGCGGCAGATTTTTGATCCCCTGCGCCAGCGCCTGCTTGAATCCGCCCTTCTCGAACACCTTTTGCGGCCCGTCGGACTTGCTCTCGGGCAGGCTGTAGGGCTCGCCGGTGGCGTCGTCCGGCTGATCGAAGCTGAAGATCCGCGCGGCGGTGCTCTCGCGCAGGATCTGCTGGTACTCGCCGACGCTGATGCCGAGCTTGTCGGCGACCTCCTGCGGACGCGCGTCGCGGCCGCTGGTCTGCTCGATCTCGCGCAGTGCCTCGGCGGCCTCGCGGGCGCGCCGGTGCACCGAACGCGGCGTCCAGTCCGAGCGGCGGATCTCATCGAGCATGGCGCCGCGTACGCGGATGCCAGCGTAGGTTTCGAAGCTGGCGCCCTGCGAGGGGTCGTAGTGGCGCGCCGCTTCGAGCAGGCCGATCATGCCGGCCTGGATGAGATCCTCCGCCTGCACGCTCGGCGGTAGCCGATTGAGCAGATGAAAGGCGATGCGTTTGACCAGATCGGCGTGGCGCGCGACCAGATCAGTTCCGTCGTTATCCTGAAGTTGCGTATACATGGCGTGCGCATTCATTTGTCAGACCCACCCATTCGTCGCGCTAAAGCGAATTAATCGTTCCACGAAGAATTCGAGGTGGCCTTGTGCACCCGCAGGTGGCGGCCACTTATCGATTTTCTGAACCAGTTTGCGGAAGGAGAGCGCGGCGCGGCTGCGCGGGTAGGCCTCGATGACCGCCCGCTGCCGGCGCACCGCGCGCTGCATGTATTCGTCGAAGGGCACCACGCCGAGAAAGGCCAGCGTGACATCCAGAAATCGGTCGGTGACGCGCAGCAGCTTGCTGTACAGCTGGCGCCCGTGCTGGGCCGACTCGGCCTGGTTGGCGACCACGTGGAAACGCTCCACGCCGTAGTCGCGCGACAGCACCTTGATGGTCGCGTAGGCATCGGTGATCGAGGCCGGCTCGTCGCAGACCACGACGATCACCTCGCGCGCCGCGCGGGTGAAGGAGATCACCGAATCTGAGAGCCCCGCCGCGGTGTCCACGATCAGCGTATCCACCGGCGTCGACAGCTCGGAGAAGGCGCGGATGATGCCGGCGTTCTCCTCCGGCGACAGCTCGGCCATGTGCTGGGTGCCGCTGGAGGCGGGGATCACCTGCACCCCGGCGGGGCCGTCGAGGATGATGTCCTGCAACTCGCAACTGCCGTCGAGCACGTGGCTGAGGTTGCGTTGCGTGTTGAGGTTGAGCAGCACATCGACATTGGCCAGGCCGAGATCGGCGTCCAGCAGCATCACCTCGTGACCGGCCTGGGCCAGACCCACCGAGAGATTCACCGAAATGCTCGATTTGCCCACGCCACCCTTGCCGCTGGTGACGGCGATGACGTTGACCGGTCGCGGATTGAACATGCGCCTTAACCCCGCTGCCTGATCGCTGCTCCGTTGCGCGGAGTACGGCTGCTCATCCACCGAGTGCCTAGCCGTGAGCATGCTGGCCACCCCCGCCGAACTTCACCGCCATCACCTCCGGCGCGCTGCGCGCGGCATCCCAGCCACTCTCCGGCAGGGCGCGCTCCACCAGCTGCGCGGCGCGCGCGCCCTGCAAATCCTCCGGCACCCGCTGACCGGTGCCCACGCAGGCGATCGGCAGGCGATGGCGGCAGGCCACGGTGAGCGCACCGCCGATGCTCGCCGCCTCGTCCAGCTTGGTGACGATGGCGCCGGCCAGCTCGACGCGATTGAAGGCGCGCACCGTCTCGTCCAGCGCGCTGAGCTGCGCGTTGGCGGAGAGCACCAGATAGGGCTTGACCAGTGCCGAGCTGCTGCGCAGCGTCTTGAACTGCTCGGTGAGGCGCAGATCGCGCTGGCTCATGCCGGCGGTATCGATCAGCACCAATTGCTTGTCCAGATAGGCGGCGAGAATCTTCGCCAGTTCGTCGCCATCGTTGGCGGTCTTCAGCGGCACGCCGAGGATGCGCGCGTAGTGCAGCAGCTGCTCCTGGGCGCCGATGCGATAGGTATCGCTGGTCACCAGCGCCAGATTGCGCGGCCCGTGGCGCATCGCGAAACGCGCCGCCAGCTTGGCCACGGTGGTGGTCTTGCCGACCCCGGTGGGACCGACCACGGCGATCACCCCGCCCTCGTTGAGAAAATCGTCATCGGCCACCGGCACGCGCCGCACCAGCAGCTGCAAGGCCTGCCGCCAGGCGCGCTCCACATCTTCGCCCTCGACGATCTGACCGACGATGGACTCGGCGATGTCGCTGCCGACCCCCATCTGCTCGAAACGCGACAGCAGCGCCACGCGCAGCGGCTGGCGGCGGCTGAGGTTGTTCCATTCGAGTACCGAGAGCTGGTTTTCCATCAGCCCGCGCAGCGCCTGCAGCTCGCGCTGCATATCGCCGAGGGCGCGATCGCCGGCGCGCCCGGCCAGCGCTTCGGGCTCATCCCGCAACAGCGCGCTGCCGGCCGGGCCGCGCGGGTAGTCGGCCCCCAATTCATCGAACTCGTCGCGCTGCAACGCGGCGCGGCGGCGCAGGCTGTGCGCGCCATCGGCATCGCTGCGCAGCTGCTGATCGGCATCGCCTGCCATCTGCCGACCGCGGGCGCGGGCATCGGCCAGATCGGGCATGCCATCGGCCATCGCGTCGCCCGCCCGGTAGTGCGCCGGGCTGCGCGCCGGGTCGCGCCCACTGCGCGGCGGATAGCCCTCGAAGTCGTCCTCGGCCAGCGCTTCCAGATCGGCCGGATCGAGCGCGCTGGCAGCAAAGTCATCGTCAAAATCGTCCGCCTCGTCCAGCTCGGCGTAGTGCCGCGCCATGTTGGCGAAGCTGTCGTCGCGCTTCGGCGCATCCGCAGCGCGGGGGCGATCCTGAGATGCGGCCGCCGCCGGGGCCGCCGCCGGGGCCTTGGCCCGCCGCGCCTGCTGCGGCGCCGCGCCGCGCGGCTCGCGATCCTCGCCGGTGGCGCCTTCGCTCTGCCGGTAGAGGGCTTCCTCGTCGTAGTCCAGCGCGGCGATGATCTCGACGCCCTCGGCCACCTTGCGATTGGCGAGGATGACCGCATCCGGCCCCTGCTCCTCGCGGACTCGCTTGATCGCCTGGCGCATGTCGGCGGCGACGAATCGTTTGATCTTCATGCTGCTGTCTGTCTCCGACGCTGAACTCTGGCGCGCTGCGCGCGCCGCTATGGCCGACCGCTATTCCGGCTGACCCCGGTTGCCGACCCGGCTGCCGACCCGGTGGCGGCTATTGGCCGCTGATGCTGGCGACGATGCGCATGCGGCAGTCCTGCGGCACCTCGTCGTAAGCCAGCACCTTCAGCTGCGGCAGGCTGCCGCGCAGCCAGCGGGCTATGCCCTGGCGCATCGTCGCGGGCACCAGCAGTACCGCCGGTTCGCCCGCCAGCTCGCGCTGCTGGCATAACTCGTCGAGTGAGCGATGCACCCGCTCGGCGAGTCCGGGTTCCAGAGCGACCCCCTGGCCGTCTCCCTGCTGTGAGTTCAGCAATAACTGTTCCAACGCCGGATCCAGCGTGGAAACCGGCAATTCCCCCGACATCCCGTTGATTTGCTGGACAATCATTCGACCGAGTCGGATTCGCACCGCACTCGTCAAAATCCCGGCGTCCTGCGTCGCCGGCGCCTGTTCTGCGAGCGCTTCGACGATGCTGCGCAGATCGCGGATCGGCACCTCCTCGGCGAGCAGGTTCTGCAGCACGCGGGCGACCACCGCCAGCGACAGCTTGTCCGGCACCAGATCCTCGACCAGCCGCGGGGCGACTTCGGCGAGCCGGTCGAGCAGGCGCTGCGCCTCTTCGTGGCCGAGCAGGCGCGCGGCGTTGTGCTTGATGATCTGGCTGAGGTGGGTGGCCGCCACGGTGCTGTCGTCGACCACCGTGTAACCGAGCATCTGCGCGCGCTCGCGGTCGCCGGGATCGATCCACACCGCCTCCAGATCGAAGGCCGGATCGCGCGTCGGCGCGCCCTCCAGCTCGCCGTAGACGCTGCCGGGATTGATCGCCAGCAGCTTGCCCGGCTGTAGCTCGGCTTCGCCCATGGAGACGCCGAGCAGGCTGATCCGGTAGGCGTTGGGGGCGAGGTTGAGGTCGTCGCGGATATGCACCGCCTGAACCAGAAAGCCGAGCTCCTGGGAGAGCTTTTTGCGCACCCCCTTGATGCGTTTCATCAGTGCGCCGTCCTGGCTGCGGTCGACCAGCGGGATCAGCCCGTAGCCCACTTCCAGGCCGAGCACATCCACCGGCTGCACGTCGTCCCAGCTCAGCTCGCGGCTCTCCGCATCCTCCTCCACCGGTGCCGCCAGCGGTGCCTCATCGATGCTCTCGACCGGCGTGTTGCGGCGCCGCAGGGTCCACCAGGCGAGGCCGCCGAACAGTGCGGCGAGGGTCAGAAAAGCGACGTTCGGCATGCCCGGCACCACGCCCATCAGGCCGAGGATGACGGCGGTGACGATCAGCGGCCGCGGGTTGTCGAACAACTGCCCGGCGACCTGTTCGCTCATATCGTTGGCGTCGGAGACGCGGGTGACGATGACGCCGGCGGCCAGCGACAGCATCAGCGACGGGATCTGCGCCACCAGGCCGTCGCCGATGGTCAGCAGGGCGTAGTTCTCCATCGCCACGCTGAAGCTGAGATCGTGCTGCAGCATGCCGATCACCAGCCCGCCGACGATGTTGATGAACAGGATCACGATGCCGGCCACCGCATCGCCGCGGACGAACTTGCTGGCGCCGTCCATAGCGCCGTAGAAGTCCGCCTCGCCGGCCACTTCGGCGCGCCGCGCGCGCGCTTCGTCCTGCGAGACCAGGCCGGCGTTGAGATCGGCATCGATGGCCATCTGCTTGCCGGGCATGGCGTCGAGGGTGAAGCGCGCGGTGACCTCCGAGATGCGCCCGGCGCCCTTGGTGACGACCACGAAATTGATGATCACCAGGATCGCGAAGACCACCAGACCGACCGCGTAATTGCCGCCGATGACGAACTCACCGAAGGATTCGATCACCTTGCCGGCGGCGGCGCCGCCCTCGTGGCCCTCCAGCAGCACCACCCGCGTCGAGGCCACGTTCAGCGCCAGCCGCAGCAGGGTGGCGATCAGCAGCACGGTGGGAAAAGCGGCGAACTCCAGCGGCCGCATCACGTAGATCACCACCAGCAGGATGATCAGCGACAGGGCGATATTGAAGCTGAAGAAGATGTCCAGCATGAACGGCGGCAGCGGCACCACCATCATGCCGAGCACCGCCATCACCAGCAGCGGCGCGCCGAGCCCGCGCCGTGACTGCTGCCAGATATTGCCGAGCGCGGCGCGCGAATCAGCGATCGGGATCATTGTTCAAATCCTTCGTGCATGCCGTAAGCGGCGAGAAAATCGTCGGGGACATCCGGTCGCGGCGGCCGCGGCGGGCGGCGACCGCGGCGCTGCGCGGCGCGCAGCTGGATGACGAAACCGAGTACCTGGGCCACCGCCAGATACAGCGGCGCGGGGATCTCGCGGCCGATGTCGGTGCTGGCCCACAGCGCGCGCGCCAGCGGCGGCGCCTCGACCAGGGTGACTTGCGATTCGCGTGCCAGCTCGCGGATGCGCTGGGCGACCAGATCGCTGCCCTTGGCCACCAGCAGCGGCGCGCGCATCGTCGCCTGGTCGTATTTGAGGGCGACGGCGAAGTGCGTCGGGTTGGTGATCACCACATCGGCGTCGGGCACCGCGTCCATCATTCGCGAGCGCGCCAGCTGCTGCTGCACGCTGCGGATCTTCTGCTTGACCTCGGGCTTGCCCTCGGTCTGCTTGAACTCGTCGCGCACCTCCTGGCGGGTCATCTTCAGCTGCTTGGTGTGCTGCCAGATCTGAAAGGGCACATCGATGGCGGCGATCAGCAGCATGCCGCTGGAGAGCAGCAGCAAAGACCAGAACAGGATCTGCCCGGCGCGGGCCAGACCGCTTTCGAGGCTGTGCAGCCCCAGATGCAGCAGATCGTCGGACCAGCTGACAAACAGCACCGCGGCCACCCCGCCGACCACCAGCAGCTTGCCCAGCGCCTTGAGCAGCTCCATCAGCGCGCGCACGGAGAGAATCCGCGCCAGCCCCTTGACGGGGTCGAGCTTGCTCAACTTCGGCTGCAGCGCCTCGAAGGAAAACACCCAGCCGCCGAGCAGCATCGGCGTGACCAGCGCCGCCAGCAGCAGCAGACCGAGCAGCGGAGTGAGCAGGCCCAGCGACTCCAGCGTCACCTGGCGCAGCACTTCGAACAGGTGGCTGGGATCGCGGATCTGCTCGCGGCTCGGCGACCAGCTGCGCGTCAGAATGGCCTGCAGGCGAGCGAGCATCCACGGCCCCAGCAGCAGCAACCCGGCGGCGCCGGCGATCATCACCGCGGTGGCGTTGAGATCCCGCGAGCGCGCCACCTGGCCCTTCTTGCGCGCCTCCTGCAAGCGTTTGGGGGTGGGTTCCTCTGTGCGTTCCTGGCCGCTGTCCTGCTCCGCCATCTCAGCCCCCCAGCAGGCCGCGGGCCAGCGCCAGACCGCTGGCGAGCAGCTCCTCGAAGCGCGGCAGGAACAAGCGCAGGGTCAACAGCAGGGCGACGAAACCGGCCATCATGGTGACCGGGAAACCGACCGAGAAAATATTCATCTGCGGCGCGGCGCGGGTCATCACGCCCAGCGCCAGATACACCACCAGCAGCGAAGCGACCACCGGCAGCGCCACCAGCAGCGCGCCGATGAACATCTGCGAGCCCCAGCTCGCGAGCAACCAGAAGGCATCCCGCGACAGGCCGATGGGCGCCACCGGCAGCAGGGTGAAGGAGTCGGCGAGCAGCGTAACCACCGCCGCGTGGCCGCCGATGGCGAAATACAGCAGGGTCGCCAGGGTGACCAGAAACTGCGACACCACCGGCACGTTGACGCCATTTTGCGGATCGACCATCGAGGCAAAGCCCAGACCCATCGACATGGCGATCTGCTCGCCGGCCATCACCAGCGCGGAGAACACCAGCTGGATGGAAAAGCCCATGGCGACGCCGATCAGCACCTGCTGCAGCGAGACCAGCAGGCCCTGCGGGCTGAGCACATCGAAGGCCGGCATCTCGCCGCTGGCGGGCATCACCGCCAGGGTCAGCGCCACCGCCAGCAGCACCCGCACCCGCGCCGGCACCAGCCGGGTGCCGAACACCGGCAGCGCCAGAAACAGCGCGCCGATGCGCATGAAGGGCCACATGAAGCCGCCGACCCAGGCACCGATTTCAGCGCTGGTGAAGGTCATCGGCGCTAACCGATCAACTGCGGAATGCGCTCGATCAGCCCGCGGGTGAAGGAGATCAGCAGCTCCAGCATCCACGGCCCGGCGGCGAACAGCGCCACCACCATGGCGAACAGCTTGGGTACGAAGGACAGCGTCGCCTCGTTGATCTGCGTGGCGGCCTGGAACATGCCGATCAGCAGCCCCACCGCCAGCGCCGCGATCAGCACCGGCGCCGACACCAGCGTGGTCACGCGCAGCGCCTGCTGGCCGACCTCGATGACCGTATCCGGACTCATCTGCAAATCCTCACGGCGCGACGCCGTAGAAGCTCGCCGCCAGCGTGCCGATGATCAGCGCCCAGCCATCGACCAGCACGAACAGCATGATCTTGAACGGCAGCGAGACGATCATCGGCGAGAGCATCATCATGCCCATCGACATGAGCACGCTGGCCACCACCAGATCGATGACGACGAAGGGAATAAACACCAGAAAGCCGATCTGAAAAGCGGTCTTCAGCTCGCTGGTGACGAAGGCCGGCACCAGCACGCGAAACGGCGTGTCCTGCGGCGATTGCAGCGATTCGATGCCGGCGATGCCGGCGTACAGCGCCACGTCGTCCTCGCGGGTCTGCTCCAGCATGAAGCGGCGAAAGGGCTGCAGGGCGCGCTCCAGTGCCACGCTGTCGCTGATCTGCTCGTCCAGATAGGGGCGCAGCGCCTCGCTGTAGACGCGATCCAGCACCGGCGTCATCACAAACAGGGTGAGAAACACCGCCAGGCCGACGAGGATCTGATTCGATGGCGTCGCCTGCGTGCCCAGCGCCTGGCGCAGGATCGCCAGCACCACCACGATGCGCGTGAAGCTGGTCATCATCAGCACCGCCGCCGGCAGCAGCGTCAGCGCCGTCATCAGCGCCAGCACCTGCAGCGACAGGCTCCAGGTCTGGCCGCCGTCGCCGTTGGTCTGTACGTTCAGCGCCGGGATACCGCTGGCCGCCGCCGCCAACTGCGGCAGTCCCGCGGCGGCGATCGCCAGCAGAACCGGCGCCATCTGTAGCGCGCGGCGCTGCTTCACGCCCCACCCCCATGGCCGTCGCCGCGCTCGCGCGCCTGCTCGCCGAGCAGCCGGCGCAGCTCGCCGGCGAAGCCGCCACGGGCCGACGATGCGGTAGCGGCTTCGAGCGGCACGGCCAGCTGGTGGAGCTTTTCCACCCGCCCCTGGGCGACGCCGATAAGCAGTTGCTCATCGCCCACCTGCACCACCAGCAAGCGCTCGCGCTGGCCCACGGCGAGCCCGGCGACCACCCGCATCGCCCCCGGCCGCAAACCCTGCAGGCGCTGCAGGCGACGCAGCAGCCAGGCGACGACGAACACCAGTGCCAGCACCAGCAGCATGCCGCCGGCGAGGCGCAGCAGGCTCTCGCTGCCCAGCGGATCCCCGACCGCGGCAGTGCCGGCTGCGGCTGTGGCAGTGGTTCCGGTGGCGGCGCCTTCGAGCGCCGCGGCGATGCCCGGCAGGGCGCCGACAATCAGTGCGCAGAGCGCTGCGATGGAGGGGACGCGACGCATCTTCAGGCCAGCTGCTTGATGCGTTCGACCGCGCTGACCACGTCGGTCAGGCGGATGCCGAACTTGTCATTGACCACCACCACTTCGCCGTGGGCGATCAGCGTGCCGTTGACCAGCACATCCATCGGCTCGCCGGCGAGCCGATCCAGCTCGACCACCGAGCCCTGGTTGAGCTGCAACAGATTGCGAATGCTGATGCGGGTGCGGCCGATCTCCATCGAGATGGTCAACGGGACTTCGAGGATATGATCGAGATTCATCTCGCCGCCGCCGCTCTGGGCGACCGGCTCGTCATCGTCGCCCTCCTGCTCGGCCAGTGCCGCGGCCCAGGCGTCGGCGTCCTCGCCATCGCCCTGCTCCTGCATCGCCGCGGCCCAATCGTCGGGCATCTGCTCGTCGCCGGGGATCTCATCGCCCTGCGGCGGGTTCTGTTCTTCGCTCATCGCTGACTACCTCTTGGTCTGCACCGCGGGCACCTGGGCCTGCACTTGTCCGGGTTCTTCCGCGGCGGGGTCCTGCTCGGGGGCCTCCAGCAACAGCTCGCTGGGCAGTGGCTCCCTGGGCACGCCGAAGGGGCCGTCGATCTTGATCGCCGCCTGGCCGTGGCGCTGGCCGTAGTGGCCGCGCAGCACCGGCATGCCCTCCACCTCGATGCGCGCCAGCCCGGGTTTTTCGATGGGGATCACGTCGCCGGCCTTGAGCCGGGCCAGCTCGCGCACGCTGATCTCGCTCTCGCAGAGCACCGCGCGCAGATCGACGCGCGAGGTGTACAGCTGCTCGCGCAGTGCCGCATCCCAGCGCGAATCGGTCTCCGAGCGGTCCGCCTGCACGCCGGCTTCGAGCTTGTCGCGCGCCGGTTCGATCATCGAATAGGGCAAAGTCAGTTCGAGCAGGCCGCCGCCGCCCTCCAGCTCGATGTTGAAGCTGCACACCATCACCACCTCGGAGGGGCCGACGATCTGCGCGATCTGCGGGTTGACCTCGTGGCCCTGCAGCTCGAACTTGATCGGCAGCACCGGCTGCCAGCTGCGCTCGAAATCGGCGAAGGCCTCCTGCACCACCAGGCTGATGATGCGCAGCTCCATGGCGGTGTACTCGCGGCCCTCGATGCGGGTGTAAAAGCGCCCGCTGCCGCCGAAGAAGTGCTCGACCATGCTGAACACCAGCTTTGGCCCGAGCATCACGATGCCGGTGCCGCGCAGCGGCTTGACGCGCACCAGCGACAGGCTGGCGGGCATGTACAGCGACTGCACCCACTCGCTGAACTTGACCATCTTGACGCCCTCGATGGACATCTCGATGGGCCGGCGGATGAGCTTGAACAGGGTGACGCGGAAATAGCGCAGAAAGCGCTCGTTGATCATCTCCAGAGTCGGCAGGCGACCGCGGACGATGCGATCCTGGTTGGCAAAGTCGTAGGCGCCGGCCTCGCCGTCATCGAGCGGCTGGTCGCTCTCCGATTCGACGCTGCCGCTATCCACCGAATGCAGCAGCGCATCGATCTCGTCCTGGCTGAGGATGTCCGTCACGACCGCACCCGCTACTGGACGATGAACTTGGTGAAAAAGACCTGGCCGATGCGCACCTGCTCGGCGCCGTTATCGAGCAACACCTGCTCGATGTTCTCGGCCGCCGCGCTGCGCAACTGCTCCTTGCCTTCGAGGGTCGCCAGAGCATCGCCGCTCTGGTTGCCAAACAGCACGATCAGGCTGCTGCGCAGCGCCGGCATGTGGTCTTTGAGCGCCTCTTCGGTGTCGTCGTAGTAGGTCAGCGCGGAGATCGCGACCTGCAGAAAGCGCGGCCCGCCGCTGTCGTTGAGGTTGACGGTGAAGTCCGGGTCGAAGTCGACGTAGCGCGGATCGCCGCGGCTCGGCTCACTGGGCTGCTCGGGCTCGGCCTCGGCCTGTGTCTGCTCGCCGCCACTGAGCAGGAACCAGGCGGCCCCCGCGCCAACGCCCAGGGCGAGCACGAGCAGCGCGGCGATGATGATGATCAACTTGCCCTTGCCGCCCTTCTGGACGTCATCTTCAGCGGGCTGGGATGCTTCTTTCTTGGCCATGATGCTGGATTCCAATTGCCGGTCATCCAGCCCTTAGCAACTCGCGTGCCCAGCAGCACATCAATTTAAAATCAACAGCTTGCAAGGCAAGCATCGCGTCGGGGTCGGCCTTTTGACGCCGCTCCCGGCGGCCGGGGCCAATGCCTTGGCGAGACCCGCCGCCGCGCGCTGTCGATCAGGCGTAGGCGTCGAAGCCGGCACCGCCGCGCTTTGCCAGCACTGTCTGCGAGGCACCGCCGACCGCACTCTCGCCATCTTCACCAGCCGCGTCGCCGGCTGCCGGCAGCGCGGCCGAACGCTGCTCGCCGGCCTCGCCGCCCTGCTCGCGCGCCCAGCGCTCGCCGGCCTCACCGTCGCCAACCTGGGCCTGTAACTCGCCGAAGCCGGCCTCGCCCATCAGCTCGCGCAGGCGCGGCAGAGCGGCATCCAGCACCTCGCGCGCCGCGGCGTTGTCAGTGCCGAAAAACACCTGCGCACCGCGTTCGCCGAGGTTGATCTGCACCTCCACCGCACCGAGTTCGGGCGGGTCGAGGCGGATCTGCGCGTGGTTCAGGTTCTGCCCGACCAGCATTTGCAGACGGCCGCCCAGCGCATCCGCCCAGCCCGGCGAGCCGGCGGCGCGGCCGAGGCTGAACTGCTGCACCGGCCCACCGCGCGCCGCCGCGGCCAGCGGCTGGCGCAGCAGCTCAGCGAAGCCATCGGCGGTTTCCGCGGCGAGGCCATCGAGCGGGCCATCGAGCTGGCCATCGAGCTGGCCGTCAAACCGGTCATCGAGCGGGCCACCGAAGCGCCCATCGAAGCCGCCGTACACCCCGGCCCGGGCTGCCGCAGCGGCCGTCGGCAACGCGGTGGCATTGGCCTGCGCTGCGACTGCCGCCAGTGCACCGGCCGCGGGCGAGGCGCCGTCCGCAATGCCCGCCCCGGCAGCGGAACGGCCAGTAGCGGAAAGATCGGCCGCGGGCATGCCGGGCACGGGCTGCGCCGGGCCACCGTCGGCCGCCTGTGCGCGCG
>CBFCYW010000090.1:0-15791 GCA_965602395.1 uncultured Chromatiales bacterium
CCAGTAGGAGCCATCTCCCGATGGCGATAACGGCCGCAGGCCGTTTGAAAAATCGTGGAAATCAAGCCGGCTGCGCCGGCAATCGCTATCGGCAGATGTCTCCTACGGGCGCGGCCCACCCCATCTACCCCTGCGCCACCGCCGCGCGCAGCCCGGCCAGATACACCTCGGCGCCCAGCCCGCTGAGCTGGGCGCGGGCGATTTCTGCGAACACCGAGTGGTGGCGAAAGGGCTCGCGGGCGTGGATGTTGGACATGTGCAGCTCGTAGATCGGGCATTCGAGAATATCCAGCGCGTCGCGGATGCCGTAGCTGTAGTGGGTCCAGGCGCCGGCGTTGATCAGCACGGCATCGACGCCATCCTGATAGGCGCGGTGGATGCGCTCGCACATCTCGCCCTCGTGGTTGGTCTGGAAGCATTCCACCGTCACGCCCAGCTCCGCGGCGAGCTGCTGCAGGCGGCGGTCGATCTCCGCCAGGGTGATCGTGCCGTACTGCTTCGGGTCGCGTTTGCCGAACATGTTGTGGTTGATGCCGTGCAGCATGAGGATATTCATCGGGGCCTTCTCCGTATCGCGATCTAGAATTGCTGTTGCGCCGCGCTGCGCGCTGCTGGCAAGGTGCCGTCTGCGGCGTGCGCACGCAAGTGCGTCAGTGCAAAGACATTTGCGTGCGGCGCAGGCCGACGTCGCGCTTTTTCACCTGGGGGTCAGCAAACCATGCACCACGCGCCGAAACCTGAATCCTTCATCGCCCGATTCCTGCAGCAGGAATCCGCCGGCGGCATCATTCTGATGCTCGCCGCGGTGCTGGCCATGCTGGTGGCCAACTCGCCGCTGGAACCCTATTACGCTTTGTTGCTGGATACGCCGGTGGCGGTGCAGATCGGCGCGCTGGAGATCGCCAAGCCGCTGCTGCTGTGGATCAACGACGGGCTGATGGCGATCTTTTTCTTCCTCGTCGGCCTGGAGCTCAAGCGCGAGCTGGTGCAGGGCGAGCTGTCCGAGCCGAGCAAGGTGATGCTGCCGGCGATCGGCGCGATCGGCGGCATGGCGGTGCCGGCGCTGATCTACGTCTGGTTCAACTGGGGCGATGAGCTGGCCATGCGCGGCTGGGCGATCCCGGCGGCGACCGACATCGCCTTCGCCCTCGGCGTGCTGTATCTGCTCGGCTCGCGGGTGCCGGTGAGCATCAAGATTTTCCTCACCTCGCTGGCGATCTTCGATGACATCGGCGCCATCGTCATCATCGCCATCTTCTACACCGAGCAGATCTCATTCGTCGGCCTCGGCGTGGCCGCGGCCTGCATTCCGGTGCTGATGGTATTCAACGCGCGCAGCTCGGAGAGCAAGAGCCTGTACGTGATGACCGGCGCGATCATGTGGGTGGCGATGCTCAAATCCGGCGTGCACGCCACGCTGGCCGGGATCATCGTCGCGATGTTCATCCCGATGGCTTCGCGCCGCGACCCGGACTACTCGCCGCTCAAGGATATGGAGCACGATCTGCACGCCACCGTGGCCTACTTCGTACTGCCGGTGTTCGCCTTCGCCAACGCCGGCATCACCTTCGCCGGCATGGGCGCCGAGCAGCTCTTTCACAGCGTGCCCACCGGCATCGCGCTGGGCCTGTTCTTCGGCAAACAGGTGGGAATTTTCGGCCTCTGCTGGCTGGCCATCCGCCTGCGCATGGCCAGCCTGCCGACCGGCATGAGCTGGTTGTCCCTGTACGGCACCTCCGCGCTGTGCGGCATCGGCTTCACCATGAGCCTGTTCATCGGCTCGCTGGCCTTCGATACCGGTGGCGGCGAGCTGATGTTCGATGAGCGCCTGGGCATCATCGCCGGCTCGCTGTTCTCCGGCATTCTCGGCTATCTGGTGTTGCGCGTGAGCCTGCCCGCTGAGCCGCCGCGCGCGGCCGGCTGATCGGCGCCCCGGCCCGGCGGCTCAGTGCCCCGCCGGCCGCTCGGCGCTGGCGATTAGCGACGGCATGCTGAATTCGATGCGCCCGTCGGCGGCCACAAAGGGCGCCAGCGATTCCTCCGCGGCGCGCGACAGGCGCGCGAACTGCCGCTCGTCGAGCAGGCCGCCGAGGGTCCACGCGCAGGCGCGCTCGGTGGCCACCAGATCGGCCACCGAATCGAAGCGCACCCGGCCCTCGCGGCGCTCGACGCGCGGCTCGCTCAGCCCGGCGGCGCGGCAGGTGGCGAGCAGCTCGTCGGCGTCGCCGCAGACGAAGGGCGCGCGGAAGGCTTCGGCGATCTCGCCGCCGAACAGCCGCTGCAGCAGCTCGGTGAGCACCGCGTAGCCGGGCGAGTGGTCGACCGCGCCGCAGACCGCCACCGCCAGCCGCCCGCCGGGGCGCAGACAGCGCTGCATCTCGGCCAGCGCGGCGACGCGATCGGCGAAAAACATGAAGCCGAACTGGCTGATCACCGCGTCGAAGCTGGCGTCGGCGAAGGGCAGGGCCTCGGCCGAGCCATCGCGCCATTCGATCGGCTCGGGCTTGCCTCGCGCCACGGCGAGCATTTCCGGATTGGCGTCCAGCCCGGTGACCCGGCCGTCGCTGCCGACCCGCCGCGCCGCCGGGCAGGTCGCCGCGCCGGTGCCGCAGGCCACGTCGAGCACCCGCTGGCCGGCGCTGACGCCGGCGGCGTCGCAGACGATCTCCCCCCACTGGCCGAACAGCGCGGGCACGAAATGCCGGTCGTAGATCTCTGCCTGGGTCGGTTCCGCTGCCTGTTGCCCGCTCATGGTGACTGCCTCCGTATCGATTGCATGAATCGCGGTACACGCTAGCGCGCTAAGATGGGCGCGAACATGACCGGCCGTCCGGATCGCTTGTCGCAGCGTCCGGGGCGTTTGGGGGGCGGGATGGGCGATTGCAAAGCGGCGGTGCCTGGCGGCGATCCGCTGTCCGATGTGCTGGAGACCGTGCGCCTGCGCGGCGCGCTGTTTTTTCTCTGGGAGCCTTCCTGGCCCTACGCCACCTGCGTGCCGCGGGGTGAGCGCTTCGGCGCGTTGATCCTGCCCGGTGCCGAGCAGATCGTCTCCTACCACATCGTCGTCGAAGGCCCCTGCTGGGGGCTGGTCGAGGGCGAGGCGCCGCTGCCGCTGGAGAGCGGCGACATCCTGCTGCTGCCGCACGGCGATGCCTACGCCATCTCCGACCGGCCGCAGCTGCCGGCGACCGAATCGGCGGCGGTCGGCGACGCTGAAGGGATCGAGTTCTTTCGCCTGATGGCCGCCGGCGAGCTGCCGCCGGTGGTGGTCGATGGCGGCGGCGGGCCGCAGCGCAACCGCATCATCTGCGGCTTTCTCGGCTGCGAGCGCCAGCCGCGCAACTCCTTGCTCGGCAGCCTGCCGCGCCTGCTGCGCGTGCCGGCGCCGCGCGGCGATGACCCGCTGGCACCGCTGATCGACTTCGCGCTGGCCGCCTCGCGGCAGAGCGAGGGCGGCGAGCGCTGCCTGCTGATGCGCCTCAGCGAGACCCTGTTCGTCGAGGTGCTGCGCCGCTATCTGCGCACGGCGCCGGCGGGCGAGGGCGGCTGGCTGCAGGCGCTGCGCGACCCGCTGGTGGGGCGCGCGCTGGCGCTGATGCACCGCCGCCCCGCGGAGGGCTGGACGCTGGCGCGGCTGGCCGCCGAGGTCGGCGCCTCGCGCTCGACGCTGGCCGAGCACTTCAGCGGCCTGCTCGGCGAGCCGCCGATGCAGTATCTCGCCAGCTGGCGGATGCAGCTCGCCGCGCGCCGGCTGGCGGATGGCCGCAGCAAGGTGGCGGCGGTGGCGCGCGAGGTGGGTTACGAATCGGAGGCCGCCTTCAGCCGCGCCTTCAAGCGCGCCACCGGCGTCACCGCGCGCGACTGGCGAGCGGGGCGGCGGGCGGACGATTGAGCGGCCGAGCGAACGGCAGCCGGCGGGATGCAGCCGGCGGCATGCGGCAAGCCCGCTTCAGCCCAGCTCGCGCCGCAGCCGGTCGATAAATGCCGCCTGATTCCAGCTGCCGGCGTGCCGCGTCAGCCCGAGGCGCACGACCACCAGCTGATCGCCCGGCAGCACGCTGATGAACTGGCCCTCGTGGCCGACCGCGTGGAAGGCGTCGCCCGGCAGCGGCGGCGAGCCGGGCGGTCCCCACTCGCCCAGCTGCAGCCACAGGTGGGCACCGTATTCGCCGGCCGAGCCGGGCGCCGGATCGGTGCAGAAATCCATCCAGCCCTCGGCCAGCAGCCGCTCGCCGCGCCACACCCCGTCCTGCAGCAGCAGCTGGCCGATGCGCGCCCAGTCGCGGGCGCTGGCGTACATATACGACGAGGCGGTGAACAGCCCGTCGGCGTCGGCCTCGAACACCGCGCTGGCGAGGTTGAGCGGCGCGAACAGCGAGCGGCGCGGCCAGTCGGCGTAGCGCGATTCGCCCAGCGCCTGCTGCAGCACCCGCGAGAGCACGTTGCTGGTGCCGCTGGAATACAGCCAGCGACTGCCCGGCGCCTGCGCCAGCGCGCGGGTGACGGCGTAGCGCGCGGTGTGCCCGGTGGCAAACAGCATCTGCATGACTTCGCTCTGCGAGCTGGCGTAGTCCTCCGCCCAGGCCAGGCCGCTGCGCATCTGCAGCAGCTGGCGCAGGCTGATCCGGCTGCGTTCATCGCCGCGCCATTCCGGCAGCAGCGCTCGCTGATCCAGCGATAGATAGCCCTGCTGCACTGCGGCGCCGAGCATCGCGGCGAAGGCGGTCTTGCTCAGCGACCAGCCGAGCTGCGGCGTGTCCGCGTCGAAGCCGCTGGCGTAGCGCTCGGCGATCAGCTCGCCGCGCCGCAGCACCACGGCGGCGCGGCTGCGCTGCGGGCGGGCCGGGTCGGCTTCGCAGAAGGCGTGTGCGAGGCGCTCGGGGTGGACGATGGCGGCGGGCCAATCGCTGCTCAGCCGCGGCTGCGGGCGGGCCTGGGCGCGCAGCCGTTGCCGCGGGGTTTCCATCGCCAGCGCGCTGCCGAGGCCGTCGCGGTACACCGCGTGGCGGGCGACGAGTCCGGGAAAGCCGGCGCGCACGGATCGATTGGCGTGGTCGATGCTGATCCGGCAGAGGCCGAGCACGGCGGGCTGATCCAGCCCCAGCTCTTCTGCGCGCAGCGACGCCAGCGGCCGGCCGGCGACGAACAGCCCGGAGCAGACGGTTTTGGCGGCGAAGGCACAGGCCATGCCGGCGTAGCGGCGCAGGCCGCGCCAGGCGAGCCAGGCACCGGCCAGCGCCGCCAGCGCGGCGAGGCCCAGGGTGGTGGCGATGGCTGCGGACATGCCGCCGAAGTGGCCTCAGCCGTAGCGGCTGTCGGCGACGAAGGGGTTGCTGCGGCGCTCTTCGCCGAAGCTGGAGGTGGGGCCGTGGCCGGGGATGAAGGTGACCGCGTCGCCGAGCGGGAACAGCTTGTCGCGGATCGAGCGGATCAGCGTGTCGTGATCGCCGCGCGGGAAGTCGCTGCGCCCGATCGAGCCCTTGAACAGCACGTCGCCGACCACCGCCAGCTGCGACGGGCGATGGAAGAACACCACGTGGCCGGGGGTGTGTCCGGGGCAGTGCAGCACTTCCAGCGTCAGCTCGCCGACCTGCACCGTGTCGCCGTCCTCCAGCCAGCGGCTCGGGGTGAAGCTCTCGCAGAGCGGGAAGCCGAGGCTGCGGCTCTGTTCGGGCAGGCCGTCGATCCAGAATTGATCCTCGCGCTGCGGCCCTTCGATGGGCAGGTCCAGCGCCGCGGCCAGTTCGGCGGTGCCGCCGATGTGGTCGATGTGCGCGTGGGTCAGCAGGATCTTCTCGATGCGCGCGCCCTGTTCCTCGGCGGCGGCGCGGATGCGCGCCAGGTCGCCGCCCGGGTCGACCACCGCGGCGCGGCCGCTGCGGGTGCAGATCAGCAGGCTGCAGTTCTGCTCGAAGGGGGTCACCGGCACGATCAGCGCCTTCAGCGCGGGGTTGCTGTCGCTCATGCTTCCATCTCCCGCTGGCGGCGCGCGATCTCGCCGCGCAGTGTCTCCTGCGCCTGCTCGGCGAGTTTGCGGTCGCGGGTGAACCAGATGGCTTCCTCTTCGAGGGTGCTTTCGGTTTTCATCAGCAGCAGGTGCTGGATGCCGCGGATGCGCCAGAACAGGCCGGCGACGAGCAGGAACAGCGCCACGCCGATATCCAGCAGCGAGGAGGCGTTGACCGCCATGCCGAGGATCACCGTGCCCAGCAGCGCCAGCGATACCGGGCCGAGCAGTGGCTGTTTGGTGTCCAGCCTGACGCTGCGTATGTCGGCCAGCGGATACTCGCCACTGGGCACTTTGATGTTGTTGCGGTCGATGCTGATGTCTTCGGCGCTCATCAGCACCTTCGGCGTGGATTTGCTTTGGCTGTTGCTGGGCATGCTGTTGGGGGCGTTTTCGAGGGCTGGCTAGTTTGGCAGACGGCCATTGCCATTGCCACTGCGGGCGGCGACCGGATCTGCGCCGCCAGCCGCTTCGTCGCGACGCCTTTGCGGCTGGCGAATGTCCTCGGCGGGGCGCTGCGGCGGTGCATTTTCCGGCCGCGCCCGGGGCGCGCGGGATCGCCGGACGGCTCGCGAGGGCCGGCGTCGCAAGGGTTTATCCGCCCGCGCGACCGGGTGCCGGCGCGCGCAGCCCGATCCAGTTGCCGGCGACGATCAGCGCGGTGCCGGCCAGCAGCCACGGGTCGAGGTTCTCGGCGTAGAGCAGCCAGCCCAGCAGCATCGCCAGCGGCAGGCGCAGAAAATCCACCGGCGCCACCAGCGTCACCTCGCCGTGCAGAAAAGCGCGCGACATGCAGTAGTGCGCGCTGAGCCCGCCGAGGCCGACGACGACAATCCACGGCCAGTCCGCCAGCGGCGGCCAGATCCAGCCATCCAGCGCCGGGTAGAGGCCGATCAGCGCCTGCACCCAGCACATGTAAAAGATGATCGTCAGCGGCGCGTCGTGGCCGGTGAGGCGCTTCACCGCCAGCAGCGACAGCGCAAAGCCCAGCGCGCCGACCAGCATCACCAGCGCGCCTTCGCTGAGCGGCACCGCGCCCGGCCGCAGCACCAGCACAATGCCGCCGAAGCCCAGCAGCACCGCCAGCAGTTTGCGGCGGCTGAGCCGTTCCGCCAGCAGCAGCGGCGCCAGCAGCGCCACCCACAGCGGGGTGGTGAATTCGATGGCGAAGACCATCGCCATGGGGATCAGCCCCAGCGCGTAAACCCAGGCGAACTGGCCGACGTAGTGGACCAGATTGCGCGCCACCTGCAGCCTGGGGCGACGGCTGCGAAACAGTGCCGGATTGCGCGCGGCGATCAGCGTTGCGGTGAGCGCCAGCCCCAGCAGGCTGCGGATGAACAGCAGCTCGAAGGTGCTGATTTCGGACTCGATCTCGCGCACCGCCACCGCCATGCCGAGAAAGCTGGCGATGGCACCGAACATCCACAGCACCGCCAGATCGGTGCGCTGCTGCGCGGCGTTCACCGGGGTCGTTCCGCGACTCGCCGCAGCCTTCGCGGCGCCATCAGCCCAGATCTCCGCAGCGCGCCTGCAGCACCGCCAGCGCCGCCAGCGCCGCGGTCTCGGTGCGCAGCACCCGCGGGCCGAGGCGCACGGCGCGGAAACCGGCGGCCAGCGCGGCGGCGATCTCCGCCTCGCTCAGCCCCCCCTCCGGGCCGATCAGCAGGGTGCAGTCGCTGCCAGACGTGTCGAGCTGGCCGAGGCTCGCCGCGGCGTCCGGCGCCAGCAGCAGCTCGCAGCCGCTGCGCTCGCGCCCCTCGTCGGCCAGCCAGGCGGGCAGCTCCAGCGCCGGCAGCAGCGGCGGCAGACGGCTGCGCCCGCACTGCTCGCAGGCGCTGGCGATGACGCCGCGCCAGTGCTGCATGCGCCGCTCCAGCCGGGCGCCGTCGAGGCGCACCACCGAGCGCTGCGAGAACACCGGGCGGATCGCCGCGACGCCCAGCTCGACGCTTTTTTGCAGGGTGTAATCCATCCGCTCGCCCTTCGATACCGCCTGCACCAGCTCGATCCGGCAGGGCGACTCGCTGGGGTTGTCGCGCGCCGCGCCGATGCGTGCGCGGGCGGATTTGCCGGCCACCAGCAGCTCGGCGGCGTAGTCGCGGCCGTCGCCGTTGAACAGGATCAGCGGCTGGCCGTCGCGCAGGCGCAGCACCTGCAGCAGGTGGCGGCCGGCCTCGCGGCCGAGCTCCAGCTCGGCGCCGACGGCCAGTGGCTGCTCGGTGTGGATGCGCGGGATTCTCATTGCGGCCCCCGCCGCTCACTCGCCCCGAGCGCCGCTCTGGCCGCCGCATCGCCTGGTGCTGCCGGCATCCGCTGCATCATTCCTCCCCGCCGGCGAGCAGCTCGCGCAGGCGCCGCAGCTCGGCCGGATCCGGGTTGGCGCTGCGGGTCAGCTCGCGCAGCCGCTGGCGCGCGGCGGCGCGCTGGATGCGCGCGATCACCTCGGGCAGCTCGCGGCGTGCGGCGTCCTCGGTGTAGCTGCTGCCGTCGGGCAGTGTCCAGCCGGCGAGGCGATTGATGATCGGCCATTCCTCGCGCTGGCGGAATTGCTCGATCAACTGCGCGCTGCTGATCTGCGACCGGGCGCGGACCGTGGCCAGCAGCTCGGCGAGCAGCGCGCCGCCGGGCTGGCTGGCGTCGATCTGCAGCTGCGGCGCCAGCGCCTGCGCCGCCGCCGGCTGTTGCAGGAGGATGCAGATCGCCTGGCGCATCGGCGTCATCGCCGTGCCGCGCGGGCGCTGCGGCTGGCTGCGGGGCGCTGCGCGGCGCGCTGTCGGCGGCGCGGCGTGCAGGCCGACCAGCTGGTCGAGGCGCTGGCCGAGCAGCTCGCGGTAGGTGCCCTCGGGCAGTTGCGCGATCAGCGGCCGGGCCTGTTCGGCGAGGCGCGCGCGGGCGCCGATGCTGCCGTCGCTGTCGCGCTGCAGCTCGGTGAACAGGTAGTCGGCCAGCGGCACCGCATCGTCGAGCAGGGCGGCGAAGGCGTCGCGGCCGCGCTGGCGCACCAGGCTGTCCGGGTCTTCGCCGTCGGGCAGAAACAGGAAGCGGATCTCGCGGCCATCGCGCAGTGTCGGCAGGGCGTTGTTGAGCGCGCGCCAGGCCGCCTGGCGGCCGGCGCGGTCGCCGTCGAAGCAGAAGATCACGTCGCGGCAGGCGCGGAAGAGTTTGTCGAGGTGCTCGGCGGTGGTCGCCGTGCCGAGGGTGGCGACGGCGTTGTGCAGGCCGTGTTCGGCGAGCATCACCGCGTCCATGTAGCCCTCGACCACCAGCAGGCGGCCGAGCTTGCGCTGGGCGCGGCGCGCCTCGAACAGGCCGTACAGCTCGCGGCCCTTGTGGAACAGCGCGGTCTCCGGCGAGTTGAGGTATTTCGGTTCGCCGTCGCCGATCACCCGGCCGCCGAAGCCGACGCAGCGCCCGCGGGCGTCGCGGATGGGAAACATGATGCGCTCGCGGAAGCGGTCGTAGACCCGTCCCTGGTCGTTGCGGCTGAGCAGGCCGCAGGCGTCGAGATCGGCCTCGCGGCCGCGAAAGCGTTTGAGCAGATTGTCCCAGCCCGGCGGCGCGTAGCCGATGGCGAAATCCTTGGCTGTGGCGCCGCTGAGGCCGCGGCGCTTGAGGTAGTCGACCGCTGCCGGCTGCGCGCGCAGCTGCTCGCGAAAGTGCCGCGCGACCTCTTCCATCAGCGCGTAGAGGTGGTCGAAGCGCGGCGCTTCGGCGGTTTCGCCGCCCTCGCGCGGCACCTCCAGCCCGGCGCGTTCGGCGAGCAGTTCGATGGCGTCGACGAAGTGCAGGCGCTCGTGTTCCATCAAAAAGCCGATCGCCGTGCCGTGCGCGCCGCAGCCGAAGCAGTGGTAGAACTGTTTGTCCGCGCTGACCGAAAACGACGGCGTTTTTTCGCCGTGGAAGGGGCAGCAGGCCATGTAGTCGCGGCCCTTTTTCTTCAGCGGGACATACTGCTCGATCAGCTCGACGATGTCGCTGCGCGCCAGCAGGTCGTCGATGAAGCCTTGCGGGATCTTGCCGGCCATGCGCGCAGCATACCGCCGGCGGGGCGCGCTGACAGCGCCCGCCGGCAGCTTTCGGTCAGGCCGCCTTGCCGAGGGTGGAGAGCAGGTTGGACAGCTCCAGCGCCTTGGGCTTCACCAGCCAGAAGCGCGTCGCCAGGCTGTAGAACTCGTCGAGGATGTAGCGCCCGCCGGGCGAGCCGGTTTCGGCGACGAACTCTTCGATCAGCCCGGTCAGGTGGTTGCGGTAGTCCTCCATGTATTCGGAGTGGATGCGGTGGACGTCGATCAGCTCGTGGTTGTAGCGATCGACGAAGGCGTTTTCGCGATCCAGCACATAGGCCAGCCCGCCGGTCATGCCGGCGCCGAAGTTGATCCCGGTCTGGCCGAGCACCACGATGCAGCCGCCGGTCATGTACTCGCAGGCGTGATCGCCGACGCCCTCGACCACCGCCTGCGCGCCGGAGTTGCGCACCGCGAAGCGCTCGCCGGCCTGGCCGGCGGCGAACAGCTTGCCGCCGGTGGCGCCGTACAGGCAGGTGTTGCCCATGATGGTCGATTCGCGGCTTTCGTACTTCGCCCCGGCCTGCGGGCGCAGCACCAGCTTGCCGCCGGCCATGCCCTTGCCGACGTAATCGTTGGCGTCGCCCTCCAGAACCATGTGCAGGCCGCCGGCGTTCCACACCCCGAAGCTCTGCCCGGCGGTGCCGGCCAGGCGCAGGGTGATCGGTGCATCCGCCATGCCCTTGTCGCCGTGGCGTTTGGCGATCTCGCCGGACAGGCGCGCGCCGATCGAGCGGTTGATGTTCTGCACCGCGAATTCGAATTCACCGCCGGATCTGCTCTCGATCGCCGGCAGGCAGGCGGCGACCATCTCCTCGGCCAGCTCGCCCTTGTCGAAGGGCCGGTTCTGCGGCGCGACGCAAAAGCGCGGCACGTCCGCCGGCACGCCGCCGTCGGAGAGGATCTGCGACAGGTCCAGGCGCGCCTGGCGCGGCGTGGCGCCGTCGATCACTTCGAGCAGCTCGGTGCGGCCGATCAGTTCCTCCAGCTTGCGCACGCCGAGGCTGGCCATGTGCCGGCGCAGGTCCTCGGCGAGGAAGCGGAAGTAGTTCATCACCTTTTCCACGTCGCCGTTGAAGTGCTTCATGCGCAGCACCTTGTGCTGCGTGGCGACGCCGGTGGCGCAGTTGTTGAGGTGGCAGATGCGCAGGTACTTGCAGCCCATGGCGACCATCGGCCCGGTGCCGAAGCCGAAGCTCTCGGCGCCCAGAATCGCCGCCTTGACCACATCGAGGCCGGTTTTCAGGCCGCCGTCGGTCTGCACCCGGACCTTATCGCGCAGGCCGTTGGCGCGCAGGATCTGGTGGGTCTCGGACATCCCCAGCTCCCACGGCGAGCCGGCGTATTTGACCGAGGTCAAGGGGCTTGCGCCGGTGCCGCCGTCGTAGCCGGAGATGGTGATCAGATCCGCATAGGCCTTGGCAACGCCCGCGGCAATCGTGCCGACGCCCGCCTCGGCCACCAGCTTCACCGAGACCAGCGCGGCCGGGTTGACCTGCTTGAGGTCGAAGATCAGCTGGGCGAGATCCTCGATCGAGTAGATGTCGTGGTGCGGCGGCGGCGAGATCAGCGCCACGCCGGGCATCGAGTGGCGCAGCCGGGCGATCATCTTGTTGACCTTGTGCCCCGGCAGCTGGCCGCCCTCGCCGGGCTTGGCACCCTGCGCGACCTTGATCTGCAGCACTTCGGCGTTGACCAGATAGTGCGGCGTGACGCCGAAGCGGCCGGAGGCGATCTGCTTGATCTTCGACACCTTCAGGGTGTCGAAGCGCGAGGCATCCTCGCCGCCCTCGCCGGAATTGGAGCGGCCGCCGAGGCGGTTCATCGCCTCGGCCAGGGTTTCGTGGGCCTCGGGCGATAGCGCGCCCAGCGACATGGCCGCCGAGTCGAAGCGCTGGTACAGCGCCTCGGCCGGCTCGACTTCATCCAGCGGCACCGGCTCGATGTCGCTGCGCAGCTGCAGCAGATCGCGCAGCGCCATCGGCGGGCGGGCGTCGACCAGCTCGGCGTAGCGCTGGTAGTCGGCGTAGTCGCCGGAGGCCACCGCAGCTTGCAGCGTGCTGACCACATCCGGGTTGTAGCTGTGGTACTCGCCGCCGTGGATGTACTTGAGCAACCCGCCCTGGGCGGAGGTCTTGCGCGGATTCCAGGCCAGTGCGGCGAGCTGCTGCTGATCCTGCTGCAGATCCTCGAAGTTGGCGCCGCGCACGCGGCTGGTGGTGCCGCAAAAACACAGATCGACGACTTCGTCATCGAGGCCGACGCACTCGAACAGCTGCGCGCCGCGGTAGCTGGCCACGGTGGAGATGCCCATCTTCGAGAGGATCTTCATCAGCCCCTTGTTGATGCCCTTGCGGTAGCGGCGCTCCAGTTCGTCGATGTCGTCGTTGTCGATTTCGCCGCGCGCCACCATGCCGCGGATCGAGTGGTAGGCCAGATAGGGGTAGATGGCGGTGGCGCCGTAGCCCAGCAGCACCGCGAAGTGGTGCGGATCGCGCGCCGTGGCGGTGGCGACGACGATGTTGGCGTCGGCGCGCAGGCCGGCGTCGATCAGCGCGTGGTGCACCGCGCCGGTGGCCAGCGCGGCGTGGATCGGCAGCTTGTCGCGGGCGATGTCGCGATCGCTGAGCAGCAGCACCACCACCCCTTCGCGCACCGCTTCGATGGCCTGGCGGCAGAGTTCGCGGATCGCCTCCGGCAGCGAGTGCTCGGCCGGGTCGTAGTTCAGATCGAGACGCTGGTGACGGTAGTCGGGGTCATCCAGCGCGGTCAGCGTGTAGGTTTTCTGTCGCGACAGCACCGGCGAGCGCACCAGCAATCGCTTGGCGTGATCCTCGGATTCCTCGAACAGGTTTTTCTCCGCGCCGAGGCAGGTCTCCAGCGACATCACGATGGCTTCGCGCAGCGGGTCGATGGGCGGATTGGTGACCTGCGCGAACTGCTGGCGGAAGTTGTCGTAGGGCGAGCGCACGATCTGCGAGAGCACCGGGAAGGGGGTGTCGTCGCCCATCGAACCGACCGCTTCCTGGGCGTCTTCGGCGAGCACCCGCAGCACCTGGTCGCGCTCCTCGAAGCTCAGGTTGAACAGCTTCTCGTAGGTGTTGCGCGTGGCGTCGTCCATCGGCGGGCGCATGTGCGGGTTGTCGCGCAGGGTGGAGCGCAGCGCGGTGGCATTGCGCGCCAGCCAGCGGCCGTAGCGCTGGCGCTTTTTCAGCCGCGAGTTGATCTCGTCGGGCAGCAGCAGCTCGCCGGTTTCGGTGTCCGCGGCGAGCATCTCGCCGGGCTTCAGGCGGCCCTTGGCGACCACCTGATCGGCGCGGTAGTCCCACACCCCGACCTCCGAGGCGAGGGTGATGTGGCGATCTTCGGTGATCACGTAGCGCGCCGGGCGCAGACCGTTGCGATCCAGGCAGCAGGCGGCGTGGCGGCCATCGGTGAGCACCACCCCGGCGGGGCCATCCCAGGGCTCCATGTGCATGGAGTTGTACTCCAGCAGGCCGCGCAGCTCCGGGTCCATGTTGTCGATGTTCTGCCAGGCCGGCGGCAGCAGCAGACGCATCGCCTGGAAGATATCCATGCCGCCGGCGACCAGCACTTCCAGCATGTTGTCCATGGAGCTGGAGTCGGAGCCGGACATCGCCACCAGCGGGTGCAGCTCGGCGAGCTCCGGCAGCAGCGGTGAGGCCAGCTTGTGAGCGCGCGCCCGCGCCCAGTTGCGGTTGCCCTGAATGGTGTTGATCTCGCCGTTGTGGGCCAGATAGCGGAATGGCTGGGCGAGCCGCCACTCGGGCAGGGTGTTGGTGGAGAAGCGCTGGTGGAACACGGCGATCGAAGCCACCATCTGCGGATCGTTGAGATCGAGATAGAACTGCGGCAGCGCCGCCGGCATCACCAGCCCCTTGTAGAGCAGCACATCGGCGCTGAGCGTCGGCACGTAGAAGCTGTCGTCGTCGGCCAGCGCCAGCTCCGCCTTGCGGCGCGCCACGTACAGCTGGCGATTGAACTGCTCGCGCGACATGCCCTCGGGGGCATTGACGAACAGCTGCTCGATGCGCGGCAGCGAGGCCAGCGCCCGCTCGCCGCAAACCGAGGTATCCAGCGGCGGCTCGCGCCAGCCGGCCAGGCTCAGACCGCCCGCGGCGACGGCCTCGGCGACCGCCGCGCGGGCCGCATCGGCGGCCGCCGGGTCGCGGGCGAGAAACACATTGGCGGCGGCGAATTCGGCGGCAAGTTCGATACCGGCATCGCTGGCGGCGCGGCGCAGAAAGGCCTCCGGCCGGGTCAGCAGCAGGCCGCAGCCATCGCCGGATTTGCCATCCGCGGCTACCGCGCCGCGGTGGGTCATGCGCGCCAGCGCGGCGATGGCGGTCTCCACCAGCCAGTGGCTGGCCTCGCCGTCCATCTGCGCGATCAGGCCGAAGCCGCAGTTGTCGCGTTCGAATTGCGGACGGTAGAGGCCCGTGCGGGCGGCGCGTTCAAGGGGATGCTGCATGCGGTGGCCACTCCAAAATCATCGCCAGCCCGGCGCCGAGCGGCGCCGCTGGAGCGGCTCGCTCGTCGGCCGCCAGTGGCGGCAATGCCGAGGGCTCGGGTAGTCAGAATGCGGCCTGCGGGGCGGCTGTGCGGGCGTCGCACGGTGGCGGCGTCGCGCCCGGGCGCAGGGCGGCCGCGCATTATATCGGCACGGCAAGGTGCGTGCCAATCGCACTGTAAATCAGCGGTGGATTGCCCGTTTCGCGCTATTGCTCACGAATCGCCCGCTGGATCGACGCCAGGCTGCGGATCCACGGCCGCTGGCTGCGCACCGCATCGGGCAGTTCGGCGACCGCGCGCAGCGCCGCGCTGCGATCGGCGTACAGGCCGTGCAGCAGCACGTGCAGCGTCTGCCCGCCGCGGCGCAGGCTGAAGCGGTGCAGCCGGGCCGCGGCCAGGCCGTTGTCGCGGGCGAATTCATCCAGCGATTGCGGCTGCGTTGCGGCCAGCAGCTGCAGGCTGTAGCTGTCGCCGTCCTGTGCCAGCAGCCATTGATGATCGTCGCCGGAGCGATCGCCACCGAGTGCCGGCGCGGCGGCCTGCGAGGGCTGCTGCGCGGCGGCGGGCGCGTTATCGACTGGATCGACGGCGGTGGCGGCGGCGGAGGCGCTATCTCCCAGCGGAGCCGCCGCCAGCCCCAGCGGCGGTGCCAGCGGCGCTACCGGCTTGAGCGGCGGCAGTTCGGCCGGCGGTTGCGGTCGTCGCGTGGGCCGGGTAGCGGTGGCGGGTGTCGTCGCCCGGGGCGCCGCCGCGGGCTGGGCCGCGGCCGGTTGTGCAGCCAGATCCGCATCCGGCCCGGTCTGCGCCGCGCTTGGCTCCGCCGGCTGCGCGCTGCGCCGCACCACTGGCGGCTCCGGCACGCCGTCCACGCCGCGGCTGGCGCCGGCTGTGGCGGGCGGCTCCGGTGGTGCTGCCGGCAGCTGGATGGGCACCTGCTTGACCACCGGGCCGACTGGCTGTGGCGGTGAGCCATCGAGCAGGAATAGTGGCAGCGAGAGCAGGATCAGCACTACGCCGAGCTGTGCGCGACGGTCGCCGGCCCAGCCCGGCAGGCGAGCGCGCCAAGTGGGTATAGCCGCGCCTTCTGCGTTTGCGGCGGCGGGCGGATTTGCGCGCTCTTTCGCGCTCGCATCGGCATGCGGGCCGATGCGGATTTTGCGCGCGGCCGCAAGCAGCTTGTCGAA
>CBFCYW010000091.1:0-15533 GCA_965602395.1 uncultured Chromatiales bacterium
CTTAATTTCTCGATGTTTAGCCTTGCTTCCTCTGTCTGCAGCTCTAACAATTGCTCCTCTTGTTCTGCCTTCGAATTATCAGTCGGGGGAAATCGCGACATCACTAGTGCAAGCACTGCGACCAACAACGCTGCATGTGGGCTACCGACAAAACTCCAAATTTCACGCAGGCCACCTTCCAAGGCGGCTTCAGACTCGATTGAGCAATCGATGCCGAGAATATTCGAGCACTCTTTGAATAGCGCTAACAGCTCTCGCTCGCACTCATTCCGAACGATGGCATTCATGGTATGAGTATCATCCCCGAAATAGTAGTGAAGCTCGAATTTTTGGGGCATGTATCGATCCATTATGGTGCTGCTTTTTTGAGCTTAACGTCGCTAACACGGGCGGCCGAAACGTAGTGTAGGCCGTCCAGTGCAATGCGCCTTTTGCATTGCACGATTGTGCTTGGCCTTGTTAGCAATTACTTGACCCATTTCATTGTTTCTAAAGCCTGAGCTAACTCAGGCCGCATAATGAATTCATAATGCCCGTTCATAGTTTCGTCTGATGCATCATTTCCCGAAGACAAAACCCAAAACCAAATAGGCTCGCCATTTTTTCGCTTTGGCGGGATGTAAGAGAGAAAACCAGCGATCTCTTTGCCCAAGGTTCCATATTGCAGGTTAGTCGCATTGTAGTTTTGAAACCCCACAGCCTCAGCTAATTGAGTCGCGGTTATAGTGTGGTTAGGCATGGCATATTGGGCTTTTAACATCTCTAAGAACTTTGTGTTACGCAATCTTTTTGAGTCGCGTAACTTTAGTAAAGCTGCTATATATTCTTCGCTGCTTGCGATCATTTTTGTCTCCGAAAGATTGCTAACTACTGATTAGGGGGGCTAAGTGGCGTGTTATAACACACCAAAAGCGTCGCATAACACGCACCAACTCCCCGCAATTCTCAGATTTCCCTCAACACCACCGCAGATATAACACCAACCCAGAAAACCACCGCAAACCCATCTCTTCCGCCGAACCGCTCACAAAACTCAGCCCCACCCAAACAAGCTCAATACAGTGATACCACCGGAAAGCGCGGCAAGCCGGGCAGAAAATACTCGGAAACCAGCACCGGCGCCGGCGCGCCGTAAAACAGCGAGCAGCGCCCGTAGAGCCGCGGCGGGCGCGCCGCCAGCCCTTGCAGCGCGATTCGGTAGCACATTTCGCCGCGGAAATCTTGATCTGACCCGAACGGCGGATCATTGTTTATGAAATCGATGTCACTTTGGCGAGCGCTGCACATTTTGAAATTTTGATCTGACCCCAGTTATCCCAGCTCATGCGCCGGGATTCGCTTTGCTCATCCCAGCCTACGGCTCTGTGGTGATGATCCCGGAGTGGGTGGGGGTTTGCAGAGGTTCCTTAGCTCGCATCAATAGTTTCCATTGCGTTCCGCCGAAACTCTAGTGGAGTATCTATGCTTGGTATTGGTGTTTTTCCCCCACCAGTGCCATTAACAACTAAAGTGCCAAACCCGAAAATTCGACCAAATATACTTTGATCAATATTAAAGCTCTCAACTTTGCTATGATTCAATTCTACTGTATTTCTTCTAATCAATCCTACTTTTGCAATTACTCTTTTTGTTGTAATTGCCAGCTCTGTTGTGGTTTTCAGAATCAGTGCTTTTATGAGAGAGATTGTGGCAATTATTAGAACGATAAGGCCGAAAATCAGGCCCCCTGATTCACTGCCACTTCCAAGTAAAACTATGCTGATCACAAATAGAGTAATACCTGGAGCGAAAATAAACCAATGGATGCTTGCTTTATAAACAACATTTTCATCTCTCATTAAATTGTTTTCTACATAGCTCATAGTCTTCTCCTGTGTTGGTTTTTGTGTTGCGCTAACGCTAAAAATCAGCCAACCCAAAAACGCGCAGCGGTTTTTGGGTCGGCTGTATTTTATTGTTGGGCATCTAGTTTGCCTTTTGCGTCGTTGTATTTGTCTATCCTGCTATTACATGAATCCAGCGCCTTAACCACAGCTTCGTGCTTTATCTTGCAGTCAGAGAGCGACTTCTTATCAACACCATGGGCTTCCAGAGCTTCTGCATACGTATGTTTTTCCTGAAGACTCAAGGGTGCACTGCACGACTCAAGCGCCCCCTCTGGCGGCAACTCGCATTTTGGCATTGCCCGAAATACACAAGCACTAATACCAAAAGACAGTAATACAATCAGAATCATTTTCATCACG
This sequence comes from uncultured Chromatiales bacterium, assembly GCA_965602395.1. Lineage (GTDB taxonomy): Bacteria > Pseudomonadota > Gammaproteobacteria > CBFCYW01 > CBFCYW01 > CBFCYW01. The sequence continues at coordinate 2,247 of CBFCYW010000091.1, forward strand.
AGCGATCATCTAAGGATGTTGGTACAAACTTGTCTAAACACACTCTTCCTTCTTTTTCTTCTTTTGCCGTTAGGACATCTTTTTCGAGCTGTGCAATTTGTTGATCCTTTTGTTTTAATTTTGAATTTAAAGTTTTAAGGCGCTCTTTTTCTTCGTGAGTAAGTGCTACCTGCTGTTTAACCTTGAGTTCAAGCACTTCCTTTTCAGACGTTAACACGGCCACATCACTCTGTGTCGCCAGTATTTCTTCGGATTTTTTATCAATTTCCTTTTCAAGCTTCTGTATATCCTCATCCTTGTTGGTGATTACATCTCTTAACCGATCTTCTTCTTCTTTATATTTCTTGTCAGCGGCCAACATCTTCTGGTTATACTCGATGCTTATTTTTGCTATTTCTTCTTTATGCGCTTCCTGCGCGATTTCAATTGCTTCATTTGTCTTGGCTATCTCTTCTCTAAGTTTTTCTTCAAAAATACCGGAAAGACTAAAATCCCCAATTTTATATCCGACAAACCCACTCACCAACATTAAGGCAATGGTTACAATGGCGTTCAACCTAACCATTATATTTTCTCCTTATCTGACTGCCCAGCTCCTAAGTATGCTCCAAAAACGTCCCTTTATATTGGGACGTTTTTGGGATATATCTCCGCCATGCTCCCGTAACCATTGATGCCGATGCGGCAGTCACTTGGAAACTTGAACAATATCAGGATGAGCAAACAGGACGCGGGATTGTGCCAAACAAATCCATGTTGCTGGATGTGATTCGGGATCGCATCCGTCGCAAGCACTAGAACTTTCAGGCTGAGAAGTCCTGCGTCAGCTGGATTCGTCGATTCATGCTCTTCCATGACAAACGGCATACGCGTGATATGGGCACCGAAAGTTTCGCATAACACGCACCAATCCCCGCAACCAACCTCCCTGAACATTACCGCGGATATAGCGCCAAGCCAGAAAACCACCGCAAGCCACTCCCTTCCGCCGAGCAGCTCACACGGTGCGTAAATTCCTATTGTGTGGACGCACCTTCACCACCGCGGTAGCTCGGGTGGCGATGGGTGGCGTCAGGGCGATACCACCGGAAAGCGCGGCAAGCCGGGCAGAAAATACTCGGAAACCAGCACCGGCGCCGGCGCGCCGTAAAACAGCGAGCAGCGCCCGTAGAGCCGTGGCGGGCGCGCCGCCAATCCCTGCAGGGCGATGCGGTAGCGCATTTCTCCGCGCGCCAGCCAGTGCCAGTGCACCGCGCCGCGGCGCATCTGCGGGTCGGCGAACAGCTTTTCGCCCAGCGGCCGCTCGCCCATCGCGCCCAGCTCGCGGTGGCCGCCGTACAGCGCGGCCAGCGGGATCAGGCTGCGCGCGTAGACCAGCGGCCGGCCGTGGCAGCAGAGCTGCACTTCGCGCTCGATCAGCCGGCTGCGCGCGGCGATGCCGAGCCAGCGCGCTTCGCTGTCGTCGGCGGCGCGCCAGCGCTGGGCCAGCAGATGCACGGCAAAGCCATCGCCGCAGGCGTTGCGCAGGTGGCGGGTCAGCGAACCACCATCCACCAGCCAGGGGCGCAGGCCGCTCGGCAGGCGGCGTCGCTCCAGCGGGGTGAGCGGACGCCAACGGCGCTGCGGGCTGTCTCTGCGGCGCGACGGTGGCAAGGGGCGGGCTCCTCGGCGAAGGGCGGGCGATTATAGCCGTCGCGGGGCGAACCCGGCAGGCTGGATGGCTGCGGCCGCAGGCAAAAAAGAGGGGCCGGGCGAGAAAGGTGGGGATGCCCGGCCCCTGGCTGCTGCGCCGATCAAAGGAAGGATTGTGTCGCGTGCAGACGTGTCATCGGGGTGGAATCACTCGCGCTGCACACTGGTTTGGGCCGCGGCGCGCGGCAAAGGTTCCCGGTATCCGGGCCCGCTGCGGCAGTGGCTGCGACGATGGCCGATGCACGGTCATTCGCGGCTGAGATTGCGCACCGCGGCGAGGTCGCCAAAGGTCACGGTATGCAGCGCGCCGCCGCTGTCGCGCAGCTGCATCGAGCGCAGCGAGATGGATTCCACCGTGCCGCGGGCTTCGCCGGCAACGATCTGCTCGCCGACGCGAAAGGCGTCTTCGATGAGAAAAAACAGTCCGGCGAGCACGTCCTGCACCAGCTTCTGCGCGCCGAAGCCGATGGCCAGCCCGACCACCCCGGCGCCGGCCAGCAACGGGCCGATATCCACCCCCAGCGAGGACAGCCCGACCATCACCAGCACGCTGCCCAGCACCGCCAGCACCACGCTGCGCAGCAGCGGCAGCAGGGTCTGCGCGCGCGACGCCGGAGCCTCGCCGGCGGCTGTGGCGTCGCGCCGCAGCTGCGGATCGACGTAGCAGCGGATCGCCTGCCAGGCCAGCCAGGCGAGCAGCGCGGTGGCGCCGAAGTTGAGCACTGCGCGCGACACGCTCTGTCCGGCCGGGGTATCCAGCAGCGCGTAGAAGGCCGGCCACCAGGCGCCGATCAGCAGCACCAGCGCGGCCAGCAGCAACAGGCCGCGCAGGCTGCGGCGCAGCGCCGCGTACATATGTGCCGAGGGGCCGCCGCCGGCGCTGTCGAACCAGGGCGCCAGCAGCAGCGCGAACAGGCGATCGGCGAGCGGCAGGGCGAGCACCACCAGCAGGCTGTACACCGCGGCGCGCGCCTGCGCCTGCCAGGCGAGCAGCACGTCGATCGACCACAGCGCCCACAGGCCGATCAGGTAGCCGCCGGCCAGCAGATGCCAGACCGGCGCCAGCGCGCGGCGCAGGCGCTGTGTCGGTGCATCGCCGGTGACGTCGCCGATGCGCGCCGCCAGCGCGCCTCGCTTGCGCCACAACAGCACCAGCAGCAGCGCCACCAGCAGGCTGCCGACGGCGATCGCAAACAGCCGCTGCAGCGCTTCGGGCAGGCCGAGGATGACCAGCAGGCCGTGGGTGAAATAGCCGCCGGCGGCGATCCCCGCCAGCCACAGCCACCAGCGGTGCAGGCTGGCGGCCTCGGCGTCATCGAGGCGCAGCAGCCGCCCGCCGCCGGCCTGCGGCGAAAGCACGAAGCGCGACAGCATCCACGCCAGCCACAGCGCAACCACCAGCGACAGGTAGGCGGTGGCGAACAGGCGCATCGGGTCGAAGCGGGCGAAAAAGGCGAAGGACAGGCCCCAGGCGACCAGCGTGAACAGGGCGATGCCGAGCAGATCGCCGAGCAGGCGCAGGGCCAGATAAGCGAGGCGCGCGCGCCAGCCGCCGCCAGCGCCATCGAACAGCGCGGCGAGCTGGCGCGCGCACAGCCGCGCCAGCCACCAGCGCGCCAGCCAGCCGGCGGCGAGCATCGCCGCCAGCGCCAGCAGGCCGTGGCGCAGCGCCGGCCAGCCGCGCAGATCGGTGAGGTTGTTGAACAGCAGATCGGCGGTGGCCGGCAGGCGCGCCAGCGCCGCGGCACTGGCGTCGAAGCGCTCGCTGATCTCCAGTGCGCGATCCTGCAGCGATTGGATCAGCCCGCCGCCGCGCTCCTCTGCGCCGGCCTGTTGCGCCTGGCGCTGCTGCGCGGCGGCGCCGAGCTGCTCGATGAGCAGTGCCCGCGCCGCGGTATCGGAGAGCGGCGCGACGAAACCGGGCACGGCCTGCGGGGTCAGCTCGCTGGCGTCGCGCATGCGCCGTTCGAGCGCCAGCTCCGGTTCTTCGGGGACGTAGGCATTGTCCGCCGGCTTGCGCGCCGGTGCCGCCGCGGCCGGCGCCAGGGCGGCGAAAAGCAGCGCCAGGGCGGCCAGCAGCAGCGCCGCACAGGCGGCGCGCGGCAGGGGTGGCGGAAGCGTTGTCGAAATGGCTGAGCGCATCGCGCTCCTCGGCGATTTGTGATCCGAGGGCATGAAAAAGGCGGCTCGCGGGCCGCCTTTTTACTGACCGCCAACAGCGCTCAGCGTTTCATCGTGCTGAAGAAATCGCCGTTGGTCTTGGTTTGTTGCAGCCGCCCGAGGAGGAATTCGACCGCTTCCATCTCGTCCATCGGGTGCAGGAATTTGCGCAGAATCCAGACCTTTTGCAGCTCTTCCTGATCCATCAGCAATTCCTCGCGGCGGGTGCCGGAGCGGTTGACGTTGATCGCCGGGAAGACGCGCTTTTCGGCGATCCGCCGGTCGAGGTGCAGCTCCATGTTGCCGGTGCCCTTGAATTCCTCGTAGATGACCTCGTCCATCTTTGAGCCGGTGTCGATCAGCGCGGTGGCGAGGATGGTCAGGCTGCCGCCCTCTTCGATGTTGCGCGCGGCGCCGAAAAAGCGCTTCGGCCGATGCAGGGCGTTGGCGTCGACGCCGCCGGTGAGCACCTTGCCGGAGCTGGGCACCACGGTGTTGTAGGCGCGCGCCAGGCGGGTGATGGAGTCGAGCAGGATGACCACGTCCTTTTTGTGCTCGACCAGCCGCTTGGCCTTTTCGATGACCATTTCGGCGACCTGCACGTGGCGGCTGGCGGGCTCGTCGAAGGTCGAGGAGATGACCTCACCCTGGACCATGCGCTCCATCTCGGTGACTTCCTCGGGGCGCTCGTCGATGAGCAGCACGATCAGGTAGCACTCCGGGTGGTTGGCGGCGATCGACTGGGCGATGTTCTGCAGCATGATGGTCTTGCCGGCCTTCGGCGGTGAGACGATCAGGCCGCGCTGGCCCTTGCCGATCGGCGAGGCGATGTCGATGACGCGCGCGGTGATGTCCTCGGTGGAGCCGTTGCCGCGCTCCATGCCCAGCCGCTCGTGGGCGTGCAGCGGGGTGAGGTTCTCGAACAACACCTTGGTCTTGGCGTTTTCCGGCTTGTCGTAGTTGATCTGATCGACCTTGAGCAGGGCGAAGTAGCGCTCGCCCTCCTTTGGCGGCCGGATCTTGCCGGTGATGGTGTCGCCGGTGCGCAGGTTGAAGCGGCGGATCTGGCTGGGCGAGACGTAGATGTCGTCCGGCCCGGCGAGATAGGAGCTGTCCGCCGAGCGCAGAAAGCCGAAGCCGTCCTGGAGGATTTCCAGCACGCCACCGCCATAGATGTGTTCGCCCTTTTTTGCCTGGGCTTTGAGCAGGGAAAAGATGATGTCCTGCTTGCGTGAGCGCGCGGCGTTGTCGATGCCCAGAGACTGGGCCAGCTCGATCAGCTCGGCGGCGGATTTCTTCTTGAGATCGTTGAGATTCATGGATTGGGCAGCGTGGAGTTGAACAGGGTTTGGGAGAGACGGTCGCCACGTACGCGGCGCCCGACGGGGCAAGGGAATCGGTTTCGGAAGGCCTGGAATTCGGGGACTCCCGCTGACGGGGAGGTGTTCGGTCGAACCCGGACAGTGAATCTAGCACGGGGCTCGGTGGCCGTCCAGCGGGCGGCACCGAACTGTGGCAGGGCTGTCAGACCGCAATCACCCGGCGGCTACGGCCGGCGCGGCACGGGCGACTAAAAGCCGTGAAGATTCAGAGGTTGGCGTCGATGAAGTCGGTCAGCTGGGAGCGTGACAGGGCGCCCACTTTGGTCGCCTCGACGGCGCCACCCTTGAAGATCATCAGCGTCGGGATGCCGCGGATGCCGTATTTGGGGGCGGTGTTGGGGTTGTCGTCGATGTTCAGCTTGGCGACCGTCAAGCGGCCGGCGTACTCCGGGGCGATCTCTTCGAGGATCGGCCCGATCATCTTGCAGGGGCCACACCACTCGGCCCAGTAGTCCACCAGCACCGGGACGTCGCTCTGCAAAACGTCTTGCTCGAAACTGTCGTCGGTTACGGCGACGATGTGCTCGCTCACGATGGCTTGTCTCCTAAGGAAGTGTTGCCACGCCCGGCACTGGCCGGGCACTGCACTAATGCTAAGGCTTGCTCACATCGGTTGCAATCCGCCCGGGGTGCGGCGACGATAGATCGTTTTCATCCTGCCCACGGCCGAGATTTCATGAGCGAGCACCACCTCAGCGACGTCACCTTCGCCAGCCTCGATCTGCCGGAGAGCGTGCAGCGGGGGCTCGCCGACTGCGGCTTCAGCCGCTGCACCGACATCCAGGCGCTGACCCTGCCGGTACTGCTGGAGGAGCGCGACATCGCCGGCCAGGCACAGACCGGCACCGGCAAGACCGCCGCCTTCCTGCTGGCCATCTTCACCCATCTGTTGCGCCACCCGCCGGCCGAGGGCCGCAAGCCCACCCAGCCGCGCGCCTTCGTGCTGGCGCCGACCCGCGAACTGGCCATCCAGATCCACAAGGATGCCGTGGCACTCGGCAGGCACACCGGCTTCAAGCTGGCGCTGGCCTACGGCGGCACCGGCTACGACAAGCAGCGCCAGGACATCGCCGACGGCGTCGATCTGCTGGTCGGCACCCCGGGGCGGCTGATCGACTACTTCAAGCAGCACGTCTACGACCTGCGCTGCGTGCAGGTGGCGGTGCTGGATGAAGCCGACCGCATGTTCGATCTCGGCTTCATCAACGACGTGCGCTACCTGTTCCGGCGCATGCCGCCGCCCGAGCAGCGGCTGTCGATGCTGTTCTCCGCCACCCTCTCGCACCGCGTGCTGGAGCTGGCCTACGAGCACATGGACAACCCCGAAAACCTGATCGTCGAAACCGACAGCGTGACCGCGGAGATGGTCCGGCAGGTGGCCTATTACCCGGCGATGGACGAGAAGATGCGCCTGCTGGTCGGCCTGCTGCGCAAGCTGCAGCCGCCGCGCAGCATGGTTTTCGTCAACACCAAGCGGGTCGCGGATCGCGTCCTCGCCCACCTGCTCGGCAACGATGTGCACGCCGCGGTGCTCTCCGGCGACGTGCCGCAGCGCAAGCGGCAGAAGCTGCTGCAGGATTTCCAGGAAGGCAGCATCCCGGTGCTGATCGCCACCGATGTCGCCGCCCGCGGCCTGCACATCCCCGACGTCAGCCACGTCTTCAACTACGACCTGCCGCAACAGGCCGAAGACTACGTGCACCGCATCGGCCGCACCGCGCGCGCCGGCGCCTCTGGCGACGCGATCAGCTTCGCCTGCGAGGAATACGCCTTTTCGCTGCCGGAGATCGAGGAATACATCGGCCAGCGCATCGAGGTGCAGGGCATCGACGCCGAGCTGCTGCCGATACTGGAGCGCCCGGTGAAGCTGGAGCGCCGCCCGCGCGATACCCGCCGCGGCCGCGATGACAGATCCCCGCGCAGCCGCCGCGACGGCGGTGGCGGCGGCCATCAGCGGCGCTCCGGCCCGCCCGCCGGGACCCGCGGCAACGGCGCCGAGCGCTCCGGAAACAGCGCCCCCGCAGCCGCCGGCAGCGGGCCGGATGCCGAGCCACCGCAGGCCGGGCAGCCGCCTGCTGGCGACGGCGAGGCAGTGAACAAGCGCCGCCGCCGTCGGCGGCGCAAGCCCGCCGCCGACGCCAGCGCGGCCAAACCCGCGTCCGGCGCCAGCGGCGGCCAGTCCGACGACGCGGGCTGACGGCCATCATCGCCCCCGGCATGCGCGCCCCGGAGCTGCTCTCCCCCGCCGGCACCGCCAAGGCGATGCGCTACGCCTTCGCCTACGGCGCCGATGCGGTCTACGCCGGCCAGCCGCGCTACAGCCTGCGCACGCGCAACAACGATTTCACCAGCGCCGAGCGCATCGCCGCGGCCATCGATTACGCCCACGCGCGCGGCCGGCAATTTTTCCTCGCCAGCAATGTGCTGCCGCACGACAACAAGGTGCGCACCTATCTGCGCGACATCGAACCGATCGTCGAGGCCGGCCCGGACGCGCTGATCATGGCCGATCCCGGGCTGATCATGCTGGTGCGCGAGCGCTGGCCACAGCTGCCGGTGCACCTCTCGGTGCAGGCCAATACGATGAATTCGGCGGCGGTGAAGTTCTGGCAATCGACCGGCGTGGCGCGAGTCATCCTGTCGCGCGAGCTGGGGCTGGAGGAGATCGAGTCGATCCGCCAGCAGTGCCCGGAGATGGAGCTGGAGGTGTTTGTGCACGGCGCACTGTGCATCGCCTTTTCCGGCCGCTGCCTGCTCTCCGGCTACTTCAATCACCGCGATCCAAACCAGGGCGCCTGCACCAATGCCTGCCGCTGGGATTACAAAGTGCACGCGGCGCAGAGCGACAACAGCGGTGATCTGCAGCGCCTGCCGAAGGTCGCCGAGCTGCCCGACGGCGCAGCGCCGAGCGCGGCCCCGGTGGCGCACTGGCGGCCGCCGGCACAGATCGCCGCGGCGCCGGTGCTGATCGAGGAGGCCAGCCGCCCCGGTGAATACATGGAAGCCGATGAGGACGAGCACGGCAGCTACATCATGAATTCCAAAGATCTGCGCGCCGTGCAGCACGTCGCCCGGCTGGCGCGGATCGGCATCAACTCGCTGAAGATCGAAGGCCGCACCAAGTCGCATTTCTACGCCGCGCGCACCGCTCAGGTGTACCGCCGCGCCATCGACGACGCGCTCGCCGGCAGCGCCTTCGACAAAGACCTGATGGTGGCGCTGGACGGCCTCGCCAACCGTGGCTACACCGAGGGCTTCTACCGCCGACACGTGCCCGAGGAGTACCAGAATTACGCCGTCGGCGCCTCGCGTTCGCAGAGCCAGCGCTTTGTCGGCGAGGTGCTCGGCGGCAGCGGCGGCTGGCTGGATATCGAAGTCAAAAACAAGATTCGCGTCGGTGACCCGCTGGAGCTGCTGACCCCGGCGGGCAACCACGCCTTCAGCCTGGATGCCATGCGCACCAGCGGCGGCCGGCCGCTGGCGGAGGCCCCCGGCGGCGGCCACCGGATCAGCATCCCGATGCCGGAAACCATCGGCGAGGATTTCGACCCGGCGTTCGCGCTGCTGGTCGGTGAGCCTTGACAACGCCCATTGTGCACCGCAGCAAAGCGAACTAGAATACCGTTTATTGTGCGCTGCAATATGTGGATTTCCCGATGACCGAAGCCCAATTTTCCGAACTCTCCATCAGCCTGCTGGTGCCCGGTCTGGTCGGCTACATGATGTTTATCATCTGGAAGCTGGCGCGCGATTCACAGGCCGGCAAGTTCGGCATGGCGATGCTGTTTCTGGTGCTCGGTCTGGGCATCGTCGGCTTCGCCGCCAAGCAGGTGATCAAGCTGTTCATCGCTGTCTGAAGCGAGCGCTGCCGCGACACTCCCGCCCCCTCTCAGGCTCTGGACAACACAAAAAAACCGGCCCCATCGGCGGGGCCGGCAAGTAGGTCGCGGGTAAAAAATCGTCGCCGATGGCGGTGGCGTGCTGCGCCGGTCTAGTCGTCGTCGCGCGGCGGGCAGTGCCAGCTGAAAATCGTATCGCCGTCCTCCACCGAGTGCAGGTGCACATCGAAGCCCCACAGGCGGTGCAGATGCCTGAGCACTTCTTCGGTGTCCTCGCCCAGCGGTGCGCGCTGGTGGCGGCTGTGGTGCAGGGTCAGCGAGCGATCGCCGCGGATATCCACGCTGACCACCTGAATGTTCGGCTCGCGACTGCCCAGGTTGTACTGTGCGGAGAGCGCCTCGCGCACCGCCTGGTAGCCCATTTCGTCGTGGATCGCGGCGACTTCCAGCTCGGCTTCTTCGTCGTCATCGACCACGCAGAACAGCTTCAGATCGCGGATCATCTTCGGCGACAGGTACTGCAGGATGAAGCTCTCATCCTTGAAGTGGCGCATGGCGAAGTGCAGCGTCTCCAGCCAGTCGGAGCCGGCGATATCCGGGAACCACTGGCGGTCTTCGTCGGTGGGGTTTTCGCAGATGCGGCGGATGTCGCTCATCATGCCAAAGCCCAGCGCGTAGGGGTTGATGCCGCTGTAGTAGGGGCTGTCGAAGGGCGGCTGGTAGACCACGTTGGTGTGCGACTGCAGGAATTCCAGCATGAAGCCCTCGGTGACCAGGCCCTCGTCGTAGAGCTGGTGCAGCAGGGTGTAGTGCCAGAAGCTGGCCCAGCCCTCGTTCATCACCTGGGTTTGCCGCTGCGGGTAGAAGTACTGGGCGATCTTGCGCACGATGCGCACCACCTCGCGCTGCCAGGGTTCGAGCAACGGGGCGTTTTTCTCGATGAAGTACAGCAGATTTTCCTGTGGCTCCTCGGGGAAGTTGGGCCGCCGGCCGCGCTCTTCCTCCTCCTCGAATTTCTTCGGGATGGTCCGCCACAGGTCGTTGACCTGGCGTTGCAGGTATTCCTCGCGCTCCTTTTGTCGCAGGCGCTCCTGTTCGGCGGAGATCGGATAGGGGCGCTTGTAGCGATCGGTGCCGTAGTTCATCAGCGCGTGGCAGGAATCGAGAATTTTCTCTACCTCATCGACGCCGTAGCGCTCTTCGCAGTCGGCGATGTAGTTCCGCGCGAACAGCAGGTAGTCGATGATGCCCTCGGCATCGGTCCAGGCGCGGAACAGGTAGTTGCCCTTGAAAAAGGAGTTGTGGCCGTAGCAGGCGTGGGCGATCACCAGCGCCTGCATGGTCATGGTGTTCTCTTCCATGAGATAGGCGATGCAGGGATTGGCGTTGATCACGATCTCGTAGGCCAGCCCCATCTGGCCGCGCTTGTAGCCGCGCTCGGTGTGCAGGAAGTGCTTGCCGTAGCTCCAGTGGTGATAGCCGATCGGCATGCCCACCGAGGCGTAGGCATCCATCATCTGCTCGGAGGTGATCACCTCGATCTGGTTGGGGTAGGTATCGAGGCCGAAGCCCTTGGCCACCCGCGCGATCTCGCGGTCGTAGGCCTCGATCAGCTCGAAGGTCCACTCCGATCCGGTGGAGATCGGCTGGCGGCGCTTGCCGCCGGCGATACCGCTGGCGGCGGCATCGCGCTCGGTCATCGACTCGCTCATGCCTCGCCCTCCATGCGCTTTTTGAACAGCTCGCGGAACACCGGGTAGATCTCGCCGCGCTCCACCAGATGGCGCATGGCGAAGTGATCGTCAAAGCGCTCGCGGACGCGCTCGTAGTATTCCCACAACTCCTGGCGCTCGCCTTCGGTGATCTCGATATAGGTGTAGTACTGCAGCTGCGGCAGCAGCTTGTCCACCAGCAGATCGTGGCAGATGCTCGAATCACCGTTCCAGTTGTCGCCGTCCGAAGCCTGCGCGGCGTAGATGTTCCACTCGTCGGTGGGATAGCGCTGATCGATGATCTCGCCCATCAGCTTGAGCGCGCTGGAAACCACCGTGCCACCGGTTTCCCGCGAGTAGAAGAACTCTTGCTCGTCGACCTCCTTGGCCGCCGAATGATGGCGGATGAACACCACTTCGATGCGCTCGTAGTTGCGCTGCAAAAACAGGTAGAGAAGGATGAAAAAGCGCTTGGCGATGTCCTTGGTTTCCTGATCCATCGAGCCGGAGACATCCATGATGCAGAACATCACCGCCTTCGAGGTCGGCAGCGGATACTTGACGTGCAGGTTGTAGCGCAGGTCGAAGTCGTCCAGAAACGGCACCGCGGCGCGGCGTCGCTTGAGCCGCGCGATCTCCGCCTCCAGCGCCTCGCGGCGCGCGCGATCCGCCTCGCTGAGCGGCTCGACCAGCTCGGCCAGCGCTTCCTCGGCGGCGCGCAGACGCTTGCGCAGCCCGCCGCCCATGGCGATGCGCCGCGCATAGGCGCTGCGCATCGAACGCACGATGTTGATCTGGCTGGGGTTACCGGCGGTGCTGTAGCCGGCGCGCACGCGCTTGAAGCTGTCGCTGCCGGCGAGCTGGCGCTTGACCAGATTGGGCAGCTCCAGATCCTCGAACATGTAGTGCAGAAACTCCTCCTGGCTGATCTGGAAGACGAACTCGTCCTCGCCCTCACCGGAGTCGCTGGCCTGGCCACCGCCCGCGCCGCCGCCGCCGCCCTGCGGCCGCTGGATGCGATCCCCGGCGACAAATTCCTTATTGCCGCTGAACACCCGCTGGCGCCGCCCGCCCGGGCCGTGGCCGAATACCGGCTCGCCCAGATCGCGGCTGGGAATGCTGATCTTTTCACCGGAATCGACGTCGGTGATCGAGCGCCGCGAGACGGCATCGGACACCGCCTTTTTGACGTGCTCGCGATAGCGGCGCAGAAAGCGCCGCCGGTTGACGGTGCTCTTTTCCTTGCTCACCTGGCGGCGATCGATAATGTAGCTCACGGCGATCCTCTCCCGCTGTGCCGGCCGGGGTCGCCCCCGGCCGCTGGTCAGTCTGCCTGTGCGCAGTTCGCCTACTGCGACTTGCGCACCCGCAGGTACCACTCGGAGAGCAGGCGCACCTGCTTTTCCGTGTAGCCCTTCTCGCGCATGCGATCGACAAAATTATCGTGCTTTTTCTGGTCCTCGCTGGAGGATTTGGCACTGAAGGAGATCACCGGCAGCAGATCCTCGGTGGAGGAGAACATCTTCTTCTCGATCACCGTGCGCAGCTTCTCGTAACTGCTCCACATCGGATTGTCGCCATTATTCTGCGCGCGGGCGCGCAGCACGAAATTGACCACCTCGTTGCGGAAATCCTTGGGGTTGGAGACGCCCGCCGGCTTTTCGATCTTCTCCAGCTCCTCGTTCAGCGAAGCGCGGTCGAGAATTTCGCCGGTTTCCGGATCGCGGTATTCCTGATCCTGAATCCAGAAATCGGCGTAGGTGACGTAGCGATCGAAGATGTTCTGGCCGTACTCGGAGTAGGACTCCAGATAAGCGGTCTGGATCTCCTTGCCGATGAAATCCACATAGCGCGGCGCGAGGAACTCTTTGATAAAGCCCAAATAGCGGTCGCGAACCTCCTTGGGGTACTGCTCCTGTTCGATCTGCTGCTCCAGCACGTAGAGCAGATGCACCGGATTGGCCGCCACCTCGGTGGTATCGAAATTGAACACCTTGGAGAGAATCTTGAAAGCGAAACGGGTCGAAAGGCCGGTCATGCCCTCATCGACACCGGCGTTGTCGCGGTATTCCTGAATCGACTTGGCCTTGGGATCGGTGTCTTTGAGATTCTCGCCGTCGTAGATGCGCATCTTCGAATAGAGGCTGGAATTCTCCGGCTCTTTCAGCCGCGACAGCGCCGAGAACTGCGCCATCATGCGCAGCGTGTCCGGCGCGCAGTGGGCCTCGGACAGTGAGCTGCTGGCGAGCAGCTTGTCGTAAATCCGGATTTCATCGCTGACCCGCAGGCAATAGGGCACCTTGACGATGTAGACGCGATCGATAAACGCCTCGTTGTTCTTGTTGTTGCGGAAGGTCTGCCACTCGGATTCATTCGAGTGCGCCAGAATCATGCCGTCGAAGGGGATCGCCGACAGGCCCTCAGTGCCGTTGAAATTGCCCTCCTGGGTTGCCGTGAGCAGCGGGTGCAGCACCTTGATCGGTGCCTTGAACATCTCGACGA
>CBFCYW010000092.1:0-15432 GCA_965602395.1 uncultured Chromatiales bacterium
GGCTGGCAACAGGGCTGGCAAAGGGGCTGGCAACGGGGTCGGACGGGAGCTGGAGCGGGCGCCACCCGGGAATTGAGCCGGGAATTGATCGGCGACTTGCGGGAGCGTGATTTGCGGGATTTTGTCGCTGCCGGGCGGCGCTCAGCGCGCCGCTGCCGGCTCAGAGCAGGCGCAGCTCGTCGTGCACTGGCGCATCGCCTTCGCCGCCATCGTCATCGTCATCGCCGCGCTCGCGCGCCAGACGCTCGCGGAACAGGCGTTCGTCGGACTCGCGCAGGCGGCGGCAGATCTCGCGGCCAAGGTTCATCATGATGATGGTGAACTGCTCCGCATCGCGCGCGTACAGCTCGCCGAGGGTGTGCACGCTGATCTCCACCGCGCGGCAGTCCTGCTCGGCGCGGATCGTGGCGCTGCGCGGGAACATGTCCATCAGCGCCATCTCGCCGAAGCAGTCGCCCACGCCCAGCGGGTGGATGGCGTGCTCGCGACCGCGCCACTGCTTGATCACCAGCGCCTCGCCGGCGGTGAGCACAAACATCGAGGTGGCGTCGTCGCCCTCGCGGAAGAAATACTCGCCGGCGCGCAGCAGCCGCTCGGGGCTGTTGGCGAGCAGAAAGCTCAGGCTGGCTGCGTCGATACCACCGAATACCGGTACTTGCTGCAGTTGTTTGATCAGCGCCTCATTCATGCGCATCACCTCCGCCATCACCCCCGCGGCGGATGCCGGCGAACCCGGGGCGACTTGCTCAAGCCTAGCCGATGTCACTGCCAGCGTCGCGCTGCGGGGTCGGTTTTGCGCTCGCATTGCGCCACACAGGTCAAATTATCGGCATCAGACCGGCGCACGCAGTCCGTGGTGAAAATCCAGCACCGCAGCGGCGGCGCGCTCCCAGTCGCGCTCCAGCATCATCGCGTGGCCCATGCCCTCGAACACCGTCAGCGGCGCGGCGTAGGCGCTGGCGGTGGCGCGCAACTGGATGCTGGAGACCAGCTTGTCCTCGGCGGCACCGAGCACGCTGATCGGCGTGGCCAGATCGCGGCGGATGCGCAGCGGATCGGCGCCGAGCATGTCGGCCACCGCGGCGGCCGACTCGCGATGCGCAAACCGCAGCAGATAGCGCTTGTCCTCGGCCAGCGCCGGGTCGGCGAACATCGCGCGCAGGATCACATCGAGGTGGGCGCTGCCGGCGCCGAAAGCCTGCAGCACGCCGAGCTGAAAATACAGCTGTGGCTCGGACATCAGCATCCGCAGCGAGGACGCACCGAGGCCGTGCGGCGGCACCGAGGCCATCAGCACCGCGCCGGGCAGCTCGCGCCGCTCCAGGTATTTCTGCACCACCATGCCGCCCATCGAGTGGCCGACCACCACCGGCAATCGGCCCAATCGATCGATGGTCCGCGCCAGATCGTCGACGTAGTCGCGCAGGCGCCAGCCGGTGAGTCCCTCGTGGCCGGCACTCTCGCCGTGGCCGCGCAGGCTCAGGGCGTGCGCCGGCACACCGCGCGCGGCGAACCAGGGCAGGAAGTGATCGGCCCAGATCCAGGCGCCGGAGAAGGCGCCGTGGACGAACAACAGCGGGCATTCGGCCGTGTCGCCTGCGGGCAGATGACTGATCAGTTCCAGACGCATGTGGCGATTCCTGTGCGGCCTCGGCGGCGGTTTGACGGGTCGGGCCTTTTAGCATAAAAGACGCCGACACCCCACCGGACATGCGTCCGGTCGATCTCCCGGGCAACGGCCCACCGGGCCGGCTGCCGCCGACGGATACGGACATGACCCAGAGCAACCGCTTTTTGCAGCTGCTGGCGGAGCGCGACGTGCTGCTCGCCGACGGCGCCACCGGCACCAATCTGTTCGCCATGGGCCTGCAGACCGGCGACGCACCGGAACTGTGGAACACGGCTCACCCGGAGCGCATCACCGCCCACTATTCAAGCTTCGTCGCGGCCGGCTCGGACATCGTGCTGAGCAACAGCTTCGGCGGCAATCGCTATCGACTCGCCCTGCACGGTGCGCAGGATCGCGTCGCTGAGCTCAACCGCGCCGCCGCAAGCCTGTGTCGCGCGGTGGCCGACGGCGCCGCTCGCACGGTGGCGGTGGCCGGCTCGATGGGCCCGACCGGTGAGATCTTCGCCCCGCTGGGCGAGCTCAGCCACGCCGACGCGGTGGCCGCCTTCGCCGAGCAGGCGCAGGCGCTGGCCGCCGGCGGCGCCGATGTGCTGTGGATAGAAACCCTGTCCTCGCGCGAGGAATTCGCCGCTGCGGTGGAAGGCGCCGCGCAGGCGGATCTGCCGATCGTCTGCACCATGAGCTTCGACACCAACGGCCGCACCATGATGGGCGTGGCGCCCGGCGAGCTGATGGCGCTGGCCGACGGCATTCAGCCGCAGCTCCACGCCTGCGGCACCAACTGCGGCGTCGGCGCCGCGGAGACGGTGATGGCGATTCTCAACATGGTCGATGCCCAGACACGACCCGGCGAGCACCTGCTGGTCGCCAAGGCCAACTGCGGCATTCCCGAATACGTCGACGGCGAGATCGTCTACAACGGCACGCCCGAACTGATGGCCGACTACGCCCGCCTGGCGCGCGACGCCGGGGCGCGCATCATCGGTGGCTGCTGCGGGACGACTCCGGCGCACGTGGCGGCGATGCGCGTCGCGCTGGACACCCGCCCGCGCGCGGCAAAGCCCGATGCGAAAGCGGTGGTCGCGGCGCTCGGCGACATCTCCAGCGGCGCCCGGGCGCAGGCGCGCGGCGAGCTGGACGTGGCCGCCGGCAGCGCCTCCGGCAAGTCGCGCCAGCGGGGCGGCAGGCGCGGGCGTCGCGGCGACACTTGAGCGGCGCGTGGTAATCGGCGCCGCCAGCGACCAGCTCAAGGGGCTGTCGCTGGCCATCTCCGGAGTGCTGCTGCTGAGCCCCGACGCACTGCTGGTGCGGATGGTCAGCGCGGACCACTGGACGCTGCTGTTCTGGCGCTGCGGGATCTTCGCCGCGGTGCTGCTGCTGGCGCTGGCAGTGCTCGCCCCGGCGCGCCTCGGCGAGACCCTGCGCAGCCTGTGGCGCGGGCCGATGCTGGCCGCCGGGCTGGCCTACTGTTTCACCTCGCTGTGCTTCATCTACTCGATCACCCACACCCTGGCGGCCAACACCCTGTTCATCGTCGGCGCCGCGCCGCTGTTCGGCGCACTGATCAGCCACCTGGTGCTCGGCGAGCACCTGCTGCGGCGTACCTGGGTGGCGATCCTGCTGTGCACCGCGGGGCTGGCACTGATCTTCGCCGGCACGCTGGCGGATGGCGGCGGCTCGCCGGGCGGTTCGCTGGCCGGCGATCTGGCCGCGTTGGGAACTGCGGCCGGACTGGCGGTGAACGCCAACATCGTGCGCCACTACCGGCGCTACAACATGCTGCCATCGCTGGTGGTGGGCAGCGGGATCACCGCGCTGATCGGCGCCGCGATGGCGCTGCAGCTGGGTTTCGATCCCTTTGTCGTGAGCGACAGCGACCTGCTCTGGCTGTTCGCCCAGGGCGCCGGCGCGCTGGCCCTGCCCTTCGCTCTGCTGACCCTGGCGCCGCGCTACATCCCGGCGCCGGAGGTCAATCTGGTGATGCTGCTGGAGAGCTTCCTCGGCCCGCTCTGGGTGTGGTGGTTTCTCGCCGAGGTGCCGCCGTCGAGCACCCTGCTCGGCGGCGCACTGGTGCTCGGCACCATCCTCGCTTACACCGCCTCGAAACTGCTGTTTCCGGCACGCCCGGCGCCGCCGCGCTAGAATGCGCGGTTTGCCGCACCCCGAGACCCGAGCCGTGGACATCCGCCAGTATTTCGACCTCGATGACGCCCGACTGCGCTTCAGCCGCAGCCAGGCCAGCCGCTTCGCCAAGGGCGTGGCCGGTGACTTCAACCCCATCCACGACGAGGATGCCAAGCGCTTCTGCGTGCCCGGCGATCTGCTCTTTGCCGTGGTCCTGCACCACTACGGCGTCAACCAGCGGATGGCTTTCGATTTCGCCGGCATGGTCGACGACACCAGCGAGCTGCTGTTGCCGGAGTCGCCCGGCGCCGACTTCGCCCTCGCCGACGCCGCCGGCAAGACCTATCTGCACATCGCCCGCGCCGGCGCGCATTCGGCCGATGCGCGCTTCATCGCCGCGCTCAGCGAGCAATACGTGCAGTTTTCCGGACAGACTTTCCCGCACATCCTCGTCGGCCTGATGCGCGACAGCGGGGCGATGATCAACCCGGCGCGGCCGATGGTCATCTACCGGCGCATGGCCATCGAGCTGCAGCGCTTCGCCGATCTCGACGACGCCAGCGACGCGCCGTTGTCGCTGGCGCTGGACGACGCGCGCATGCAGGTGCAGGGCAAAAAGGGTGAAGTGGCGCTGGATTTCACCATCGCCGCCGGTGGCGAGCGCATCGGCAGCGGCACCAAGCAGATGCTGCTCAGCGGTCTGCGCGCCTACGAGCAAGCGGCCATTGACGATATCGTCGCCGAATACGACGGCTGGCGGGCGGGCTTCAGCGGCTGATGCGCGCCGCGGCGACGATCAGTGCCAGCTCTTCGCGCCGCCCAGACTGGCCAGCTGCACCCACATCCGCCAGAGCACGAACAGCGGCGAGAAGAGGAAGGTGAAAAAGCTGCCCAGGGGCACCCTCTCCAGACGGCAGCCGAGGCTGAAATAGCCGAGGAACGCCAGACCCAGCGCTGCGTAGGCCAGGCTCAGCGCATGCTCGGGGCCAAACAGCGCCAGCGACGACAGCAGGCCGACCATGATCATCCCCAGCAGCATGGCGTTGGAGAGCATCAGGTAGTCGATCATCAGGTCGAAGGCCACCCGATCGCCAGTCAGCGCCTTTTTCAGCAGATGCCGAACCGCGTGCTTTGTCAGCTCGCTCTTGCCTCCCGCCCAGCGCTTGCGCTGTGCCGTGGCGCTGGCAGCGGTGGCCGGTATCACGCTGTTCACGTGGGCGCGGTGGGCCCACACCACGCGCTGGCCGGAGAGCACCAGTTTCAGCAGCGTCTCCGCATCCTCGACCAGGCTGGTGGCCTGCCAGTCCAGAGTGCGCACCACGTCGGTGCGGAACAGCATGCCGTGGCCGCGCAGCCGGCAGGTCAGCCCCGCCTGGCTGCGCGCCAGCTCCTTGAAGCGATTGGTCACGGCAAAGTTGACGTGGTTGAGCCGGGTAAAGATGCTCGCATCGCGATTGTGGATGCCGGTATTGCCCTGCACCACCGGGTAGCCGGCGTCGAGCAGACGCTTCGCCTCGATGAGAAAGCGACGGTCGACAATGTTGTCCGCATCGAAGACGACCAGCGCATCGCGCTCGCCCATCTGCGGCAGCAACTGCTGCACGCCATCGGCCAGCGCCGCCTGCTTGCCGCGCGGGCCGCTCTGGCGATCGATCACCGCCACGCCGCGGCCGCGCACCAAGGCTACGGTATCGTCATCGCAGTGATCGGCAACCACCAGCAGACGCAGCTGCTCGGCCGGGTAGTCCAGCGCTTGCAGGGAATCCAGCAAAACGCCGATGGCGGCCTCTTCATTGTGCGCCGGGACGACGATATTGAAGCGCCACTCGCTGTCCTCGCCAGACGTCCGGAACGGCAGCGCCGGGCAGGCCCGCGGCAACCGCAGGCCAAACCTCGCCAGCAGCAGCAGATAGACGATAGAAAATGCCGCCGGCAGCAGCCATAGAATGAGCAGTGTCTCTAGCATGTCGCGCCCTCCCCGTCGGCACCGGCAAGTTCCGGCAGCAGCGCGAGGTAGTGCGCGGAAACGGCCTCCAGGCGGCGCTCGAAAGTGAAGGCATCGAGCACCCGCGCGCGTCCGGCTGCGCCGAGCGCACTGCGCTGCTGGCGATCCTCGATCAGCGCCAGCAGCGCGGCGGCGAAGGCCGCTTCGTCGCGCTCGCCGGGGGCGCCGACGAGCACGCCACCCTGGCCGTTTTCGATCACCTCCGGCACCCCGCCCACGGTCAGAGAAACGATCGGGATGCGCGCCTGCATGGCCTCCAGAAGCACGATCGGCAAACCCTCACGATGCGAGGTAATCGCCATCACATCGAGCCGGGCGTAGACGCTGGCCATGTCGTCGACGTGGCCGAGAAACGCCACCTGTGCGGAGATCTCCAGCTCGGCTGCGAGCGCTTCCAGCGCGTCGCGCTCGGCGCCGTCACCGACGATCAGAAAGCGCGTCTGCGGCGCCCGGTCGAGCACCCGCCGGGCGGCTCGCAGAAAGAAGTCGTGACCCTTCTCGATGCTCAGGCGACCGACGATACCGATCTGCACCGCGCCGTCGGCAGCACTGTCGCGGTCGCTGCCCGCCTCGGGCCGCGGGACGCCGCGATCGACGATGCCGTTGTACAGCAGCTGCAGCTTGTCCGCCGGCACGCCCTTGTCGCGGGCGATGTCGCGGTACTGCGAGGAGACGCAAAAGACCCGGTCGTAGAAGCGCCAGAGGAAGGCCTGCAGCTTTTCGTAGGCGCGCACCTTGGCGTCTTCCGAGGTCCAGCCGTGGACGGTGGTGACCAGCCCGTTGTCGCCACCGCGCGAAGCCAGCAGGCTGTACAGATCCGACTTGTAGCCGTTGCTGTGCACCACCAGCCGGGGTTCGTCGCGGAACAGCCGGCGCAGCTGGCGCACCACGGAGTAGTCAAATCGCTTGTCGCTGACGATGCCGCGATAGGGCACCCCGGCGGTGGCTGCCTTGGCGCGAAAGGGGATGTCCGCCTCGCGCCAGATGTTGACGATCTCACAGTCCCAGCCGCGTTCGATCAACGCGCGGCACTCATCGAGAATGATCTTCTCCGGGCCGAAGACGTCGACGGCGCTAATGACGTGGATCAGTTTCATCATGTTCTGTCTATCCGTGATTGCAGCCGGGAACCGCCGCACGCGGCGACGCGGTACACGCTGTGTGCTGCGCTCACCCGAGCGGTGAGGGCAGATGTATCCAGTCTCCGGGGGCGGTCACCGGTGGCGGGTGGTGCCGTCGTCGAAGGTTACGGTGACGTTAAACTGGTGCAGCGGCGGGAACTGAGAGATTTCTCTGAAATCACTACACCGGATAACTGATCGTAACCTGGCGATGGCTCGCAGGCGGCACCGCCAATATCACATCAGCGCCCCGCCAGCACCTCGACACGGGCACATTTTCCAAGGGCAACAAAGACCTTAAATTGAAGCAATTCCAATCACTTATCACAAGCTGGCATCGACATTGCTGTACCATCGCAACCATGGCATCTGCGATGATAGTCTGCCGCACCGAGGAACTGCCGCAGCACGGCGGGGGGTACGAAGTACAGCCTCCAGCCAGGCTCGCAGACCGAGGTCCACGCCAGACCGCCCGCCGCTCCGTGGTCGGGTTCGCCAGGCATTCCCAACGCGCTCGCCAGGGATTCGTGACGCACTGTAGCGCCCGGCCAGGCGCTTGTGCGGCGGACTCAAGTGACAAACAACAACACAGGTCATGAGCCGCGATGCACGATAAAGAACCCGACAAGGCCGCCGCGAGGTATCGCGGTCTGGTGATTACCAATCTCTTCCCCAACGCCGTGGAAAAGACCCGCGGCATGTTCGTCCTGCAAGAGACCTGTGCACTGCACGAACGCTACGAGCTGCGCGTCATCGCCCCGCTGCCCTGGGTGCCACCATTCCTGCGCGGCATACCGAAGTTCGCCCACCACGCCGCGCCACCGCGCGAAGATGTTCGGGGCATCAAAGTGGAGCATCCGCGCCATCTGGTGATTCCGCGCATACTGCGCAGGACCTACGGCGCCTTTCTCCTGCGCGGCATCCGCCGACTGTTCGATCAACTGTGCAAACGCCACGCGCCGCAATTCGTGCTCGCCCACTACACCTATCCGGACGGCTGGGCGGCGCTGCAGCTGACCCGACCGCGCGGTCTCCCGCTGCTGGTCAAGGTGCGCGGTTCGGACGTCAACATCTTCACCGCCGAGCCGCGTCGCCGCGCGCTGACCATGGAGGCATTGCAGGGCGCCGACCGGGTGGTCGCAGTGAGCCACGCGCTGAAGGACAAGATGATCGAGCTGGGCCTGGCCGCCGAGCGCATCAGCGTGGTGCAAAACGGCATCGACACCGAACGCTTTCGGCCGCTGGATCGCGCCGCCTGTCGTGCCGAACTGGATCTGCCGACGCAGCCCTTCACCTTCCTGTTCATCGGCAACATGCGCGAGATCAAAGGCGTGTTTCCGCTGCTCGACGCCTTCCGCGCGCTGCGCGACGCCGGCAATCCGGCGCGGCTGGTGATGATCGGTGCCGGCGAACTGAGCGAGGCGGTGGCCGCGCGCATCGCCGAGCTGGGCCTCGGCGACTGCATCACCCAGCTGCCGCCGGTGGCGCATGCCGAAATCCCGCGCTGGCTCGGCGCCTGCGACTGCCTGCTGCTGCCCAGCCTGATGGAGGGCTACCCCAACGTGCTGGTCGAAGCGCTGGCCTGCGCGCGGCCGGTGATCGCCTCGCGGGTCGGCGGCATCCCGGAGATCGTCGTCGAAGGCCGCACCGGGCTGTTGGTGCCGCCCGGCGAAGCGCAGCCGCTGTGCGCCGCCATGCAGCGCATGACAGATGGATTCCAACTGGACGCCAGCGAGGCCACCGCGGCGCGGCGCAGCTGGAACGACGTCGCGGACGAAATGTCCGCGCTCATAGAAGCAATGATCGCCGAACGAGACGCAAAGACATGAAAATTCTCTACCTGCACAGAACCCAGGCCGTCGGCGTCGAAGCGGTGCACATCCGCGGCATGGTCGACGCCGCCCGCGCCGCCGGTCACGAAGTGCTGGTGGTCGGCCCCGAGGGCACCGACCCCTACGCGCCGCCGAAAGCCGCCAAAAACAGCTCGCCGAGTCTGGCTTCACGCTTCGCCAAACACGCCCCGGAGCTGGTCTTCGAGCTGGCTGAAATGATCTACGACCGCAGCCTGGCGAAGCGCCTGGCCGAGATCGCCGCCGACTTCGGGCCCGACATGATCTACGAGCGCTACGCCTTCTTCGCACGCGCCGGCAGCGATCTGGCGCGGCAGCTGAAGATCCCCCACGTCATCGAGATCAACTACACCTGCGACGACCCGCTGGTGCGCAAGCGCAGCGCGCTGCTGATGGGCGCGGCGCGTCGCCTGGAGCGGCAAATCTTCGGCCGCGCCGCCTGCCTGGCCTCGGTTTCCAGCCGTCTCAACCAGCGCCTGGCGGCGCGCGACGTGCCCGACAGCCGCATCGCGCTGACCCCCAACGCGGTGTCCCGGGAGTGGTGGCAACAAGCCGCCGATGTGGCCCCCGAACCACTGCCCGAACACATGAAAGGACACACGGTGACCGGCTTCGTCGGCGGCTTCTGGCCCTGGCACGGGGTCGACCGGCTGGTGCGCGCCGCCGCCGCCAGTCGCGCCCGCGGCCTGCCAACCGCACTGCTGCTGGTCGGCGACGGCCCGGAGCGGCCGCGCATCGAGGCACTGGTCGACGAACTCGATCTGCGCGACCTCACCTGGCTGCCGGGCAGCATCCCCCACGACCAGCTGGCGCACTGGATCGCGGCGATGGACATCTGCGTGATGCCGCATTCCAACGACTACGGCTCGCCGATGAAGGTCTTCGAGTACATGGCGATGGGCAAGGCGGTACTGGCGCCCGAGCTGCCGCCGCTGACCGACGTCATCGAGCACGGCGTCGACGGCCTGCTGTTCGCCGATTCCGAAGAATCCCAGGGCACGCTGCTGGCCAACGCGCTGGTCAAGGCACTGGATGACGCCGAAGCGCGCCGCGCGATGGGCCAGTCGGCGCGCGCTCGCGTCGGCCGCGAACACACTTGGGAAATGAACTGGTCGCGCATCCACGCGGTGATCGACCTGGCGCTGGCAGCCTGAACCGATCGCGAGCCAACCGTCGCGAGCCACCCGGATCGCGGCCCGCACGGGCCGCAAATTCCGCCCCTGCCTGCTCCCCACCGAACCGCCGCGGCCACGCGATTCGCGCAGCAGCGCAGCGATCGCTCGGCCGCGACGGCCTACATCGCGCGCGGCAGACGCCCGCGCGCCAGCTCCGGCAGATCGCCGGCCGCACCCATGGCGTAGCGCATGCAGAAGTGGCGGATCAGCGTGCTCCGATTGGCGATATTCAGCGCCACCGAGCGCATCACCCGCAGCGGCGGTGGCTGCGGGCTGAACAGGTGGTAGAACAGATCCATCGCCGACTGGGTGGCGTGGTTGTGGCCGCGCCGCCAGCGCTCGTAGCGGCGCAGGCCGCGCAGCTGGCCGGGGTCGAAGCGGCGCCGGTCAGCGGTGAGCAGGATCTCGGCCAGCACCGCGGCGTCGAGCAGACCGAGATTGACCCCCTGCCCGGCCAGCGGGTGGATGGTGTGCGCGGCGTCGCCGACCAGTGCCACACGCGGCTGCACGTAGCGCTCGGCGTGGCGGCGGATCAGCGGAAAGCTGCCGCGTCCGATCAGCCCGCACAGAGCGCCGAGACGCTCCGGGAACCTGGCCTCGAATTCGGCGAGAAAGGCGTCTTCGTCGAGCGCCAGCAAACGCTCGATCTGATCCGCGCGGTGATACCAGACCAGCGACGCGCAGTGCCCCGGCAGCGGCAGCAGCGCCTGCGGTCCACTGGGCACGAAGCGCTGCCAGGTGATGTCCTGCTGGGGCAGCTCGGTGCGCACTGTGGCGACCATCGCATCGTGGTCGTAGCGCCGCTCGCTGTGGCCGATGCCGGACAGCTCGCGCACCCGCGAACCGGCGCCGTCGGCGCCAACCACCAGTTTCGCCGTCAGCTCGGCGCCGTCGTCGAGGCCGAGATGTACCACATCGGCTCCCACCCGCAGCGAGGCACAGCGCGCCGGGCAGCGGTAGTCGATATTGTCGAATTCGAGCAGGCGCTCACGCAGGGCGAGCTGGATCAGTCGATTTTCGGCGATGTGGCCCAGGGTCGGCTCGGCGATCTCGGCGGAGTCGAACAGGGTTTCGCCGCCGGCCTCGCCGTCCCACACCAGCATCCGTCGATAGGGGGCGACACGCATCGCCACCAGCCGCTGCCAGGCGCCGACCGCATCGAGCATCTGCTGCGAGGCGCGACTCAGCGCGGAGACGCGCAGATCACAGGGCTGCGCCGGCTCAAAGGGCTGCGGGTCGCGCCCCTCCAGCACCACCACCCGCCAGGGTGAATCGCCCAGCGCGCAGCCGAGCATGGCGCCGACCATGCCGCCGCCGACGATCGCCACATCGTAGTTGTCCGCCATTTCGACACCCCCGCCGCGCGCCACTGTGGCGCACCTGCAAACCACGCATTGTACACCGGCGCCCGAGCAGCCATCGCCAGACCGGGGGCAATTCGGCCACCGCCGCACATCGCTGCACTGGACTCACCGCCGGTCGAACAAGCGCACGATGAAAGATCTGCACGACCGACACCTGCTGCCCCCACCAGCTACACCACAGGCGGCCCTGCACAACGGCCGCGAATTCGCCGACCACGCGCATATACGGGATGCCGCCGTGTACTTCGCTGATCCGTATTCATCCGGGTAGCGCGACAGCAACAAAAACACCAACAGCCTGATTCATCAATCGCCCACCCGCAGGCGATAGCATCGCCGGCTCCGGCGAACAACCATCGAAAAGTGAGCAATAAATTCGAACTCCCTGCCCAGGACGAAGTTGGGATGGAAATCTCCTTTGGAGATCCATTGCAATATTCGCGTTGCACTTATGTTGTTAATTCAGGCAAACAAAATTGCAAAAAAAAACACTATCACAACACCTTCTTTTTCAATCGATTATTTTTATATCGCTCGCGATTGTCCTGTTTTTCTAATTTAATACATGCTTAAAAAGCACAATCATTCCCAGCAATTTGCTCGCCACCAGGAATCATGCACCACAAAACTCAACAAATAAAATCCAATGAATAAAACCCAACAAATAAAACACTGACCGCTGCCTATCCATGCAAATCCATCCATTCACGCGACCGGCTATTCCCACCGCGTCCATACCATCCCCACCCATTGGCGCATCATTTATTTTCGGCCCGCCTCTTAAATCAATATCGGCATTTTGTCAACACCCCTGGATTTCAGCGCATATCCAAATTGAACGAAGTGGCCATTGAGGCGCAGACTTTTCCTCTCGCATACTCGCCCCGCAGCCGGCAATACCGGCCGTGCTACCGAGACTCACTGTCTTGGAGCTTTGGCTTGGACACAGAAAATTGCCGTCACGTGATCACCCCCAATACCGGGCTGAACACTGCCCCAGACTGGGCAGCGGCAAGCGAATCGCAAAAAATATTTGATTAATATCCGTTGGAGGAATTTTACCGTGAAAACCAAACTCACCCTGCTTTCCGCAGCACTGATCGCTCTCGGCGCCAGCAACGTCGCCATCGCCGCCGACAGCAACTTCGCTATCAATGCCGACATCGAACTGGACACCAATGTGGTGACTACCGCAAACACCGATAATGCCTACAGCCAGGGCGGCCGCGTCGCGGTCAACGTCACCGGCGAACACCAGATGGGCGATCACTTCATCCGCGGCAAGGGCTCCGTGCTGGCGCTGAAGAGCGGCGGCACCGCCGTGGACGACGCCTGGGTGCAGTTCGGCACCAGCGGCTGGGATATCCAGGCCGGGCGCTGGGAGGCGGTCAATCTGTTCCCGCTGGGCAAGGACACCGTGGTGGTCGAAGCCGGCGGGGTCAGCTCCTACCAGGCCAACAAGACCCGCGGCCGCATCGGCGACGACCGCGGCCAGCTCGCCCTGCACGTCAACAGTGATGCCGCAAGCTTTGAGCTGGCAACCATCTGGGGCGATAACGCTGACAACGAAACCGCCTTCTCCGGCATCCGTCCGTCCGTGACCTTCGGTGCCGGCAACTTCACCATCACCGCCGGCGCCGATATCGTCAGCACCGATGATGCCGCTGGCAACACCGTCGAAGACTTCTCCGGTTTCGCTGTAACCGCGGGCTTCAACGCCGGCGGCGCAGCGATCAACCTCAACGTGGCAACCGGCAGCGATGACCTGACCGACACCGACATCACCAGCTTCGGCGCCAACGCCATCATGGGTGGCTTCGGCATCGGCCTGATTCAGACCTCCATCGACAATGGTGGCGCTGCTGATCCGTCCCTGACTCAGATTTACGCTGCCTACACCCAGTCGCTGTTCAATATCGATCGCGCCAGCATCACCTATGCACTGGCCACCGCCAGCGCCGATGACGCCGGTGCCGACGACAGCGCCACCGCCGGCCGCGTGCGCATCAACTACAGTTTCTGATCCTTGGTCGAGTCTGACATCCCGGGTGGAGGCTTCTCCACCCGGGCCTTTTTCACGATCGGTGAGGAAGTCAGCAATGCAACCAGGTCTCTTTTTAACTTCACTGCTCGGCGGAATTTTTCTTTTAATTTCACAGGCCGACGCCGGTGATTTGCAAAAACTGACATTGGCCGAAGTACTCAAGCGGGCCGGCAATGGCGAAGCCACCGCCCAGCACGAGGCCTGCTACCGTTACAGCTATGGCGAGAAAGCCCGGATCAGCTACCGGCTGGCGCACAAATGGTGTGCAAAGGGTGCCGCGCAGGGCATTAGCCATTCGCAAACATTACTCGCCCAGCTACATTTTTTTGGCCGCGGTGTGCCGCGCGACGTAAAACGAGCCGCCGAGCTTTATCAACAGGCGGCAGATCAGGGGCATTCCCATGCGCAGATGATGCTAGCGCTGATCCGGGGGGATGATCGCAACGCTGAAAATGCTGCCAGCGGCGGTCGTGCCAAGGCCAAATCGCTATTGCGTCAGAAGCGGCTGGCCGAGATGGAGGGCTCTATCTAGCCAGAGAGGAAAACTGCAACCCATTTACAGGCCGCAGTCTCCCAGCCCCGGCTGGTGCGATAAGACTAACGGCAGTCTTCACGGCACTCGCCTATCTCGATCAGTTTGGTGAATGCCGGCGGCTGCCCGAAGGAAAAGCTATCGCTGACACTGACGCGCTGATACACCGGCACTTCATAGCTCAGCGGGTAGTTGGCTTTTTGAATCCTCCAAACCGAGCAGTCGCCGTCGGTGCGGGTATTGGGCTCGCAATAGCGTGATTCGAATTCGCGCGTGCGATGTAATTCAACGGTCTCCCAGGACAGGCAGACCTGATCGGATCGGCTGCCGCGATGGCTGTATTCTTCGCACACGCGGGCCGTGCCGCCATAGAGCATCTCGACACCATCCTCGGTGGTGTAGTGAGTGGTCTGGTACGCCTTTTTCAGCACCAGCGCCGAGCCGACGCCGTTGCTGCTGACCGCATGGAAAATGATCGTGGGCACGCGCGCCTGGAGGAAGACATCCCCGGCGATCTCGTCCCAGCCGGACTGCGCATTGGGCTGCGCCCAGGCCAGCGGGGCAGCCAGCAGTGCGATGGCAGACCCGAGCACGAACTTGCAGCGCATATCTTTGATTTGAATAGCCATGTCATAATCTCCGCGAAAGGAAGCTCTGTCTTCCCGGTGGGTGGTGAAAGCGAGCGCTGGGCTGTGGAGTCCTTTCTGCGCAACTCGCTCTGATTCGAATGCCTCAGCCCGGTGACGGTTCCCATATTTCCACTCTCCCATCGCCGCGTCTGTAAAGCGCTTGACGCAGATCCACAAAGATCACCGATGCGGATCTGCAACGGACTATTCGCAAGATGACGACGAACAGTCTGCAGTCGCTCACCACCCACTACATGTTCCGCGATCTGGAGCCGGCCGTGCTGGAGCGCGTTGTCGCCCTGGTCAAGCGCCGCCGCTTCACTGACGGCGAAGTCATCTTTCTCAAGGGCGATGACGGAGATGGTCTGTACTGCGTGCTGAGTGGTCAGGTGCGAATCAGCAGCGCCAACCCCGCAGGTCGCGAGCTGATCCTCATCGTGATGGAAACCGGCGATGTGTTCGGCGAGATAGCGCTGCTCGACGGCCTGCCGCGCACAGCGGACGCGACCGCCATCCGCGACTGCGAGCTGGCCTACCTGCCGCGGCAGGCCTTCCTCACCCTGTTGGCACAGGAGCCGAAATTGACTCCCCATCTACTGACGCTGCTGTGCGAACGCATCCGCCGCACCAGCGAGCAGATGGAGGATTCCACGCTGCTACCGGTGCCGAATCAATTGGCGAAGCGGCTGTTGATCCTGGCCAACACGCGCGGAAAAGCAACGCAAAACGGCACGCTGATACACCTGCCCAGGCTGCAGAGCGCACTGGCCGACATGCTCGGCGTATCCCGGGTGTGCATCAACACCCACTTGCAGCAGTGGCGCAGGCAGGGCTGGATCAGTCTGGGCAGAGGCCAGCTGCTGATACTCGATCGGCAGGCGCTGCAAGCCCTGGTCGCAGAGGCCTGAATTCAGGCAGCGGCACAGGCGCTGATGGCGACGGGCCATAAGGCCGACGC
>CBFCYW010000093.1:0-14826 GCA_965602395.1 uncultured Chromatiales bacterium
CGGTAACGCCAAAGTGTGAGTCATTCTCAACGCATCGCAAAACACGCTGTGTAACCTCGCGGGACTTGACAGCTGCGCCGCTTCGCCAGGTTGATGCCGCTCAGATCGGCCATCTCTGCCTCCGCCGGGAAGTGCGGGCCAGGCCAGCGCCCGCAGAAGATCTGATCGCGGCCGTCGGCGACACCGCTCAGCCGCCTTTGAGCGGCGGCAGCACGAGCATCTCGTCACCCTCGGCGAGGCGCTCGCTGGCGCGCTGGCTGGGCGGCACATTGGCGCCGTTGACGATCACCAGCAGGGTCTTTTCCTGATTGACGGCGCCGATCTGTTCGAGCACATCGCCGGGCGTGGCGCCGTCTGCAACCTCCAGCTGCAGACGGCCGTCGGCATCGCCGAGGCGAAGCTCATCCTGCAGGGCCTCGCCGAGTTGGAGTCGAATACGCATATGACTGGTGATTTCCCGTAGCGGCGAAAGACCCCCGCGGAGGCGGCGGCGCAGTGAACCCGATCGGCGAAAAGCGCGCTGGCGCGGCTCAGACGCCGAGCTGTTCGACCAGCTCGGCGGGCAGCGTGCCGTCGGCATTCCAGCCGCGCAGCTGGTAGTACTCCCCAAGCATCCGCTCCAGCTCGCAGACGCGCCCTTCGGCGGTCCCCGATGGCGCCGGCACCTCCAGCAGCCGTCGCGGCAGGGTGTCGTCGGCGGCGGTGAAGCCGGCGCGCTCGTTGAACAGCCGCTCCAGCGTCCAGGTGCGCTCGCCGATGCGCCGCAGATCGTCCATCGACCAGTCTTTGCCGCAGGCCGGGTTGAGCAGCGCGCGGTAGTCCTCGGCGCCCCAGCCGGCGCTGGCGGCGAAGCAGCACAGGCCGCTGGAATCGATCATCGCGATCTCGTCCTGCGATTTGCGGATCGGCTCGGCCTTGCCGGCGCCGCTCTGATCGGACATGTCTTCAGCGAAGGCGTCGTGCTTCATGTGGCAGGCGCCGCGATTGCTGGTGGCGTAACCCAGGCCCATGCCCTGCAGGGCGCGCGAATCGTAGCCGGCGAACTCCTGCCCCTTGACGTGCATGGCGATCTCCGGGCGGCCGAAGTGCTCGCACAGGCGCTTGGCGCCGAGGCCGAGCAGCTTGCCGAAACCCAGGCCCTTGCCGGCCAGTTCGGTCATCACCACCAGGGCTTCGGCATTGCCGAAGCGCAGCTCGACCCCGCCGGTGTCCTCGCTGCTGATGGCGCCGATCTCAAACAGCTCCATCGCCGCGGCGATGGTGCCGCCGAGGGAGATCGGGTCCATGCCGTGCTCGTTGGTGAGAAAGCCGGCGAAGGTGGCGGCATCGATGTCGTCGACACCGACCATCGCGCCCAGCGCGAAGGCGGTCTCGTATTCGAGGCCACCGCCGGCGATCTGGTATTCGGGTCGATCCTTCACCGACCAGTGCTTCGGGTTGACCTTCGAGACCCGCTGGCAGGCGATGGTGCAGCCGAAGCAGGCGGCGTTCTGCACCATGTTGCGATGGCCGTCGCGACCCACCTCCCACATGGCTTTGGCGCCGATCTTGTGCGCGCCTTCGAACTGCACCGACTGAAAGTTACGCGTCGGCAGACCGCCGAAGCGGTCCATGGTCTGCATCATCGCGTTGGTGCCCCAGCGGCTGAAAGCCTTGCGGCTCTTGCTGCGCGCCAGCTTGCCGTTGGTCTCCATCACCGCTTTGGCGAAGCCCTGCGGATCGGCCGCCTGCACGCCGCGGGTGCCGCGCACGGCGATCGCCTTGAGGTTCTTCGAGCCCATCACCGCGCCGACCCCGGAGCGCCCGGCGGCGCGGTGGTAGTCGTTGACTACACAGGCGTAGCGGTTGCCGATCTCGCCGGCGCGACCGATCGAGGCGACCTTCAGGTTGGGCTGCTGGTGGCGCTTGCGCAGCCAGTCCTCGGTGTACCAGACGGTGTTGCCCCAGATGTCGTCGGCGGGCAGCAGTTCGAAGTGGTCGTCGTCGATGTGCAGGTAGACCGGCTTTTCCGCCCGACCGGTGATCAACAGCAGATCGTAGCCGGCCAGTTTCAGCTCGGCGCCGAAGCGGCCGCCGGAGTTGGAGCAGGCGATGGCGCCGGTCAGCGCGCCCTTGGTGATCACCGAGTAGCGGCTGGAGGTGGAGGCCGCGGTGGCGGTCAGCGGGCCGGTGGCAAAGACCAGTGCATTGCCCGGATCGAGGGCATCGACGGTTGGGTCCATGTTCTCAAAGACGTATTTGGTGCCCAGACCGCGCTGGCCGAGGTAGCTGTCCGCCCAGTCGCGATTGAGCGCTTCGCGAGTGACCTCGCCGCGATCCAGATCGACGCGCAAAATACTGTTCTGCCAGGCCATGCTGTCCCCTTGGCTCACTGCATTTGATAAATGGTGAATCGGTAAGAAATCGCTATCCGTCGATGTTATGCCGGCGACGCGGTGGCGCGCAATCGCTACTGCCGCCGCCAGCCGCAGCTGACCGCCATCGCGGCCGTCTGCGCATCTGCAACACAGCACGCCACAGACGCCCGGCGACGACGCATGGGCACAAAAGCTTGACCCACTTCACATTGACCACGATGATCTTTGCCCGCTGGCACGGCCGCGTTTGGTCGCCGCAGCCGGCATCCGGGCGGCACAAATAACAGCGATGAGGGGTGCGCCATGCCCAAAGCCATCCGCATTTACGTGCACTGCGTGGAGGCGCTGACCCGCACCGTCGGCCGCGCCACCATGTGGCTGATTTTCGGCATGATGGGCATCCTGCTGTACTCATCGATCGGCAAGGCCGTCGACGCGCCGCCGCTGTGGACGCTGGAGATGGCGCAGTTCGCGATGGTCGCCTACTACCTGCTCGGCGGCGGCTATTCCATGCAGCTCGGCGCCCACGTGCGCATGGATCTGCTCTACGGCAACTGGTCCGAGCGCACCCGCAGCTGGGTGGACAGCGTCACCGTGCTGTTTCTGATCTTCTACCTGATCTTCCTGCTCTACGGCGGCTATTCCAGCACCGAGTACGCGCTGCAATACGGCGAGCGCAGCTACTCCGCCTGGCGGCCGTACATGGCGCCGGTCAAGATCATCGCCTGCATCGGCATCGCGCTGATGCTGCTGCAGGCCGTGGCGATGCTGTTTCGGGACATCGCCAAACTGCGCGGCGAGGAGCTCTGAATGAGCCACGAGATGATCGCCCTGCTGATGTTCTCGTCGATGATGCTGATGCTGATGACCGGCCAGCGGGTATTCGGCGCGATCGGCGCGGTGGCGGTGATCGCCGCGCTGCTGCTGTGGGGCGACGGCGGTTCGGAGATGGCCTTCTCCGCGGCCATGAAGCTGATGAAGTGGTACCCGCTGCTGACCCTGCCGCTGTTCATCTACATGGGCTTCATGCTCTCCGAATCGGGCATCGCCAACGATCTCTACGAGATGTTCCACGTCTGGTTCGGCCCGCTCAAGGGCGGGCTGGCGATCGGCACCATCGTGCTGATGGTGGCGGTCTCGGCGATGAACGGCCTGAGCGTCGCCGGCATGGCGATCGGCGCCAGCATCGCCCTGCCCGAGCTGCTGCGCCGCGGCTACGACAAAATCATGGTCACCGGGGTGATCCAGGCGGGCAGCTCGCTGGGCATTCTGGTGCCGCCGAGCGTGGTGCTGGTGCTGTACGGCATGATCGCCCGCCAGCCGGTCGGCCAGCTGTGGCTGGCCGGGGCGATCCCCGGGCTGATGATGGCCGGCATGTTCATCCTCTACATCGCCATCCGCTGCCATTTCCAGCCGCAGCTCGGCCCGGCGCTGCCGCCCGAGGAGCGCGATGTCCCGCTGCGCGACAAGCTCCGCCTGCTGCGCGCTGGCATCCTGCCACTGGCGATCTTCTTCTGCATGACCGGGCTGTTCCTGATGGGCATCACCAGCCTGGTGGAGAGCGCCGCGGTGGGCGCGCTGGCGGCTACCGTGGCGGCGCTGCTCAAGCGGCGGCTCAGCGCGCAGGTGATGGAGGAAACCCTGCGCAAGACGCTGGCCATCAGCTGCATGTTCATGTGGATCATCCTCGCCGCGCTGTGCTTTGGCGCGGTGTTCGACGGCCTCGGCGCGGTGCGCGCCATCGAGGGCTTCTTCCTCGATCAGCTCGGCCTCGGCCCCTGGCAGGTGCTGATCCTGATGCAGCTGTCCTTTCTGCTGATGGGCACCTTTCTCGACGACACCGCGATGCTGGTGATCGTCGCGCCGCTGTACGTGCCGCTGGTCGCCGCGCTGGGCTTTGATCTGGTCTGGTACGGCGTGCTGTACACCATCACCTGTCAGATCGCCTACATGACGCCGCCCTTCGGCTACAACCTGTTCCTGATGCGCGCCATGGCGCCGCCGGAGATCGGCCTGAAGGACATCTACATCTCGATCATCCCCTTCGTGCTGATCATGACCCTGGCACTGGCGCTGGTGATGATCTTCCCGCAGATCGCCCTGTGGCTGCCGCAGCTGCACTACGGGCACTGACCGATATACGGCGCGCGCCCCCGCAGGGGGCGACGCCTGAAACCAGCGGCGGGGCAATCGCCGCACCACCGAAGCAGGAGAGAGGACATGAGCAACAGACGCGAATTTCTCAAAAAGGCCGGCGCTGCCGGCGTCGCCGGGGCGGCCACTATCGGCGCCCCCGCGATCCACGCCGCCGGCAAGAAAATCAAGTGGCGCCTGCAGACCTACGCCGGGCCGGCGCTGGCCGAGCACGTCATCAAGCCCTCCATCGACGCCTTCAACAAGGTGGCCAATGGCGAGATGGAGATCGAGCTGTACTTCGCCGATCAGCTGGTGCCCACCGGCGAGCTGTTTCGCGCCATGCAACGCGGCACCATCGACGCGGTGCAATCCGACGACGACTCCATCGCCGCACCGGTGGACGTCTCCGTATTCGGCGGTTACTTCCCCTTCGGCACGCGCTACAGCCTGGACGTGCCGGTGCTGTTCAACGAGTGGGGGCTGGCGGACATCTGGCGCGAGGCCTACGGCGAAATCGAAGGCGTCACCTGGCTCAGCGCCGGCGCCTGGGATCCCTGCCACTTCGCCACCAAGGATCCGATCCGCAGCCTCGACGACCTCAAGGGCAAGCGCGTGTTCACCTTCCCCACCGCCGGGCGCTTTCTGTCGCGCTTCGGCGTGGTGCCGGTGACACTGCCGTGGGAGGACATCGAAGTCGCCGTGCAGACCGGCGAGCTGGACGGCATCGCCTGGTCCGGGATCACCGAGGACTACACCGTCGGCTGGGCCGACGTGACCAACTACTTCCTCACCAACAACATCTCCGGCGCCTGGATCGGCTCCTACTTCGCCAACAGCGAACGCTGGAACGAGCTGCCGGAGCACCTCAAGCAGCTGTTCCACCTGTGCATGGACAGCTCGCACTACTACCGCCAGCACTGGTACTGGGGCGGCGAGGCCAGACTGCGCACCGAGGGCACCAAGATGCAGCTGACCAGCATCCCGGACGCCGAGTGGGCCACGGTCGAGGCCGAGGCGCTGAAGTTCTGGGACGAGATCGCCGAGACCAGCGAGCGCGCCGGCCGCGTGGTGCAGATCTTCAAGGATTACAACGCCGCGATGCAGAAGGCCGGGCGACCCTACCGCTACGACTGATCGATCGATTCGTGGCCACACGCCCGGGCGCGTCGCGCCCGGGTGCTGCCGCCGCCGCGTGGTCAGTTGAAGCGATCAGGCCACGCGCAGCGGCGGCCGGCGGCGCACCACCAGCGCGGCGCGGATCGCCACCGCCAGCAGCACCACGCCACCACCGATCAGGGTCGATTCACCGGGCACCTCGGCGACCACCAGCCAGACCCAGAGCGGCCCCAGCAGCACTTCGATCAGCGCCAGCAGGCTGCACTCGGCGGCCGGCACGTGGCGCGCACCGCGGATGTACAGGAAACCGCCCAGCCCCATCTGCAATACCGCCATGTACACGCACAGCATCAGGCCCTCACCGTGCAGCTCGAAGGGCACATCCAGCCACAGCAGCGCGATGCTGCTGATCAGCAGCAGAAACAGACCGTTGAGCAACTGAAGCGGCTGCATTT
The DNA here is from genome assembly GCA_965602395.1 of uncultured Chromatiales bacterium. Lineage (GTDB taxonomy): Bacteria > Pseudomonadota > Gammaproteobacteria > CBFCYW01 > CBFCYW01 > CBFCYW01. The sequence goes on from CBFCYW010000093.1 coordinate 6,065, forward strand.
CCACTGCGCGGCCAGCGCGCACGCTGACGTTGAACAGCGCAAAACACAGTGCGCAGACCAGCCCGAGAACAAACCCCGGCAGCGAATCCGCGGTCAGCTGGCCATCGATCATGATCAGCACGCCGCAGAACGCCAGCGCCATGGTCCACCAGGTGGCGCGGGCCACCGGCTCGCGCAGCAGCAGCAGTCCCAGCAAGGCGGTCAAAAACGGCGCCGTGGCGATCAGAAAGACCACATTGGCCACCGTGGTCATCTGCAGCGCAAGCACGTAGAAAATACTCGCACAGCTCACCGCGAGGCCGCCCAGCAGACCTCGCCAGCCGACATCGCAAAGCGCGCGCAGCAGCTGGAGCGGCTGCCCGCGACGCCTCCCGAGCAGCGCCATCAGCAGCAGCGCGGTGGGCACCAGAAACACCGCCCGCCAGAACAGGATCTGCCAGGCGCTGGCCTCGCCGATCAGCCGCACGGCCACCCCGGAAGTGCTCCACAGGGTGCCGGCCAGCAGCACCAGCAGCACGCCGCGCCGGTACAGCGGATCGTGCGATGCGCCCTGCGGCGAATCGGTCGGCAGCGGCTTCAGCGCAGCACTTTGATGAGACATCACAAGCTCCTCCCGAGCAGCGCTCGCGAGATAGAAGACAGGGCGAATCCGCCATCGAACAGCGACCGGCGACGGCCGGCTCAGGCGTGCCCGACGCGCGCGGCGCCGGCTTCAGCCTTTCAGCGAGACATCACGCAGAGCGCTCGCCATAGCGCGCCAAATGCTCCACGTCATCGCGGCTGGGCGTGGCGAAAACCCGCGCCAGCAGCGGCTCGAAATGCTCCAGCGGCTCGGCCGGGTAATCCGGATCGAAGCAGTTCTGGTCGTACTGCTCGCAAAAACGCACCGCCTCGTCGAACCAGGGGTGGTCGCGGAAGCGATCGCGCGCGTGCCGGTCGCCGCCGCAGTGGTGGGCGTAGTAGTACATCTGGAACAGGCCGTGGTGCTTGACGATCCAATAGACCTTCTCGGAGACGAAGGGACGCAGCACCGCGGCGGCCATCTCGCTGTGCGAGTGCGGCGCCAGCAGGTCGCCGATGTCGTGCAGCAGCGCCGCGGCGACCATCTCGTCCGGCTCGCCGGCGCGCTCGGCGCGGGTGGCCGACTGCAGGCAGTGGTCGAGGCGCGAGATGCGGTAGCCGGAGAGCGAGTCGTCGAGCAGCCGCAAGTGAGCCATCAGCCGCTGCGCCAGCCCGGCGCAGAACTGCTGCTCCAGCCGGTCGAGGAAGGCGTATTCCTCGGCACTGCCATCGATCATGCGGGTAAAACTGACCTGCTGCATGGGGATTCCTGTGTGTGGTTTATGAGCGCTGTGTCGAGGTGATTCTGAAACGCCGGGTCGGCGCCGACAAGCAATCAAAGCGCGGGGCGAAAGCAACTTTTTCTAATGCCGGCAGCAGCGCCGGGCCGGCCCCGTGGAACGGCCGGCAGCCCGATCCGCGAAGTGCTGTCGCCCGCGGCCTTCAGCGCGGCTCGCGCCTACTTCGCCATCCCCCGCGACAGGTACAGCACGCCGCCGATCACCAGCCCCAGCCCGAGCAGGTGCGCCCAGCTGAAGGCCTCATCCAGCACCATCACCGCCAGCAGCGAGGTGATCACCGGCCCGATGCTGCCGACGATGCTGGTGTGGCCCGGCCCGATGCGCTTGATCGCCTCACTGATCAGCAGCGACGGCAGTACGGTGGCCAGCAGTGCAATCGCCAGCGCCAGCCACAGCACCCTGGCGGAGACCTGATCCAGCGACATCTCGTGCAGCAGCGCGTAGTGCAGCAGGATCGCCAGACTGGCGGCGGACATCGCCAGGCAGGTGAACAGCCGGCTGCCGAGCTGTTCGATCAGCGGCTTGCTGAACAGCATGTAGCCGGCGAAGCACAGGCTGCTGAGCAGCACCAGCACAGTGCCAAAGGCCACATCGTCGCCAAAATCCTGCACATCATGGCCGAACACCACCGCGATACCCGCGTAGCTCATCGCCAAAGCCAGCAGCGCGTGGCCAGTCAGGCGCTGGCGAAAAAACAGCCAGCCCAGCAGTGCCACCAGAGTCGGATAGGTAAACAGGATCATCCGCTCGAACTGCGCGGTGATCAGCGTCAGCCCCCACAGGTCCAGATAGCTGGCGCCGTAGTAGCCGAGCACGCCGACCGCCGCGACCCGCCAGCCGAGCGCCCTCAGCTGTCCACTGGCCAGTCGCTCACCGGCCAGTCGCTTACCGGCCAGCGGCGAAACCAGCCAGGCGTGCCAGCCGATGGCGATGTAGATGGGTAGCGACAGGGCCATGCGCAGCGCCATCAGCGTGGTGCTGTCCACGCCCTCGGCGTAGGCCAGTTTGATCAGGATCGGTTTCAGCGAAAACAGCCCGGCGCCGGCGATCGCAATGGCGATCCCGGCGATGGCTGGATTGCCTGACCGCACATCAGGATTGGCCAAAGCCATATCACGATCCTCGTGGTCATGGCTGCGAGCCTGCACGGAAGCGGTGATCGACAAAGAAACCCGGCCGGCAGAAGCGCCGCAGCCGGGTGAAAAATCAGTCCACTGGTCGGCCGCTCTCGGTGGAGAGCAGCCAGAGTTCAACGATTTGTCGGCGGCGTCGCATGGCTTGGTCCGGCGCGTCGATCAGTACAGCAAAGGCGCAGGCTAGCAGCCCCCCGAAGGCACGGCAATGCCCGCCGCACGCGCCGAAACCGGGGCCTTTTCGGTGCACGGCCGGCCAATCCACCCCCTGTCGGCGGGCAGTCGCATCAGTCAATGCACCGACAAACCCGTCTGTTTTTCGACAGCCGCTACGCCGATTGCAAGCACCCGGCGCGCAAACCCCTGAGCGCGGCCTGCCGCGGCTGACTCGCACAGTCCGAGAGATGGCGCACATCGCGAAACTATCGCGCCGATCCACGAATTCGACACGACCAAGTGCCACCCATCCCCGGATCTGCGTCGGCGGGAACCTGCCAATTCATTGACGCAGTGGCACATGAATTGCGACCCCAGGGCAAGCACTGCCGGCGGCACACCCGCGCGGCACAAACTGGAATGCACCAAGGAGCCGCCGATCAATGATCGCCGAATTCATCCCCTCTACCCGCCTGCTGGCAACCCGCCTGCTGACCGCCGCATCGGCCGCCGCACTGGTCGCCTGCGACATCGGCAACAGCGGCGAACAGGCCCGCAGCAGCGATGCCGCACCACTGAGCATCGACAGCCCCGCCAGCCTGTCCGCTGCGGTGCGCTTCACCGGCGGCAGCCGCCACACCGGTCGTATTCCGGCGCCGGCCACATCCAGCGGCGAACCGCTCAGCGGCAGCCGCGAACTGGCGGTGACCACCAACTCGGTGTCGGAGATGCAGTTCGAGGTGCCGCTGCCCGACGACACGGCACGGGTCGGCGCGGTCTACCTGCAGATCGACGGTGTCGACGAGCATTTCCTGATCCCGCTGGGCGACGATGGCAGGCCGCTGGCGCCCTCGCCCAGCCGGCCGACGCGCTCGCGGATCGCCGCAATCGACGACGGCGCGGCACTGAAAACCGGCGCGCAGCGCGACGCGTGCCGCACCACCGGATCGCCCTGCCAGCGCATCTCGCTGAGCGCGCAGCCGGTGGCCGCCGGCAGCTGGGTGCGCGGCACACAGAGCCACCGCGCCACGCTGCGGGCGGCGATCATCGGCGCTGACGATGCCTGCTGCGCGCAGCTGCTCAAGCGCAGCCGCAGCGGCAGCGAGCAGCCGGTCGACTGGTCGCCGCCGACGCCGCTGACCATCAGCACCACGCCGGTAGGCTCCGGCGAGCTGCAGATCACCCTGACCTGGGACAGCCCGGCAGATATCGACCTGCACATCATCGAACCCGGCGACAGCAACTTGTCCTGGGCCAGCCCGGCCTCGGCCGGCGGCGGCTTCATCGACGTCGACGACATCAACGGCTTTGGCCCGGAAAACGCCTACTACGACCGGGCGCCGGAGGCTGGCGATTACCGCATCGAGGTGCACCACTGGTCCGGCGCGCTGCCGGCCAACTACACCGTGACCATCAACCGCGGCGGCAAACTGAGCAGCTACTCCGGCACCCTCAGCGCACAGCGCCAGCGGGACAGCGTGACCATCCTGCGCCAGCGCAAAGAGTAAGTCGGCGGCCGCCAGGCTGAGCGCCGTTCAGAGGATCGGATCGGCGCTCATCTCCAGGTGCAGTTCGCCATCGCGGTAGGGATTGGCTCGGGCGAAATCCTCATTCAGCGCGAAGCCCAGCCCCGGCTCGGTCGGCGGGATCACGTAGCCGTCCTGCCACTGGATCGGCTTGTCGAGCAGATCGGTAAAAGCGCCCTCAAAGCGCTGAATACTTTCAAGAATCAGAAAATTGGGCGAGCAGGCGCCGAGCTGGATATTGGCCGCCGCGGTGAACGGCCCGCAGTACAGGTGCGGCGCGATCTGCGCGTAGTGGGTCTCGGCCATCGCGGCGATCTTCTTCGCCTCCAGCAGCCCGCCGACGCGGCCCAGATCCATCTGCAGAATCGACGCCGCGCGGCACTGCAGCACGCGGGCAAATTCGTATTTGGTGCACAGCCGCTCGCCGGTGGCCACCGGGATGTGGGTGTAGCGCGCCACCTCAGCCATCTCCTCGGGCATCTCCGGCGGCGTCGGCTCCTCGAACCACAGCGGGTCGTAGCGCTCCAGCCGCCGCGCCATGCGCTTGGCGCCGGAGACGCTGAACTGGCCGTGGGTGCCGAACAGCAGATCGGCGCGGTCGCCGACCGCTTCGCGGATGCGCTGGCACATGCGCTCGGAGAGATCCAGCGCCGCGCGGCTCGGCTGGCGCGGATCGAAGCAGGAGAAGCCGCCGACCGGATCGAACTTGACCGCGGTGAAGCCCTGCTCGACCAGCTGCAGCGCCACCCCGGCGGCGATGTCCGGGTCGTTGTAGGCATTCGGCGTGGCCGGGTCCGGGTAGACGTCATCGTCCTGCGGGTAGATGTAGGTGTAGCTGCGCAGGCGCTGGTTGACCAGGCCACCCAGCAGCCTGTAGACCGGCTGATCGGCGGCCTTGCCGATGATGTCCCAGCAGGCCATCTCCAGCCCGCTGAGCACGCCCATTACCGAAACATCCGGCCGCAGCGTGAAACCGGCGCCGTAGCTGCGCCGCCAGAGCTGCTCGATCTGGTGCGGGTCCTGCCCCTCGAACTGGCGCTCGAAGACATCGCGCGCCATCGCCGCGCAGAGATCCGGGCCGAAGGTGGCGTTGTAGATCTCGCCGTAACCGACGATGCCGCAGGCGGTGGTGAGCTTGACGAAGATGAAGTAGCGACCACCGCGCCGCGGGGGCGGGTTGCCGACGACGAAGGTTTCCAGGCTCTGCAGTTTCATGGTCTCTCCCGGATCAGGGGTGGTCTGCGAGGATCAGCTCGGCGCCGCGTTGCGCCAGCATCATCGTCGGCGCATTGGTGTTACCGGAGGTGACGTTGGGAAACGCCGAGGCATCCACCACCCGCAGCCCGGCCACGCCGTGCACCCGCAGCCGGCCATCGAGCACCGAGTCGCGCGCGTCGCGACCCATGCGGCAGGTGCAGCTGGGGTGGTAATTGGTGCTGCAGCGCTGGCGGAAATCGGCCAGCAGTTCAGCGTCGCTCATGGGCAGAATGTTCGGCGTGCGATGGGCGACGGTGACCGCCCGCAGCGCCGGTGTGCCCAGCAACTGGCGGATCAGCCGGTAGCCGCGCAGCACATCGGCGCGATCCTTTTCCGTGCTCAGCGAGTTGGGCCGGATCAGCGGCGCCGCGCGCGGATCGCCGCTGGCAATATCCACCCGCCCGCGGCTGGTCGGCCGGCAGGGCTGAACCGAGAGCAGAAAGCCCGGCGACTTGTCCAGCTTCGCCGCCGAGCCGGTGGCCGTAGTGTACGAAGCCGGGCAGCAGTAGAGCTGCATGTCCGGCGCGGCCAGCTCCGGCGATGAGCGAAAGTAACCGCCGATCTGATTGACGCCGATGCTCAACGGCCCGCGCCGCGTCAGCGCGAATTCGAGCGCCGCGCGCGCCCTGCCCCACAGCGGGCCGAGCTGCTGGTTGATGGTCGGCTCGTTGCTCTCGTAGTAATTGTTGATGGCCAGATGATCCTGCAGGCCGCCGCCGACCTCGGGCAGATCGGCGCGCACCGCGATGCCGTGCCCGGCCAGCAGCGCTGCCGGGCCGATGCCGGAGAGCTGCAGCAGCTGCGGCGAGTTGATCGCCCCGGCGCTGAGGATCACCTCGCGCCCGGCGCGCGCTTCGATCAGCCGCTCGCCGAGGCGATAGGCCACGCCGCAGACGCGACGGCCCTCGAACAGCAGCCGCTCGACCAGCGCGTGTTTCACCAGGTGCAGATTGGCTCTCTTCAGCGCCGGGCGCAGAAAGGCATCCGACGACGAGCAGCGCCAGCCGCCGCGGGTGGTGATGCGAAACGCGCCCAAGCCCTCTTTCTGCGCGCCGTTCATGTCGTCGGTGCTCGGCCAGCCCAGCGACTCGGCAGCGGCAAAGAAGTGGCGATTGAAGGGGTGGATCTCGCCGCGCACGTCGCTGACGGTGAGCGCGCCGTCACCGCGCACCCGGCGCTGGCCATCGACCCACTCGACGTGGCGCTCGATGCGCGCGTAGCTTTGCTCGGCAACTTCCGCGCTCCAGCCGCTGGCCCCGGCCGCGCCCCAGTCGTCGAAGTCCTGCGGCAGGCCGCGCGCGTAGACCATCGCGTTGATCGACGACGAGCCGCCGAGCAGCTTGCCGCGCGGCCAGTAGCCGCGGCGGCCGTCGAGGCCGGCATCCGCCGCGGTCTGGTATTTCCAGTTGAAACGCGCGTCCGTGAAGGTAAAGCCGTAGCCGACGGGAATCCGCACCCAGGGGTGGCGATCCGAGCCGCCGGCCTCGATCAGCAGCACGCGATGGCGACCGCTGGCGCTGAGCCGATCGGCCAGCAGACAGCCGGCGGAGCCGGCGCCGACGATGATGAAATCGCAGGGTTCGGCGCTGTCCGCAGAGCCGCAGGGGGTAGAGCGCAGGGTCACAAATCCTTCGCGCGTTTACAGATCGACGACCAGTTTGCCGCCGCGGGCGCGCGACACGCACAGGCACATCAGCTCGCCGCTGTCGTGCTCTTCATCGCTGAGCACCGAATCGCGGTGTTCGATATCGCCCTCGATGACATCGACGACACAGGCGCCGCAGATGCCCGATGAACAGGCGTAGTCGACGTCCACATCGGCATCCTGCAGCACGCTGAGAATGCTCTGATCGGCGGGGATCTCGAAGCTCTGCCCGCTGCGCGCCAGCTCGATGGTGAAGGCCTGGTCCTCGCCCTCGGGCACCGTCGCCACCGCGGCGAAACGCTCAAAATGCACCCGCTCGCCCATGCCGGCCTTTTCGCCGGCGACCAGTACCGCGTTGAGCATGCCTTCGGGACCGCAGACGAAAACCCGCGCGTCCGCACCCAGCGGCGCCAGCAGGGCGTCGAAATCGCAAAAGCCCTGCTCGTCGTCGAAATGCTGGATCAGCTCGTCGTCGATGCCCGCGGCGGCGAACTTGTCGGCGAAGGCGGCCAGGCCGCGCTCGCGGCTCAGGTAGCAGCAGCGAAACGGCTTGCCCTGAGCCTTGAGCGCGCAGGCCATGGCGAAGATCGGGGTGACGCCGATGCCGCCGGCGATCAGCAGGTATTCGCTGGCCGGCTGCAGCTCGAAGGCGTTGCGCGGCCCGCCCAGCTCGACCCGATCGCCCTCGCGCAGCGCGTCGTGCAGCCAGCGCGAGCCGCCGCGGCCCTCGGCCTCACGCTTGGCGGCGACGCTGGCCCAGCGGCCGGCCGGATCCCAGTCCCACAGCGAATACTGGCGAAATTCGCCGCGCGCGGCGCCGGCGGGGATGGCGATATCGAGGTGCGAGCCAGCTGTGACCGCGGCGAAGGGCGCGCCATCGAGCGCCTCGAAGCGGAAGCTGCGGGTATCCGCGGAGAGGGTCTCGATCTGCGCCACGCGGGCGCGAAAGGTGTCAACGCTCATCGCTCTCTCCTCTGGTGATCGGGGTCGCCGGTGACCGGGTTGCAGTCGGCGGAACATACCGGGTTTGATGGGGCCGCGCGAGCCTGGTTGCCCCGCTTTGTTTGCCACAACCGACATCCGGCGCGACATGTGCCGGCGCAGTCGCGTGATCACCTCGCCGAAGAGTGCTCGCGGCAGGTGACTACGGCGGCCAGATGCGGCAAGTTGGCGGCAGGACAACCACGGGAGAAATCCGGCAATGAGCCAGCAGAGCAAACTGGATCGCGTCGTCGCCGAGGCGCGACGCCATCGAGACGAGCGCGAACGCGGCTACCGCGAGCGGGCGCTGAAGATGTACCCCTGGGTGTGCGGGCGCTGCGGCCGCGAGTTCGAGCGCAGCAATCTGCGCGAGCTGACCGTGCACCACCGCAACCACGATCACGACTACAACCCCGAGGACGGCAGCAACTGGGAGCTGCTCTGCCTCTACTGCCACGACAACGAACACGCGCGCCGCGAAGAGGCCCTGCACCAGGCCGGCGGCGGCGGCAGAGACGGCGACAGTCGCGCGGCGGCCACGCACAACCCCTTCGCCGCACTCGGCAACCTGCTCGACAAGGGCGAATCGAGCGATTAGCGCAGGCTGCTGAAAAGCGTTCTCGGGTGGCCGGATTTTTAGAGCGCGCCCCAGCGTCGCAATCAGCCGTCCCCGCTTTGCTTTGGCGCGTCTTCCAGTGCCAGC
>CBFCYW010000094.1:0-14502 GCA_965602395.1 uncultured Chromatiales bacterium
CACCGCTGTCACCGCTGTCACCGCTGTCACCGCTGTCACCGCTGTCACCGCTGTCGCCGCTGTCGCCGCTGTCGCCGCTGTCGCCGTTGTCGTCATCGTCGCGCAGCGTCACCTCCAGCAGCAGCGGCTCGCCGAGGGTGGCGCCTCCGCCGGCATCGCTGAGCTGCACGGCAAAGGTCTCGCTGCCTTCGGTCAGCGCATCGTCGAGTAGTTCGACGGTGATTTCGGCACTGTCCTGAGCGTCGGTGAACTGCAGGCGGCCGCTGGCGGTGACGAAATCCTCATCGGCCGCGGCGCTGGCGGCGCGGGTCGCCCAGCGCACCGAGACCGCGCCATCGCTGCCGCCGACGCGCGCGACGCGCAGCTTCAGCGGGCCGTCGGCCTCGTCCGCCTCCAGCGACGACTGCGCCCACTGCAAGCGACCCGGCTGCGCCTCGGGATCGTCGTCGATCAGCTCGACCCGCAGCTCCACCGGCCGGCCCAGTTCGGCACCACCCTCGGGGTCGCGCAGACGCAGGTTGAAGTGCTCGCTGCCCTCGTGGTGGGCGTCGTCGAGCAGGGCGATGACGATCTCGGCGTTGCTCTGCCCGTCGGCAAACTGCAGGCGACCCTCCGCCGCGGTGTAATCGGCGCCGGCCACGGCGCTCACATTGCTGCTGACATAGGTCACCGAGACCGCGCCATCGCTGCCGCCACTGCGTTGCACGGCGATGCGCAGCTCGCCATCGGCCTCGCTGGCGGATAGCTGCTCGGCGGCGAAGGCCAGCCTGCCGCGCTGTGGCTGGTCATCGTCGCGGATGCTGACCAGCACCTCGGGCCAGTTGCCGAGTGTCGCGCCGCCCTGCGGATCGAGCAGGTAGAGGCGCAGGTTTTCTTCATTCTCGACCCGCTCGTCGGGCAGCAGCTGCAGCTCGAAAGCGGCGCTGCTCTCGCCGTCGGCGAAGTGCAGGCGCTGATCGACGGCGACAAAATCCTCGTCGGCGGTGGCGCCCAGCCCTTCGCTGCGCACCGCCACCGAGACCGCGCCGCGCTGGCCGTTGGCGCGCGCCAGCTCGATGCGCAAGCTGGTGGCCGATTCGTCGACCGCGTAGCCGGGGCTGGCGAAGGACAGCTCGCCGTAGCGGAATTCGTCATCGAGCAGGTTCAGCGTGGTTCGCCGCGGTTCCGCCAGTGTTGCGCCGCTGGCGGCGAACAGATCCAGCTGCAGTGTCTCGTGGCCCTCCTCGTCGAAGTCGTCGAGCAGCTCGATGGCCACCTCGCGGGCGCCGTCCTCGCCGTCGGCCCAGCGCAGCTCGGTTTCGGCGAGCGCGGTGTAGTCCGCGTAGCTGGCCGGGCTGGCGCTGGCAGTGCCGCCGCCGAAGTCGCGCAGGCGCACGCTGGCCGGCCCCTGGGTGCCGTCGCTGCGCAGCACGCTGATACGCGCCGTGCCCTGCGCTTCGCCGAATTCGGATTCGGCTGCGGCGAAGGCGAGCCGGCCGCTTTGCGCCGCTGTTGCGCCGACCGATAGCGCGCCGGCATCGCAGCCGCTGGCGGCGCGGTAGTGGCGGCGCTGATCGAGCCGGGCGCAGCCGTCGGCGACTGCTGCGGCGGCGCCGATGGCCGGGCTGCCGGCGGCCGGCAGCAGGCTCAGGCTGGCGCCGCCGTTGTCGGCCAGCGGGCCGAGTCGGGCGTCTGTGGCGGACAGATCGCCGGGGCCGGCCAGCGCGCAGCTGGCGTCGCTGTCGAGGTTGCCGCCGAGGGATTCGATGGCGCCGAAGCAGTCAGTGCCGCCGATCGGCGCGGCGACGATGCTCGCCGCCAGCCGCAGTGCGCCGCGGTAGCGGTGCAGATTGGCGCCGAGCCCGGCCGCGGCGGCGTTGCCGGCGGCGGTGATGTTGCGCAGTTCGAGGCTGGAGCTGTTGCTGCTCGGGCCGAGATAGAGGCCGCCGCCGGCGTCGCTGGCGCTGTTGTCGGCGAGGCTGCTGTCGGCGATCTGCGCGCTGGTCGCGCTGCTGTAGACGCCGCCTCCGCGGCGCGCCGAGTTACCGCTGATCTGGCTGCGCAGCAGCTCGAAGGGCCGCCTGCTGGCGAGGCCGCCGCCGAGATCCGGGGCGCTGTTGTCGGCGATCAGCAGATCGCTGAGTGTGGCGCTCTGGCCGTCGTCGAGGTCGCCGATTCGCAGCCCGCCGCCGTCGCCGCCGGCGCGGTCGAGCAGATTGCCGCTGAGCTGCACGCGCAGCAGGTGCAGGCTGCCGCCGTTGGCGTGGATGCCGCCGCCGAAGGTCTTCGCCCGGTTGCCGCTGACCGCGCTGTCCTGCAGTTGCAGCGCGCCGGTGCTGGTGATGCCGCCGCCGTGGCCGGTGCTGCGCAGGTCGGCGCGGTTGTCGGCGACCACCAGATCGGCCAGCCAGGCGCTGCCGGCGTTGTACAGCGCGCCGCCCCAGTGGGCGGCGTTGTCGCGCAGGTCGAGGCCGCTGGCGCGCAGCTCGCCGCGGTTGTAAATGGCGCCGCCGCGCTGCCCGGTGTTGCCGCTGAACAGGCTGTCGCGCAGCTCGGCGAAGCCGCTCTGATTGTTCAGTGCGGCGCCGTCGTCGGGGTCTGTGGCGCTGCCGTTGTCGCGGAATTCGCTGTCTGTCACCAGCAGTCGCTGGCCGGCGCTGTACAGGGCGCGGTGGTTGCCGCTGAGCAGGCTGTCGCGCAGTTCCAGCAGGGCTTCGTTGCGCAGCGCGATGGAGCCATTGCCGCCGGCGACGATGTCGACCCGCTGCAGCAGCAGATCGCCGCCGTTGAGCAGCAGCGAGCCATCGGCCTCATCGTCCGGGCCGTCGCGCAGGGCGAGGTCGGTGATTTCCACTCGCGGCGACGCTTGATCCTCTGCGGTGATGATGTGAATCGCGCGGAAGTCGGCGGCGCGGATACTGCTCGCCGCGCGGCCGGCGCCGCGGATGGCGAGGTCGTCGAGGATGTCCAGATCGCCCTCCAGCGCGGCGTTGTCACCGCTGCCGCCGAGGGCGAGTTGATAGTCGCCGGCGGGCAGTTCGATCCGGTCGGCGCCGGGCAGGGCGTTGCTCTCCTGCACGGCGGCGCGCAGCGTGCAGGCGCCGCTGGCGGTGGCGCAGAGGCCGTCGCCGGGGGTGGCGTCGGTTTCGTCGGCGGTGCTGTCGACGCTGAAGCCGGCGGCGTTGGCGATGCCCGCCAGCGGCAGGAAAAACAGCGGCAGCAGGCGGGCGAGCGGGCGCCCGCAGCGGGGGTTTGGCTTGGCCATCAGTCACTCCTTTGACCGAGGTTGGAAGGCGCGTCACGACGTTGCTTCTTGCAGCGCAAATTGTGATGCGACTCACAAGCTAGCAGTGGACGCGGCGGCCTGTAAAGCCCCGCGGGATCGATGGCTGCGCTGGGTTGCGAAGAGATGAGGTGCGGAAAATGAGCGCTGTTAGATGCAGATGGCCGGCGTTCGCTGCGGGTTCACAGCGCTTGCAGATTGGCGTAGGCCAGCACCAGCCACTTTGCGCCGGCCTCTTCGAAGTTCACCTGCAAGCGCGCGTGGCTGCCGCTGCCCTCGCAGTCCAGTACCACGCCGACGCCAAACCGGGCGTGCTGCACCTGCTGGCCGATGGAAAAGCCGCCGCCGCCGTCGTCGGGGAAAGGGCTGCGCGCGCCGGGCGCGGCGTACACCGGCCGGGTGATCTGCACCCGCGGACGGATCTCCTGCAGCAGGCCCGGCGGCAGTTCGCCAATGAAGCGCGAGGGGGGACTGAAGTGCTCGCGACCGTACAGGCGGCGGCTCTCGGCGTGGCTCAGGTATAGCCGCCGGCCGGCGCGGGTGATGCCCACGTAGGCGAGGCGACGCTCCTCTTCGAGCCGGCCCGGCTCCTGGATGGCGCGCTCGCTGGGAAACAGGCCCTCCTCCATGCCGGAGAGGAATACCAGCGGGAATTCGAGGCCCTTGGCCGAGTGCAGCGTCATCAGCTGCACGCAATCCTCCCAGGCGTCGCCCTGGCCTTCGCCGGCCTCCAGCGCGGCGTGGGCGAGGAAGCTGTCGAGCGGTGAGAGGTTTTCTTCCGGCTCGGCCTCCGCGCTGCGCGCGCGCGCCGCGGAGACCAGCTCCTCCAGGTTTTCCACCCGCGATTGGCCCTTTTCGCTGCGATCCTTTTCGTAGTGGGCCTTCAGCGCACTGGTTTCGATCACCTGTTCGACCTGCTCGTGCAGCACCAGCCCGGCGCTGTCGGCGTCGAGCGCGGCGATCAGATCGAGAAAGCCCTGCACCGCCTTCGCCGCGCGGCCGGGCAGGCCGCGGGCGGCGATCAGCCCCTCGGCGGCGCGCCACAGCGAGACTTCACCGCCGCGGGCGGCGTCGCGCAGTTGCTGCAGGGTGCGATCGCCGATGCCGCGCGCCGGCTGGTTGACCACGCGCTCGAAGCTGACGTCGTCGTCGCGGTTGCTGAGCAGGCGCAGATAGGCCAGCGCGTCCTTGATTTCGGCGCGCTCGAAAAAGCGCAGCCCGCCGTAGACCCGATAGGGCAGGCGCTGCGCCAGCAGGGCTTCTTCGAGCACCCGCGACTGGGCGTTGCTGCGATACAGCACGGCGCACTCGCGCCGCTGGCCGCCCTCTTCGCTGTGCTGGCGGATGGTGTCGACGATGAAGCGTGCCTCGTCCTGCTCGTTGAAGGCGGTGTACAGGGTGATCGGCTCGCCATCGCTGCCGGCGGTCCAGAGATTTTTGCCGAGGCGCTCGCCGTTGTTGGCGATCAGCGCGTTGGCGGCGGATAGAATGGTGCCGGTGGAGCGGTAGTTCTGCTCCAGGCGCACGGTCTGCGCGGCGGGGAAATCGCGCTCGAAGTTGAGGATGTTCTCCACCCGCGCGCCGCGCCAGCCGTAGATCGACTGGTCGTCGTCGCCGACCGCGAACACCGCGCCGGTCTCCCCGGCGAGCAGCCGCAGCCAGCCGTATTGCAGGGCGTTGGTGTCCTGGAATTCGTCGACCAGAATGTGCCGGAAGCGCTCGCGGTAGTGGCGCAGCAGGGCATCGTCGTTGCGCAGCAGCTCCAGCGCGCGCAGCAGCAGCTCGGCGAAATCCACCGCGCCGTTGCGCCGGCAGACGGCTTCGTAGGCGCTGTAGATGCGGATCATCTGCCGCTCGACCGGGTTGCCGCCGTCGTCGAGATGCTGCGGGCGCAGGCCCTCGTCCTTGTTGCTGTTGATGAACCAGCGGGCCTGCTTGGGCGGGAAGCGCGCCTCGTCCAGCTCCAGCGAGCGCACCACCCGCTTGACCAGCCGCAGCTGGTCGTCGGCGTCGAGAATCTGGAAGCCCTGCGGCAGATCGGCCTCGCGGTAGTGCTGGCGCAGCAGGCGGTGGGCGAGGCCGTGGAAGGTGCCGACCCACATCCCAGCGGTGGGCAGGCCGGTGAGCTGTTCGAGGCGCGCGCGCATCTCGCTGGCGGCCTTGTTGGTGAAGGTCACGGCGAGCACGCCGAAGGGCGACACGCCCTCCACCTCGTGCAGCCAGGCGATGCGATGGATCAGCACGCGGGTCTTGCCGGAACCGGCACCGGCCAGCACCAGTGCGTGGCCGGGTGGTGCGCAGACCGCCTCGCGCTGGGCGTCGTTGAGCTCGTCGAGCAGGTGGGAAACATCCATGGCGCGGCAGTTTATCAGAAGCTTTGGGCGCCGAACGGGCCGCCGCAGGGGGGCTGCGAGAGCGCCGCCAAGCTGCGTCGCGGCGCACAACAAAGCGTCGCCCGATCAATACAATGGCGGGCACTGAACAGTGCTCGCGGGGGAGACTTGAGATGGCGCGCATCGCGCACTTGCTGGGCATCGGCCTACTGTTGATCGCGGCCAGCGCGGCGGCCGCCGAGCGGGCCGCCCTGGCCCGGAGTACCTTCATCCACGCCATCGATGCGCCGAACGACGGCATCGATCCGCGCCACTTCGCCTATCTGCCGGCCGGCACGCGGTTGCAGATCTTTCCGCGCAGCCTGCGTCACCGCGGCGCCAAGCGCTATCTGGTACTCACCGAGGACGGCCTCTGGGGCTATATCAAATCGGGCAACTACTGGACTGGCGGGCAGCTGGACTACTTTCGCCGCGAGCGGCTGGGGGTGTTCATCCAGCGCGATTACGACCTGCTGGTGGATGTCTCCGAGCAGCTCGCGCTGCGCATTCGCTTCACCCGCGGCGAAACCCACCACCTCGACAGCCAGAGCGATGACCACTACCGCATCGCCATCTCCGCGCACAAAAATCTCGGCCTGCCGGCCGAGCTGGTGCCGCCGGTCGATCTGCCGCGCGAGCAGGCGGTGCTGGTGGATTTCAGCGCACTCAAGGAACAGCGCGCGGCGGATTTCAACGCCTTTCGGCGCAGTGTGTTCGACGGCATCTCCGGCATCCGCAAGCGCTGCAATACCGAGGTGACCACGGCCAGCAAGGTCGGCGGTGAGGGCAGCGCCAGCTTCAGCCTGAGCACCTTTTTCGATCTGCTCTCCGCCGAGGCGCGGGTCGAGGCCAGCCACGATTCCGAGCGCCTCGAACACTTTGATCGCGACACCAACGTCACCCGCAGCTTCTACACCCGCGACGGCCTGCCCGGGCTGTACAAGATCACCCGGCTGAAGGGCTGCGCGCCGGGGCAGCAGCAGCTGAGCTTCATCTACACCGATCCGAACAACGAGGAGATCACCATCAGCCGCGAGTGGGCCGAGGCTCAGGAGCTGGCGGTGGACGCCACCACCGGGCAGGTGCTGGTGAGCTGTCCGGAGCAGTATTTCGCCTATCGCGACCGCCTGCAGGCGCACAATCTGCCGCCCGCCGATCTGCCGTTTCTGATCGCCCGCACCGCCAAGTTCAAGTCGCTGACCGACAGCCAGTGCCTGGCGGGCTGAGGTGGCCGACGCCAGCTACAGGTCGGTGCGCAGATGCCACAGTTCGGGGAACAGCTCCACCGCCAGCATGCGTTGCAGATAGGCGACGCCGCTGGTGCCGCCGGTGCCGCGCTTGAAGCCGATCACCCGCTCCACCGTGGTCACGTGGTTGAATCGCCAGCGGCGGAAGTAGTCTTCGAAATCCACCAGCTTTTCGGCCAGCTCGTACAGCGCCCAGTGTTCGTCCGGATCGCGATATACCGCGGTCCAGGCCGCGCGCACCGCGTCGTCGGCGCGGTACGGCGCGGCCAGATCGCGCTGCAGCACGGCCGGCGGCAGCTCGAAACCGGCTGCGGCCAGGCGTTGCAGGGCGACGTCGTAGAGGCTCGGCCGGGCCAGCTCGGCGAGCAGTCGGGCGTGGATCTCGGCGCGGTGCGCGTGGGGTTGCAACATCGCCGCGTTGCGGTTGCCGACGGCGAACTCGATCAGCCGGTACTGCCAGGATTGGAAGCCGCTGGATTCGCCGAGCGCATCGCGAAAGCGGGTGTAGTCGCTGGGCGTCATGCTGCGCAGTACGTCCCAGGCACTGTTGAGCTGCTCGAAGATCCGCGCCACTCGCGCCAGCATCTTGAACGCCGGTCCGTAGCGGCCGGCGCCGAGCGCGTCGCGCGCAGCATCCAGTTCGTGCAACGCCAGCCGCATCCACAGCTCGGAGGTCTGGTGCTGGACGATGAACAGCATTTCGTCGTGGGCGTCGGACAGCGGCCGCTGGGCGTCGAGAATGCTGTCCAGCGCCAGATAATCGGTGTACGACATGCGCCCGTCGAAAGCCATCTGTGCGCCCTCCGCGGCGGGGTCATAGGCGGTCCCGGCGAGGTCTTTACCCGGTGGCGTGCCGCGCCGTTCGCCGCTACTCATGTCGCCACCGCCAGCCGTGCCGACGCGTGGCGATAGCCGCCGTCGCACGGCCGCACGGGCAGCGTTCCGGCGGCGCGATCTGCGGCGGTCGCAGTGGGGCAGGCGCCGCCTGCCGGCAGGTGAAGTGGGCATCGGCTGACGGGGAAATTGCTCATCGTGGCCTCGTTGGGTGTGCGGAATAATTGGGGTCAGAGTAAAATATTCTTATATTTTACTCTGACCCCAATTGTTATTGCCTTGTTAGGACATGCTCCATATCTTCACCTTTAAAGGCCTTCGACGACCAGGAATGACCATATATAGGAACATCGCCTCTTTGTTTTTGTGGTCAAGCGATGTATCGAAATAGTCTGCGCCGTAAAAGTGCAGAGTAACGCTCGAATGAGGAGACACAATCAAGCCTGAAAAATACTCATCGGCCTCTACTTTTGAATCAATAAGCTCCCACCAGAAAAATTTCTTCCGGCAAACTTGGATTTGATAATACGTAATGATGACAGCCTTTTCAGAAAGGTTCCTAACGAATATTTTATTGCCAAGGCCATTCACATCACCCGTAAATGTGAACCCAACTTCAATATTCAGTCGAGCCCTATAGATCTCCCTCGCCGCGAGCAAAGTGGATAGAGCTGCACCCCATATCGCGACCGGATCAAGCTCCATGCTCCTTGCCCCCTCTCGTCCTAACGCCGTAATCAGCGGCGAGCGTAAGCGAGTCCGGCAGCGATAGCTGCGAACTGCTTTACATTGTTAACACTCTCAGCCGCGGGAGGGATATATATGATAGCGATTTTCTCCAGTGTGTTGGATGACCACCTTGTCCCCAGCTTTGAGCCCATGCACTCGGAAAAACTCACCGACCCAGGAACGCTTACGAAATATTTTCTTATCTCCGGCAATATCAGTCTTGATCGGCCCGTCAATTCCGCTGTGCACTTCTAGCAATATGTCAGCCACTGATTCGGAGTTTGCGCCGCCGACGGCACTAGCTGGGAACAGATCCATCACCGATGATAAATAGAGATGATCGTTGTTTATGTTCCCCTGAGTCAGCTCAATTGTTGCGTATCTCATGAAACCTCATTGTAGTGTTAACTATTAAGTATACCCCAAAACTGTCCCTTTATATGGGGACATTTATGGGGTATATCTCCGCCATGTTCCTGTAACCCATTGATGCCGCTGCGGCAGTCACCTGGAAACTGGAACACTATCAGGATGAGCAAACAGGACGCAGAATCGTGTCGAATAAGCCCATGTTGCTGGATGCGGTGCTGGTCCGACACCTGCCAATGCACCCGGGATCATTGGGCCATTGCAGACTCTTTTGGATTCGGGCCGTATTTGTTCTCCCCGGGCTTGCTATCCAGAGCCATGAACACCAGCAATACAATGGTGCCGATCAGCGGGATCAGGCTAATAAGCAGCCACCAGCCTGAGCGGTCGGTGTCGTGCAGGCGGCGCACAGAGACGGCTATTACCGGGATCAGTATTGCCAGCGTATAAAGCATGCCCAGCAGCCCCATTCCCGCCTCTGGATTAAAGCTGCCGATTGTGCCATCAATGACCCCGAGAATAATCTGGATAATGATGTTGAACAGAAAAAAGAACCAGTATTCCTTTCTTCTCGCTCTCCCGCTAAATACCGCATATTTTTTCAACACTCCGAGATACCAGTTCATTTTATCTCCCTGCTTTTATCTCTTGGTTTTGCTGGTGATCGCAAAATTGTCAGTCGCGAGCATAAATCTGCCCCGCAATCACGCTATCAGAAACGCGGCTGGCGGACATAAATCACGCGGCCAAAATCCCCCGTCAGCGAAGCCTGCCCGCAGCGGTCGTTGCGGCAGTCGCTGATATTCACGCTGCCACTGTCGCTGCGCAGATACACGTCGAAGCCACGGCCGCCGTGTTCCGAGCGATCCACCGCCAGCACGCGGCCGCCGCTGTGGCTGCGCTCTTCTTTGAGTAGTTGGCGCACCGTCTGTTGGCCACTCGGGTCGAGCGGCGCCGAATCAAATTGCGCCTGCCCGTCGCTGCCGAGTACCGCGGGCTTGACCTCGCCGTCGTCGCGGATCAGCCCCAGCAGGCGGCCATCTTCGGTCACGCCGAGCAGTTTCAGCCAGCTCGCGCCGCTGTCGATCTCCGCGCTCAGCGCGCCCTGGGCATCCAGCCGCAACAGGCGGCCGAGGCGCAGCGCGTAATAGCCGTCGCCCGACGCCACCGGCCATTGCAGATCATCCAGTTCGCCGATGCGACGGCGTTCGATCACCTCGCCATCCGCGCCCAGCTGCGCCTCCCACAACTGGCCGGCGTCGACCACGCTGTCGCCCAGCGAGCCGACCGCATCGAGGGTGATCTGCAATTGCCCGAGCAGTCGGCCGAACAGGCTGCCGGTTTCGCCGCTGGTTTCGCCGCCGGTCTGCTCAGCGGCCTGTGAATCGTTCCGATTCGCTTCGTCGTCGGCCATATCTTTCCCCGTGGCTGCTTGGTTCAGTGCGGCGACAAATTCGTGCAAGCGCGGTCTGTCGCGCACCGCAATACCGTTGAGATCATCGCTTTTCAGCGTCACCAGGCGGCGCTCGCCGGCGGCATTGAGGCCCAGCAGCGTGGCGCTCTCGCCGGTGCGATCGACCACCGCCAGCGGTGCGACCAGGCCGTGCACGCCATCCGGCAATTCGCCCAGCTGTTGCACCGTGCGATCGGCGTAAAAGGCCCCGTGGCAGACCGGCAGCAGCACCAGCTGCAGGCCGACCACCAGCGCCAGCGCGCCCTCCAGCGAGCCGCGCCCGCCGCCGGCCCAGCGCGCTCGCAGCCACAGACCGCAGAGCACCAGCAGACCGACCAGCAGCGCCAGCAGCAGCGGCCGCAGGCCACCGTCGCCGAGCAGCGCGCGGGCGAAGGCGGATCTGTCATCCGCGGCGAACAGCACGGCGCTGAGTGAAAAGAGTTTGAGTGTCAGCAGAAAGGTCATCGCAGCTACCCCGATCAGCGCCAGCCATTGCGCGCGCATTTGCCAGCTATCGCCCAACCTGTCCAGCAGCGCGCCGCCGCCGCGGGCGATCAGCCACAGCAGCGGCGCGATGACCAGCAGCAGGATCAGCGCCGTCAGCAGCAGGCGGAAGCCGGCGAACACGTAGATCTCATCGACCAGTTTGAACGGCGGATCGAAACCCAGCACCAGCGCCCGGCTGCGCAGCGCCAGATAGCCGCTGGCGTAGGCGATAACGCTCGCCGTGCCGAGCAGCGTGCCGATGTTTTTCGCCAGCTCGAAAATGTCCATTGGCGGTGCGTCGCTGGTCGCTTTAGCGGCCGAAGACCTGCGGCCCGGCCCAGAGGTAGGGGTCGTCTCGCCCATCGCTTTCGATCATCTCCCGCATCGCCCGCTGCGCCGCCAGCGCCGGGCTTTGCCCGGCTTGCAGCGCGCGATAAAAATGTTCCATCCAGCGCGCATTGCTGCGCGACTGCACCCGCCATCGGCTCATCACCACCCGCCCGGCGCCGCCGACCAGCGGCGCCCAGGGCAGGCCGAAAACCTCGTTGGAAATGCGCAGGTTGACCCGCGCGCCCTCGCAGGCGCTGAACACCGCCAGCCGCGTGTCGCGCCAGTTGACCGCCAGCAGCTCGGCGGCGGAGAGGGCTTTCTCCGCCCGCGGCAACGCCGGGTTCGTCAATTTCAGCCGCGACAGCAGCGGCTCGAAGCTATCGAATTCGCCGTGCAGCAGCACGTGCAGATGGGCGTGGCTGCCGAGTGCGTTCAGCGCGGCGGTGGCGTCGAGCCTGGCCGCGTCGATGCGCGTGACCTGCAGCCCGCCGCGCTTCTCCAACCCGGCGACCTCGCCGGTATCGGCCTCGATGCTGGCGTCGAACAGCGCGCCGACTTCAGCGACCGCGCGTGGCTGGCTGCGCAGCATGCGCGCGGCAAAGCTCGCGCTCGGCGCATACGACACGGCGCGCTGCTGGATCAGATAGCGCCCGCTCGGCTCGATCAGCGCCTCGAAGGGCAGCGTCACCAGCGGCCCCTGCGGCACGATCAGTATCTGTTCGCCGAGCAGCTGTTCGAAGGGCGCGAGCAGATAGCTGTACAGCTCGCGCGCCGCGGTGACGTCGAAGTCGCGATCCGGGCTGCGCGCGCTCTCGCTCAGCCGGCCGACCTTGTCGAGCAGTGCCGGCTCGGGCAGGAATACGGTCTTGACCGTCTCCCCGGCCGGGCTGATCACCCACAGCAGTACATTGGTCGGCGTCGCCCAGTAGAGCAGCGTGGCGATGCCGGATTCGCGCACCGCGGCGCGCAACTCGGCCAGCGTCGCCGGGTGGTAGTCGGCTTTCGCCAGCGTCTCCAGGGTGCCGGCGAAGCGGCCGTCGGCGCGCAGTTCGGCGCGCCGCGCGCGCAGCGCATCCAGCTGGTCGACGGCGCTGTCGAGATCGAATTCGATGCCGGCGATGGTGGTTTCGACCAGATCGGTGAGCAGTGCGCTTTCGCGCGCTTCGATTTCCACCAGCCGGCTCAGCCAGCCGCGCTCGGCGGCGCTGAAATCGTTGCCGGCGAAGGCCGCGGAGAGCCGGCCGAGACCGGCCGCGCGGATCGATTCGAAAGCGGCGAAAGCGGCTTCCGGCTGGCCCAGGGCGAGCAGCCGCAGGCCCAGATCGCGGACCAGCTCGGGGCGGTTTTCGACCACCGTGCCGCGGCCGCGCAGATCGAACAGCGAGGCGCGCTCGCGCTGCAGCTCGTCCGCGGCCTCGCGGAAGAAGCCCAGCGCGGCGCGCTGTTCGCCGCGCACGTCGGCGCTCAGCCCGCGCAGGTACAGGGTGCGCGGATCGCGGCTCTCGCCGTCGCCGGCGACCTGATCGATCAGCCCGGCCAGTTCGCTGTATTCGTCGAGCCCGGAGGCGCCGGCGGAGAAGTCGTCGTTGACCAGCACATCGTCGCCGCTGGTCGCGTTGAACAGGCCGGAGGTGGTCTGTTTTTCGAACGAGGCGCGCTGCTCGATCAGAAACAGCCGCGGTTCGAGGCGGTCGAGAAAACCCTGCGCCTGCGCGGCGAGAAAGTCCCAGCCGAGCCGCCCGGCGATCTGCCTGGCCTCGGCGTAGTGGCTTTTCGCCGCCGCCACCGCGCGCCGGCAGGCGCCCCAGCCGTCGCCGCCGTCGGCGACTTCATCGGCGGATTGGGCGTCGACCAGCTTGCGGTAGTCGCAGCGCTCGGCGAATTTTTGCAGTGCGTCGCCGGCGTCGAGGCGGGCGTAGAAGCGCTCATCGTCGCCGCCGGCGAAGCGGATCGCGCGCAGCGCACTGATCAGGCCGGCCTCCAGCTCGCCGCGACTGGTCAGCAGTTGCGCGGCGTAATCGGCCAGCTCGTAGCGCTGCTTGGCGCTCGGCTGGTCGCCGGCGGCGGCCTCGGCGCTGGCGAAGGCGCGCGCCGCGGCGCCGTGGTCGGCGGTGCCGTAGATGTGCGCGCGGGCGATGCCGATCCAGGCGTCGAAGGCGGTGTCGCCGGCGCCGGCGGCGGTCGCCGCCTGCACGGCGCGCTGGTAGCTGTCGATGGCCTCGGCGAAGCGGCCGCTGAAGCGCTGCACCGTGCCCAGTTCCCACAGCCCGCGGGCCAGGGTTTCGCCCTCGGCGTTGGCGGTGAGGCGCTGCAGTTGCGCCTCCAGCCGGGCGGCTTCGCGCGGTTGCTGCTGGCCGCTGCTGCGAAAGTGATCGACGTAGGCCTGGCGCGCCGCGCTCAGCCCGGCGAGGTCGGCGGCTGATGCGGGGCCGCTCATCAGCGCGAGCCAGACGAGCGCCCGCAGGATCGGGCGGGTGCGCAGGCTGCGGCTGCGGCGGCGCTGCTGTGTTTGCTGCTCGTCACGCATGAATCCTCCCCGGTGCGGATCGAGTGCCGACGACCGTCGCCAGACTACGCCTTTGCGCCGGCCGAGCCAACGCTGCGGCGCTGCCGGCGGGGTGAAAATGCGGTTTTTCAGGGCGTTGGCGGCGGCGCCTGCATCGGGTAGATTCGAGTCTGCCCCCGGCAACAGCCAGTTGGCAACGGCCAGTTGGCAGGCAGCCAACCGGCAAACAACCACCGAAGAGGACTCCCGCCATGCACGCGCTGCGTCAATTGTTTCTGCTTCCCGCCTTCGCCCTGCTCGCCACCGGCGCCGCACAGGCCGCGGATGTGATCAGCGAAAAGAACATCGGCATGGAGCTGGCGCGCGACATCGCCAGCGAGACGGTGCTCGCCTGCCGCGAGGCCGGCTACCACGTCAGCGCGGTGGTGGTCGATCGCCACGGCCTGATGCGCGCCGCGCTGCGCGATGATCTGGCCGCGCGCTTCACCCTGGAGATCGCCGAGCGCAAAGCCAACATGACCGCCATGGCCTGGACCGACAGCGGCCAGTTTCGCGCCGCCCGCGAGGACATCCGCCAGGAGCTGAACCACATCGACGGGTTGATCGTGATGGAGGGCGGCGTGCGCATCGTCTCCGCCGGCTTCAACCTCGGCGCGGTCGGCGTCAGCGGCGCGCCGGGCGGGGATCTGGATGCGGGCTGCGCGCTGCAGGCGCTGGAGGAACTCGAAGCGCGCATCGAATTCGCCATCGAATAGCGCCGCTGGCGGCCGCCCTACAGGCAGCGATCCAGCTGGCGGTACAGCGGGCCATCGCCGTCGAGGCGGATCGGCAGCGCCTTGTTGCCCTGTTCGCAGGTCGGCCGCAGCTCCAGCATTCGCACTTCCTTCGGATCGTCCGAGCGGCCGCGAGGTCGC
>CBFCYW010000095.1:0-13945 GCA_965602395.1 uncultured Chromatiales bacterium
TGAGTCGCCGCGCGGCAAGCGACGCGCACGCCGGCCGGCTGTGGCCCCGGGCTCCAGCTGTGGTCCCGGCTACGGCGGCCGTTCCTCAGAGAAACTCCTCCGGATCCGGCAGCGGCTCGCCGCTGATGCGCATCTCCTCCGGGTCGAGCTGGTGCGAGAAACCCTCCAGCGAACCCAGCGGCCGGGCGCCACCGCCAAATCGCCATCACTGTCAACACACAGCTACCCTGCAATCCGCGATGAACCTTTTTATTGCCCGCCCCGGAGATCGCCGCCATGAGCGCCATCAGCCTCGCCGCCCTCTACTGTTACCCGCTGAAATCCGCGCGCGGCATCAGCCTGTCGAGCGCCGTGGTCGAGGCGCGCGGCCTGCGCGATGACCGCCGCTGGATGCTGGTCGGCGCCAGCGGGCGTTTCATCACCCAGCGCCGCCAGCCGCGGATGGCGCTGATCGAGACCGCATTCGATAGCGCCGCGCCGGGTGGCGAGCTGCTGCTGTCGGTGCCGGGCTGCGCCGGTATCGCGGTGCCGCGCGGCGGCGGCGAGGCGCAGCGCGTCGAGGTGTGGGGCGATTGGGTCGATGCCGAGGGCTGCGGCGCGGCCGCCGATGCCTGGCTGGCGGACTTTCTCGGCATCGACTGCCGCATCGTCTATCTGCCGGAGCACAGCCGTCGCGCCGTGCACCCGGATGCGGCGGTGCACCGCGATGACATCGTCGGCTTCGCCGACTACGCGCCGCTGCTGCTGCTCGGCGCCGCCTCGCTGGAGGATCTCAACGGCCAGATGAGCACGGCGCTGCCGATGGATCGCTTCCGCCCCAATCTGGTTGTCGAGGGCTGCCCGGCCTACGCCGAGGACGGCTGGGCGCGCATCTGCATCGGCAACGGCGTGCTGCACCTGGTCGAGCACGCCGAGCGCTGCGCGCTGACCACCGTCGATCAGGCCAGCGGTGCGCGCGCCGGGCGCGAGCCGCTGGCGACCCTGTCGCGGCTGCGCAATCTGAACGGGGCGATGCTGTTCGGCCAGTACGCGGTGCCGGCGCGCGTGGGCAGCGCGGGCGCAAGCCGCTGCGAGTTGCGCGTCGGCGATGCGGTCGAGGTGCTGGAGCGCCAGCCGCCGCCGCGCTTCGGGCCGCGCTGATTCGCGCCGCGCTGATTCGGGCCGCGCTGATTCGGGCCGTTTGGGGAATCAGGCGCCGGGTAGGTCGAGGAAGCGCATCGACAGATCCACGGCCTGCACATCCTTGGTCAGATTGCCCACCGAGATGTAGTCGACGCCGGTTTCGGCGATGCCGCGGATGGTCTCGTGGTTGACGCCGCCGGAGGCCTCCAGCAGCACCCGCCCGGCGTTGCGCTCCACCGCGTGGCGCAGCAGGCCGAGGCTGAAGTTGTCGAGCAGTACGCGGTCCACGCCGGCGGCGATGGCCTGTTCCATCTCGTCGAGATCCTCCACTTCGACGATCAGCCGCAGCTGCGGCGCCAGTGCGCGGGCGCGCTGCACCGCGGCCTGCAGCCCGCCGGCGGCGATGATGTGGTTCTCCTTCACCAGCATGGCGTCGAACAGGCCGATGCGGTGGTTCTCGCCGCCGCCGCAGCGCACCGCGTATTTTTGCGCCAGGCGCAGGCCGGGGACGGTTTTGCGCGTGTCCAGCAGCCGTGCGCGGGTGTGCGCCACGGCATCGACGTAGCGCGCGGTGGTGGTGGCGGTGCCGGAGAGGGTCTGCAGAAAGTTGAGGCAGGTGCGCTCGCCGCTGAGCACCGCGCGCGCCGGGCCGTGCAGTTCGCACAGCGGCTGCTCGCGTACCACTCGGTCGCCATCGGCCACCTGCCAGTGGATGTCCACGGTCGGGTCGATCTGGGCGAACACTTCGCTGGCCCATTCGGTGCCGCAGACCACCGCCGGCTGGCGGGCGATGATGCGCGCCCGGGCGCGGGTCTCGGCCGGGATCAGTTGCGCGGTGGCGTCGCCGCTGCCGAGGTCTTCGGCCAGCGCGGCGCGCACCTGCGCGGGGATGAGTTCTCGGTGCATGTGGGCATGGCGGCGGCTGCCGCCGGGGGGTCAGTTGAGGAAGAGGAACAGCCCGCCGGCCAGCGCGATCAGCGCCAGCAGGCCCATGGCGCCGCTGGCCGCGGTGCGCGCGAGTATACCCTGCGGCCCGTGCAGCTGGAACAGCGCCGCGATGGCGCGTTTGGCCAGCGCGATGCCGCGCTGCTCGCCGGCATCGCGGGCCGCGGCCACCGCTGGAGCCGCGCGCCGCCACGCGGCCGGCAGCAGCTTGCGGTAGGTCCAGTCGAAATCCAGGTGCGTGGAGCGCAGCTCCGGCGGGTAGAGGCCGCTGCGCACCAGCACGCCGAAGGCCAGCGCGGAGAACATCAGCAGCTGCAGCTGGGTGATCACGTGGCTGGTGGTGTAGGGCGCGTAGTCCACCGCGAACGGCAGGATGGCGTACAGCGGCGCCGGATAGACGCCGATGCCGATGCACAGCGCGGCGGCGATGCCCATCGCCCAGAGCATGTTCGCCGGGGCTTCCTCGCAGCGCTTGCCCGAGTCGTGGGCGAAGAAGGCGAAGTAGGGGATCTTGATGCCCGAGTGGTCCATCACCCCGGCGGAAGCTAGCAGCAGCACCAGCCAGACGATGGTGTGGTGCTCGGCCGCGGCGGCGGTCATTACCATCGATTTGGAGATGAAGCCCGAGAACAGCGGAAAGGCGGAGATCGACATCGAGCCGATGATGCAGAAGAAGGCCGTCTTCGGCATCGACTTGTACAGCCCGCCCAGCTCGCTGGCCTTGATAGTGCCGACGCGGTGCAGCACCGCGCCCATCGCCATGAACAGCAGCGCTTTGTACAGAATGTGGCTGAAGGCGTGCGCGGCGGTGCCGTTGAGCGCGAGCTCCGTGCCGAGTCCGACGCCGACCACCATGAAGCCGAGCTGGTTGTTGAGGCTGTAGCTGAGCACGCGGCGCAGGTCGTTTTCCATCACCGCGAAGAAGATCGGGAAAGCGGTCATCGTCGCGCCGATCCAGATCAGGATGTCTTCGCCGGCGTAGCCGCGCGCCAGTGCGTAAACCGCCAGTTTGGTGGTGAAGGCGGAGAGGATCACCGTGCCGGTGACGGTGGCTTCCGGGTAGGCGTCCTGCAGCCAGTTGTGCAGGAAGGGGAAGGCGCACTTGATGCCGAAGGCGACGAAGATGATCTTGCCGCCGAGGCCGTCCAGCCCCAGATGTTCGAAGGCGATAGAGCCGACTTCGTGTGCGTGCACCAGCAGGCCGCCGAGCAGAATCACCCCGGATGCGACCTGGATGATCAGGTAACGCATGCCGACCTGATAAGCGCGCTCCGTGCGCCGCGCCCAGATCAGGAACACCGAGCTGATTGCGGTCAGCTCCCACCAGACGAACAGGGTGACGAGATCACCTGAGAAGGCCGCGCCGATGGCCGCGCCCGCGTAAACGCTGCCGGCAACGTGCTGCAGCACATCATCGACATGCTTGGCGTACAGCGCGCCCAAAAACGCGGCGATGAAAAAGATCAGCCCCCAAACGAAGCTCAGATGGTCGATGCGCATCGTGACCAGCTGATAACCGAGAAACTCGATCTGCCCCCATTCGCCTTTGCCGAGCAGCAGCATTTGCGCCAGCCCTAGGACCGGCAGCGCCACATTGCCCCAGCCGCGTGCAGCTTTCGGCAGTAGCGGCAGCAGAAAGGCGCCGAGGACGAGAATCAGCGCCGGGTTGAAATCAGCGATCATAGTAATCCTCATCGCGCTTGAGCAGTTTGCGCAACTGCTTGGCCGTCAGCACGATGCAGCAATAGGCGATGAAGCCGTAGACGGTGTAAAAGCCGTGCCACTCTTCGAAGTAGAAATGGGTGTATTTTTCGTAGAAAAAATCGGCGGCGAACAGCACGGCGCAGGCGGCCACCACCAGCCACCAGATCAAATCCACATTGGACTTTTTGTCCAGCCAGTAGCTTTTTTCACCGTCTTTTTGCGGGGCGGACATCTCGATAGCCTCAGCGCAGCGGAATCAGTTGCACCAGCGCCAGCACGGCGTCGGCGTAGAAAAACAGGATCACACAGCCGGCCGCCGTCAGGCTCAGCGGGATCACGCAGGCCAGCGGCGCTTCGCGGATCGCCACTGGCGCGGGCGCGAGGCCATCCGGCGAGGGCGCGGTGGGTGGCGCGTCGCCGTCACGCTCACCTTTGGGCGGCAGCAGAAAGCCGCGCGCCACAACCGGCATCAGATAGGCGATATTCAGCAGCGACGAAATCATCAGCGCCGCGACCATCGCCAGCTGCTGCACCTCGATGGCGGCGAGCATCAGATACCACTTGGCCCAGGAACCACCGAGCGGCGGCAGGCCGATGATCGACAGGGCGCCGATGAAAAAGGCGAAAAAGGTCAGCGGCATCTGCCGGCCGAGGCCGTCGAGCTGGCTGACTTCGGTCTTGTGCGCGGCGACGTAAATCGCCCCGGCGCAGAAGAACAGGGTGATCTTGCCCATCGCGTGCATGGCGATTTGCAGGCTGCCGCCGATGATGCCCAGATCCGTCGCCAGCATCGCGCCGAGGGTGACGTAGGCCAGCTGCGCCACCGTCGAATAGGCCAGCCGCGCTTTCAGATTGTCTTTGCCCATCGCGATCAGCGAGGCGACGATCAGGCTGAAGGCGGCGACCCACATCAGCGGCAGACTGGCGCCCGTGTCGGCGAGCAGGTCGATGCCGAACACGTACACCACCACCTTCAGCACGCTGAACACCCCGGCTTTCACCACCGCCACCGCGTGCAGCAGCGCGGAGACCGGCGTCGGCGCCACCATCGCCGCCGGCAGCCAGCGGTGGAAGGGCATCAGCGCGGCCTTGCCGATGCCGAACATGTACAGCGCCAGCAGTGCGACCAGCGCGCCGCCCTCGACGTGGCCGGCGAGGATGCCGCCGGCGCGAAAATCCAGCGTGCCGGTGGCGGCGTAAGTCCAGATGATCGCGATCAGCAGAAAGCCGATTGAAGTACCGATCAGAATGCCCAGATAGAGCCGCCCGCCGCGCTTGGCCGCGGCGTTGCCCTTGTGCGTCACCAGCGGCCAGGTCGACAGCGTGAGCACCTCGTAAAAGATGAACAGGGTCAGCAGGTTGTCGGCGAAAGCGATGCCCATCGCCGCGCCGATAGCCACCGCGAAGCAGACGAAAAAGCGCGTCTGATTTTGCTCGTTGGCGCCGCGCATGTAGCCGATGGCGTAGACCGTGGTGACGATCCAAAGCCCCGATGCGACGGTGGCGAACAGCAGGCCGAGCGGCTCGACCGCGAGCCGGATCGGCAGGCCGGGAATCGGTTCTGCGAGGATGATCGACGGCATCTCTGCGGCCATCACCGCCGGGTACAGGGCGGTGACGAGGCCGAACAGGATGACGGCCGTGGTCAGGCTGATCGCCTCGCGCAGATTCGGTCGCCCGCCCTGCGTTGCGACCAGCAGCGCACCGAGGGTCGGCACCAGCAGCGTCAGTGGCAGCAGGGTCACCGGCCGCCTCCGAGCAGCATCTGCGCCGCCTCGCTGGCGACGCCGACCGACAGCGTCGTGTCGATGCCGAAGTAGAAGTTGGCGGCGACCAGCAGCCAGGTCGGCAGCAGGATCGACAGCGGCGCTTCGCGGGCTTCGATCCGGCCGGCGTCATCCGCCTGCGGCTCGCGGAACCAGGCCGCTTCGACCACCCGCCAGACGTAGATCACCGCGATCAGCGACGACAGCCCCAGCAGCAGCGCCAGCCACCACCAGCCTTTTTCCAGCGCGGCGAGCACCAGATACCACTTGCTGACGAAACCGGCGGTCAGCGGCACGCCGATCAGCGACAGCCCGCCGAGCACGAAAGCGCCGAAGGTCCACGGCATGCGTTTGCCGAGGCCGGCCATCTGCTCGATGTGCGTCGAGCCGAGGCGGTAGACCACGCCGGCCAGGGCGAGGAACAGCGCCGATTTGATCAGCGCGTGGTTGAACAGATGGACGATGGCCGCGGTCAACCCGCTGGCCGAGGCCAGCGCCACACCCAGCGTCATGTAGCCGATCTGCGCCACGCTGGAGTAGGCCAGCAATCGTTTCACGTCGCGCTGGAAGGCGGCGACGATCGAGGCGATCAAGATCGCCGCCAGCGACAGCGGCAGCAGGATCTCCGACAGCGGCATCGCGGCGAAGCTGAAATCCGCGCCGAACACGCCGTAGTAAAAGCGCAGCAGCACGTACAGCGAGACCTTGGTCGCGGTCGCGGCGAGAAACGCGGTGGCGATCGACGGCGCGAAGGCGTAGGCATTCGGCAGCCAGTAGTGCAGCGGAAACAGCGCCACCTTCAGCGCCACCCCGACGGTGAAAAAGGCGAACGCCGCCTGCATCACGCGGTTGTCGGCCAGCGGCGGCAGGCGCTGCAGCAGGTCGGCCATGTTCAGCGTGCCGGTGAGCATGTACAGCAGGCCGATGCTGATCAGGATAAACGTCGCGCCGATGGTGCCCATGATCAGGTACTGGAAGCTCGCCACCAGCGCGCGGCGGTCGCGGCCCATGGCGATCAGCGCGTAGCTCGACAGCGAGGAGATCTCCAGAAACACGAACACGTTGAAGGCATCGCCAGTGAGGGTGATGCCGAGCAGCGCGGTCAGGCAGAGCAGGTAGGCGCTGTAGTACAGGCCGGCCTTCTCCGCGGGAATCTCGCGGGCGATGCTCTGCGGCGCGGCACAGATGACCACCGCGGCGATGCCGGTGACGATCAGCAGCACGAAGGCGTTGAGCGGATCGATTGCCAGCTCGATGCCCCAGGGCGGCGGCCAGCCGCCGACGGCGTAGCTGATCGCGCCCACATCCAGCACCCGCGCGAGCAGCGCGGCGGCGATGCCCAGGCTGGCCCAGCTGGCCAGCGCCGCCAGCAGCCAGGCGGCGCGACCACTGCGCAACAGCACGCACAGCGGCGCCGAGAGCATCGGCACGATGATCTGCAGTGCCGGCAGCTGTGTGGCGAGCATCAGGCGCGCCCGCGCCGCTGGCTGGCGGCCGGGCGGGCGGCGGCCGGAGCAGGCAGATCCTGGCGGTGGATCTCGTCCTCTTCGATGCTGCCGTAGGCCTCGCGGATGCGCACCACCAGCGCCAGACCCAGCGCGGTGGTGGCGATGCCGACGACGATCGCGGTGAGGATCAGCACGTGGGGCAGCGGGTTGCTGTAGCGAGTTGCGGTGTTCGCGATGCCGTCGACGACGATCGGCGCGGTGCCGCCGGCGACCTTGCCCATGGAGATGAAAAGCAGGAACACCGAGCTCTGAAAGATGTTCAGGCCGATGATTTTTTTCACCAGATTGCCGCGCGCGACCACCATGTACAGGCCGGTCATCATCAGCGCGAAGACCATCCAGTAGTTGAAGTGCTCGATCATTGGCGCCCGCGCCCGCGCCCGCGCCCGCGCCCGCGCCCGGCGAAGGCATAGAACACGGCGATCATCACCGCGGCGACGGTGATGCCGACACCCAGCTCGATGATCAGGATGCCCCAGTGCTGACCGTGCAGCGGGTCGTGCGCCAGCGCGTCGTAGTCGAGAAAGTTGCCGCCGCGCAGCATCGCCAGCACGCCGACCCCGGCGTACAGCAGCCAGCCGAAGGCGGCGAAAAAGAGTACCGCCCGCGGCGGCACCGCGCGCTGGGTGCGTTCGAGGCCGTGAATCAGGGCGTAGAGGATGATCCCCGAGGCGAAAATCACCCCGGCCTGGAAGCCGCCGCCGGGGCCGAAATCGCCGTGCCACTGGACGTACAGGGCGAACACCAGAATGGGGATCAGCAGGTAATCGCTGGCCGCGCGCAGGACGATGTTCTCGCGCATCGAAGCGTGTTTTTTAATCTGCATCGCGCTCTCCGGATGTGCCTTGGCGGCGGCGACCGCCGAGCAGCAACAGCACGCCCACCGCAGCGGTGAACACCACGCCGGTTTCGCCCAGGGTGTCGTAGCCGCGATAGCTGGCCAGCACCGAGGTGACCATGTTCGGCGGCCCGACCTCCAGCGGCGATTGCTGGATATAGCGCGGCGCCACGTGCTGGTGCACCGGCGCGGCGGGATCGCCGAAGGCCGGCATGTCCTCGCTGGCGTAGATCAGCAGCCCGGCGCAGCTGAGCACCACCGCCAGCGGCAACAGCTGGGTGCGGTTGCCGCGCTTCTCCCGGCGGCCGACCAGCGCCAGGGTGCCGAGGAACAGCACGGTGCTGATTCCGGCGCCCACCGCCGCCTCGGTGAAGGCTACGTCGACCGCGTCCAGATCCATGAACACGCTCGCCGACAGCAGGCTGTAGAGCCCGGCGATCATCACCGCGGAGAACAGGTCGCGCAGCCACAGCAGGGATAGCGCAGTGATCAGCAGCAGGCTGATTACGACCAGATCGATCAGGACTTCGATGGCTGTTTCTCCCCGCCTGCAGCACGCTGCGGGCCGCCTTTGACGGGCGCTGCCAGGCGTGGTTTGAGCCCGGCCAGCAGCGCGGCGCGCGCCAGCGCGTGGATCGCCGTCGGCCCGGTAACGAACAGGAACATGTAAATCATCGCCAGCTTGACCACCACCATGTAGTGGTCCGCCTGCAGCGCCAGCCCCGCCAGCGTCAGCAGCGCGCCGAGGCTATCCAGCACGCCGCCACCGTGGGAGCGGGAGTAGAAATCCGGCAGGCGCAGCAGGCCGAGGCCGCCGGTAACGCAAAAGAAGCCGCCGGTGAGCAGCAGCAACCAGCTGAGGATATCCACAAAGCTGCTCATCGCGGCGGCCGCGCATCGTCCGAGCGCGCTTGCGGGTCCGGGTCGTTTGCGGCCGGCTGTGAATCCTGCGGGCCGCCGTGGGCAAAGTTGCCGAACTTGATGAATTTCAGCACCGCGATGGTGCCGATGAAGTTGATCAGCGCGTAGACCAGCGCGATATCGAGGAAATCCGGGCGGGCGGTGAGAAAGCCGAGCACGGCGATGAACAGCACCACCACCGTGCCGGCGGCGTTCACCGCGAGTATGCGATCGTAGGTGCTCGGCCCCATCAGCGCGCGGGCCAGCGCCATCAGCAGGGTGGCGATCAGCGCCAGCATCGAGGCGATGAACATCAGCGCTCCGCCTCCATCGCGCTGATCCGGCGATTCATGTCGCTGTCGATCACCGCCTCGGTGACCTCGCGCGACAGGCCGTGGACGATGATGCCGTCTTCGGAGACATCCACCGACAGGGTGCCCGGGGTCAGCGTGATCGAGTTGGCGTGGATCAGCAGGCCCAGCGAGGTGCGCTGATCGGCACGGGCGCGGACCATGCTCGGGCTGATCGGCAGCGCCGGGTTCCAGATGCGGCGCGCTACATCGATGTTGGAGCGCACGATCTCGACGAACAGCCAGGGCAGATAGCTGAGCAGGCGCAGGTGCAGGCGTGGTCGGTGCTCGCCGGCGGGCGTGAGCTGCAGGCGGTGGGCGAGCAGCGCCACCAGCGCGCAGGAGAGCAGCCCGAAGCTGAGCATCAGCGGTTCGAAATATCCCGAGAGCAGCAGCCACAGGGCGAAGCCGATGAGCAGGGTCTGTACCGCGTTGAACACGACTGGCTCGTTCTTCTGTTATGCCGGCGGAGGCCGGTTTTTGGTTTTGGCGCGCTGCGCTTGGGCGGCGCGCACGGTATTGCGATGTTATGTCGGCGCCGGCTGGCGCAGCTTGATTTGCGTTTTGGTCGCGGCTGCCTCGGCCGTGATTAGCGGCCGCCTGCCGGGCGGGCACAAAGCGTGCCGACCAGCCCGCTCGGGCCGCGCAGAGGCGGGGCGACGAGGCGTGGGATTCTGGCAGCAGAGAGGGCTTGTACGCTGCGAAGGCTGTCCCCATATACCTTTCAAGTCAATAGCAAGGCAGCCCGGCACCGGGCCGGGCCAAGTGGAGGTAGCATCATGAGCATCGTCAGATACGACCCGTTCAACTACGTCAATCGTCTGCAGGATGAGATCAACCAGCTGTTTCGCAAGGACGCCGCCGCAGAGGAGAGCAACGTCGCCACCAGTAGCTGGATGCCGGCGGTGGATATCCACGAGGACGATCACCGCTTCGTCATCGAAGCGGACGTCCCCGGCGTCAAGCCCGACGACATCGAGGTGACCATGGAGCGCGGCGTGCTCAGCATCCGCGGCGAGCGCGCCAGTGTCAGCGAGGAGCAGGAGGCCGGCTACAAGCGCGTCGAGCGCGTCCGCGGCAGCTTTTACCGCCGCTTCAGCCTGCCGGACAGCGCCGATGACGAGCGCATCGAGGCCCACGGCCGCGACGGCGTGCTGCAGATCACCATCCCCAAAAAGGAGGTCGCCAAGGCGCGCAAGATCGCCATCAAGAGCGGCGATTGAAGCGGTTGTGGACGCTGGCCGGGCGAGCCAGCGACAGCCGGAACGGGGGCGGGAATTTCCCGCCCCTTTTTTGCCGCCCGGCCTTTTGCCTTGCCGATCCGATCCGATCCGATCCGATCCGCTGGCGCCGGCGGCCTCAGTGAGCCATCAGCACCGGCACGGTCATCTCGCCGAGCACCTGCCGCGTTGCTCCGCCCATCACCCACTCACGCAGGCGCGAGTGGCCCCAGGCACCCATCACCAGCAGATCGGCGTTGAGGTCGGCGACCTGATCGAGCAGCGCGTTGCCGGTATCCACCCCGCCGCTGTAGCTGATCAGCGCCTCGGCATCCACGCCGTGGCGGCCGAGATGGCGGACGATGTCGGCGTCGCTGGGCGCCTGGCTGTCATCGCTGGAGTGATCCTGAATGCTGACGACCTTTACGGTCACCGCGGTGCGCAGCAGTGGCAGGGCGTCGTTGACCGCGCGGATCGATTCGCGGCGGCCGTCCCAGCCGACCATGATGTTCTCGCAGAGGGTTTTCGGCGCGCCGATATAGGGCACCACCAGCACCGGGCGGCCACTGCGCAGCACCACCTCGCCGGGAGCGTTTTCCGGGTTGTCGCGCGGGTCTTCGGCGTCGTTCTGGCCGAGGATCAGCAGATCCGCGTAGCGCGCATTGCGGGCGCACAGCGGCGCATAGTGGCCCTGTTCGCAGCGCCACTCGGCGCTGATGCCGGCCTCGCCGGTGGCTACCTCGAAGCGCTGCCGCGCGGCGCTGGCCTGCTCCTGCAGATTGCTCTCCTGAGCCTCCAGCGCCTCCAGCGGAAACTCCACCGCGACGTAGCCGGGCACGGTCAGCGGCGGGATGGTGTACAGCCCGGTGAGATGCGCGCCGTGGAAGCGTGCCAGACGTATGGCGTAGTCGAGGCGCGCCGCGCAGGCGCGGGCTTCATCCACGTGCACGAGAATATCTTTCAGCGACATGGTTTCTTCCTCCCGGTAAATCTCCAACTTACAGACTTGCCGATGGGCGCCGCCGGCGGTTTGATATGCATCAAGCGCGCGCCGAAGTTGCCGGTCTTGCCGGCGCCGCACGGCAACCACTACGGAGACGATCTTGCCACATCCCATCATCGCGCAGTTGCCGCGCGTCATCGGCCACCGCGGCGCCATGGGCAGCGCGCCGGAAAACACCCTCGCCTCGTTGCGCCGCGCCGCTGAACTGGGCGCGCGCTGGGTCGAGTTCGACGTGGCGATCAGCGCTGACGAGCAGCTGCTGCTGTTCCACGACGACCAGCTGGCGCGCATCACCGGCCGCGCCGGACGCTTCGCCGACAGCCCGGCCAGCCTGCTCGTCGGGCTCGATGCCGGCGCGCACTTCGACGCCCGCTTCAGCGGCGAGCGGATCCCCGGCTTCGCCGCCGCCGCGGCGCTGCTCGGCGAGCTGGGCCTGGGCGCCAATCTGGAGATCAAAGTGCCCGAGGCTCGCGCCGAGATCGCCGTGGCGCGGCTGGCCGATGAGCTGGCCCGGCACTGGCCGCGCGGTTTGCCGCTGCTGCTTTCGTCGTTCAGCGAGGTGGCGCTGGCGGCGGCCGCGCGGCGCCTGCCGCAACTGCCTCGCGGGCTGCTGCTGGAGCGCTTGCCGGCTGACTGGCGACGCCGCGCCGAAGCCCTCGACGCGGTCAGTCTGCACCTCGCCGAAGCATCCATCGACGCCGCGTTGTGCGCCGCGCTGCGCGGCGCCGGCTACCCGCTGCTGGCCTACACCGTCAACCGGCGCCAGCGCGCCGCCGAGCTGTTCGGCTGGGGCGTGCGCGCGGTGTTCAGCGATTACCCGGAGCGGCTGCTGGATCTGGCCGCGGATGGGGTGCCGCGATGAGCGGCTGCAATCCACCCTCGCGTAGCGCTGCGCGGATCACATCGCGCCGCCCGTGCCGGTTCGCCTTGCTGGCCGCCCTTTTCTGCGCCGCGCTGCTGGGCGCGGCACCGGCGCGTGCCGAGTTGCTGGTGCTGGTGCACGGCTATCTCGGCTCGGCGCAGGATTGGCAGCGCAGTGGCGTGGTCGAGGGGCTGGCGGCTGGCGGTTTGCGCGATGCCGGGGTGATCGCGAGCGATGCGGGCCGGGTCGCGCTGCCCGCGCCGCGGCGGCGCGGTGCGCGCGGCTGGCAGTATCGGGTCGAACTGGACAGCCGCGCCTCGCTGCAGCGCCAGGCCCAGCAGTTGCGCCGCCAGCTGCGAAGCCTGCGCCGGCGCCATCCGCAGGAGCCGCTGAGCCTGCTCGGCCACTCCGCCGGCGGCCTGGTGGCGCGGCTGGCGATGGTGCGTTTCACCGAACTGAATGTGGCGCGCCTGATCACCATCGCCACGCCGCATCTGGGCACCGATGCCGCCGAGTTCGGCCTGCGCGCGGCGGTTGCGGCGCGCCGCTGGCTGGATGGCTGGGCCGCCGGGCTGGGCGGTACGCTGGTGGCTACCGATCCGGTGCTCGACGAACTGGTGCGCGCGCAGCCGGGCAGTTTTCTGCACCTGCTCAACCGCCAGCCGCACCCGACCGCCGATTACATTTCCATCGTGCGCATCGACGAACCGCAGGGCGGCGACTGGCTGGTCGATCCACGCAGCCAGCGGCTGGAGTCGGTGTATGCCCTGCGCGGCCTGGCCTACAGCGTCGAGAGCCGCGGCGGCCACGCCGCACAGGCCGGTGATGCGGCGCTGGTGCTGGAGCTGCTCGACGGCCAGCGGCGCCTGTGACGGCGCCGCGACGGGGCTGCCGGGTCCGGGCTGCCGGGTCCGGGCTGCCGGGTCCGGGCTGCCGGGACTGGGCTGCCGGGACTGGGCTGCCGGGACTGGGCTCAGGGCCAGAAGCGGCTGCGCAGCAGGTGATCCACCGACAGCTTGCCGGGGCCGTGGGTGAGCAGCACGGCGAGCATCAGCCCCCAGACGAGGTGGTCGCGCAGGCCGGCGTCGTTGAGCTCGGGGAAGGAGATCACCGCCATGATATTGACCACCGTCAGGCCCAGCGCACCGAGGCGCCCGGCCAGCCCGATCGCCAGTAGCACCGGCAGGATCAGCTCGCCGGCGGTGGCCATCACCGCGGCCACCTCGGGCGGCAGCAGCGGCACCGAATAGACGTATTCAAACAGCTGTTTGGTCTGCCCCCAGGATTGGAACTTGAGCAGTCCGGACTGGAAAAACACATTGGCCACATACAGGCGCATCGCCAGGTCGGCCAGCGGCGCCAGTTTTTCCAGCAGGCTCACGGGATGTTTCAGGGTGCGTTGTCCGAGGGTGATCAGCGACATGGCGAAGGCTCCGGTGGTTGTCGTCGTTATCGCCGGCTTGCCCCGGCGTTGCTTTTATTCGTCTGTGTGCGGTGGCGCGTCAGCGCAGATCTGACAGCAGGCCGCTGGCCAGATGGCGGCCAAGTTCGTTTTGCAGCGGCCACTGCGGGTCGCTGTCGAGCGCCGCTGCGGCGGCGTCGGCGAGCGTCTCGCCGGCGCCGAGCGCGTGCAGAAAGCGGTAGCCGGGGGCGTCCAGCTGGCGCGCCACCACTTGCAGATCTTCGCGGTAGACCAGCGCGAATTCGCCGCCGGCGGCGAGATCGAT
>CBFCYW010000096.1:0-13756 GCA_965602395.1 uncultured Chromatiales bacterium
TTCGGCGCAGACGGATTCGGGGACGATGATCATCGCTGCATTCCTCAGTAGGCCTTGCCGCGCGCGGACACCGGCCAGAGGCACTCGACCACACCGTTGCGCACGCCGACGTACCAGTCGTGGACATTGCAGGTCGGATCGCAGTGGCCGGGCACCAGCCGCAGTTTGTCGTTGATCTGCAGCGCGCCGTCGGGGTCGGCGATCACGCCGTGCTCGTCGGAGCATTTGATGTATTCGACGTCGTCGCGACCGAAGATCACCGGCAGGCCGCTATCCACCGACTGTGCCTTCAGCCCGGCGTCGCAGATGGCCTGGTCGGCCTTGGCGTGGCTCATCACGCTGGTCAGGATGAACAGCGCGTTCTGCCACTCGCCGCGGTCGATGCGCTCGCCCTTCTCGTCCAGAATTCTGCCGTAGTCCGCATCCATAAAGGCGTAGGATCCGCACTGCAACTCGTTGTAAACGCCGGAGTTGCTCTCGAAATAATACGAGCCGGTGCCGCCGCCGGAGACCAGTTCTGCGCGCAGCCCGGCCGCCTCCAGCGCCGCCACTGCATCGGCCACCATAGCGATGGCGGCGTTCAGTCTGGCTTCGCGATCGGCGTAGCTGTCGAGGTGCTGCATCGCGCCCTGATAGGCCTGGATGCCGCTGAACTTCAGCCCCGGTGCGGCCTCTGCGGCGGTGGCGATGGCGACCACATCGGCGCTGCTGGTGACGCCGCAGCGGCCGGCGCCGCAATCGATCTCCACCAGCACTCCCAGCTCGCTGGCATGCTTTTGCGCGGCCGCGGACAGCTCGGCGATATTGTCGATGTCATCCACGCAGACGGTCGTGCGCGCGCCGAGTCCGGGCAATTGCGCCAGGCGGTCGAGCTTGAGCGGATCGCGCACCTGATTGGAGACCAGCAGGTCTTTGATGCCGCCGCGGGCGAACACCTCGGCCTCCGAGACCTTCTGGCAGCAGACGCCGATCGCGCCGCCGAGGCGCTCCTGCAATCTGGCCACGTCCACCGATTTGTGCATCTTGCCGTGCACCCGATGGCGCATGCCGTGGGCGCGGGCGTAGTCGCCCATCTTTTTGATGTTGCGCTCCAGTGCGTCCAGATCGAGGATCAGACAGGGGGTCTGAATTTCGCTCTCGGCCATGCCGACGGCGGCGGGGATGTCGTAGCCGACTTCGAAGTCAGCGGGGGATTCGGCGGGTTGCACGGTGACGGTCATGGCAGATGCTCCGGGCTTGTCAGGGGTTCATCCAGGGCAGGCGGTCGAGATCGACGTTGCCGCCGGTGAGGATCACGCCGACGCGCTGGCCGGCAAAAACGCTGGGGTTTTTCAGGATCGCCGCCAGCGCCACCGCGCTGCTCGGTTCGACCACGATCTTCATCCGCTGCCAGAGCAGTCGCATCGCGGCGACGATGTCGTCCTCCGCGGCGGTGAGGATGTCGCTGACGTGGCGCGAGACGAAGTGCCAGGTCAACTCCTTCAGCGGCACTTTCAAACCGTCGGCGACGGTCTGCGGCGCGTCGTCGGCGATGATCCGGCCGGCGCGCAGTGAGCGCGCGGCATCGTCGGCGTTGTTCGGCTCGGCGGCGTAGATCCGCATCTGCGCGGCGACGTTCGACATCGCCAGGCAGCTGCCGGAGATCATCCCGCCGCCGCCGATTGGCGCGATCAGCGCGTCCAGCCCGGCGACCTGCTCGTGCAGCTCCAGCGAGCAGCTCGCCTGGCCGGCGATCACCCGCGGATCGTTGTAGGGGTGGACGAATTCCGCGCCGCTTTCGGCGATCACTTCGGCGAGGGCCGCCTCGCGCGCGCTGGTCGAGGGCTGGCACTCGACCAGGCGTCCGCCGTAGCCGATCACCGCGTCCTTTTTTGCCTGCGGCGCACTGTGCGGCATCACCACCGTGGCCGCGATGCCGCGCCGCCCGGCGGCGTAGCTCAGCGCCAGCGCGTGGTTGCCGGAGGAGTGCGTGGCCACGCCGCGCGCGGCCTGGGCGTCGTCGAGACCGAACACCGCGTTGCAGGCGCCGCGCACCTTGAAGGCGCCACCGCGCTGGAAGTTCTCGCACTTGAAGAACAGCTCGGCGCCGCTCAGTTCGTCGAGGTAGCGCGAGGTCAGCACCGGGGTGCGGTGAATGTGTGCTGCGATGCGTTGGCGCGCGGCCAGCGCATCGTTGAAAGTCGGGATGATCATCTGTTCGTTCTCCACCGGCGTTTCGCGCTTACTTCAGGCCGCTGCCCGTTGCCGGTCGCGGGTCTGGCGATAGTGCTGCTGTGCCGCGGCGACCCCTGCGCCGAGCTCGATCGGGTAGTCCAGATCGGCCATCGCCATTTCGATCGTCGCCAGTCCGCAGAGCGCCATCACATCGCTCATCGCACCGAGGTGGCCGATGCGAAAAGCCCGGCCGGCCAGCTGCCCCAGGCCGATGCCGAAGGACACGCCGTAGGCGCTGTGGGCGTGATCGGTCAGCGCGGTGGCGTCAAAGCCCGGCGGCACGCGAATCGCGCTGACCGTATCCGAGTACAGCTCGGGGCTGTGTGCGCACAGCGCCAGCCCCCAGCCGGCGACCGCCGCGCGCACTCCGTCGGCGATCCGCCGATGGCGGGCGAAGACGTTTTCCAGGCCCTCGTCGAGCAGCAGATCGAGACTGGCGCGCAGGCCGTGCAGCAGCTGCAGCGGCGGGGTGTAGGGGTAGCTGCCGCGATCGTTGGCCGCGGCCATCTCGGCAAAATCGAAGAAGCAGCGCGGCAGGCGTGCCGCGGCGCCGGCGGCCATGGCCTTCTCGCTGGCGGCGACAATGGCCATGCCGGTGGTCAGCATGAAGCCCTTCTGCGAGCCGCTGACGGCCAGATCCACCCCCCATTCGTCCATCCGAAAGTCCATCGAGGCCAGTGAGCTGACGCAGTCCACCGCCAGCAGCGCCGGGTGATCGCAGGCGTCGATGGCCGCGCGCACCGCGGCGACATCGCTGGTGACGCCGGTGGCGGTTTCGTTGTGGGTCACCAGCACGGCTTTGATGGCCTGCCGCTTATCCGCCGCCAGCCGCGCGGCGAACTGATCCGCCGGCGCGCCGCTGCCCCATTCGCAGTCGATGACTTCGACTTCCAGCCGGTGGCGCTGGCAGAGATCGATCCAGCGCTGCGAAAACATCCCGTGGCGCGCGGCGAGCACCCGGTCGCCGGGGGACAGGCTGTTGCTGATCGCCGCCTCCCAGCCGCCGGTGCCGCTGGCCGGAAACAGCATCACGCGGCCGTGCCCGGTCTTGAAAATGCGTTTCAGATCCGCCAGCAGCGGGCCGAGCAGATCGGCGAAATCGGCCGCGCGGTGGTCGCTGCAGGGCAGGTTCATGGCGCGCCGCAGGCTGTCCGGCAGATTGGTCGGGCCGGGGATGAAGATCGGGTTCTGGTCGCGCAGGGCGGGGGCTCGATTGTGCATGGCGGCAACTCCTCGGGTGTTGCCGGGCAGGATAGGTGGCCGGCAATGCCGTTGCAATTTTTCTGAAAAAATATTCCATTTTTATCTAAAATATTTTATATGACTGATTTGATTATTAATTTTTATTTTTCATGTTTTTCTAAAACCGCTTTCGGAAAAATATTCCATTGCCAGCCGGGCGCGGATTGGCTACTTCTGCCGGTCCCCACAGCCAGCTGCGAGATGCCATGCCTCTGCGCGATCCCCCCAAACGTGGCCGCGGTCGTCCGCGCGCCGCGGCGCCGCAATCCCGCGCCACCACCATCCAGGCTTTGGATCGCGGCGCGATGCTGCTGCGCGCGCTGGCCGATGACGGCCGCGCGACGCTGTCCGAGCTGGCGCTGCGGCTGGATATGCCGGCCTCCACCGCGCACCGCATCCTCGCTACGCTGCAGGTCCATCGGCTGGTGGATTTCAGTGCGGCGACCCAGGAGTGGCGGATCGGCGTCGAGGCCTTTCGCATCGGCAGCGCTTTCAGTCGCGACGACAAGCTGCTGGAGATCGGCCGCGAGGTGATGCACGCGCTGGTCGAGCAGTGTGGCGAGACCGCCAATCTGGCGATCGCCGATGACGGCGAAGTGGTGTTTCTCAGCCAGGTGGACACGCCGCACCCGATCCGCGCCTTTTTCAGCGCCGGCACGCGCGCGCCGATGCACAGCTCCGGCATCGGCAAGGCGCTGCTGGCGGAGATGGGTCGGCGCGAGGTCGAGCGCATCCTGCAGCGGCGCGGCCTGTCGGGGTTTACACCGAATACGCTGACCAGCGAGCAGGCCCTGTTTGCCGATTTGCGGGTCACCCGCCAGCGCGGCTGGTCTCTGGACGACGAGGAGCGCCACACCGGGATGCGCTGCATCGCTGCGCCGGTGTTCAATCAGTGGGGCGAGGCGGTGGCCGGGCTGTCCGTCTCCGGGCCGA
This sequence comes from uncultured Chromatiales bacterium, assembly GCA_965602395.1. Taxonomy (GTDB): domain Bacteria; phylum Pseudomonadota; class Gammaproteobacteria; order CBFCYW01; family CBFCYW01; genus CBFCYW01. Next base: position 4,390 of record CBFCYW010000096.1, read on the forward strand.
CGCAGCGCCTCGGCGATGCCGTGCTCGACGCGGTGGCGGCGGCGGTCTGCGCCGCGGCGCGCGAGCTGACCCTGCGCAGTGGCGGAAAGCCGCGCGACGGCAGCTAGCGGCGCGTCGCCTGCGGCCGCTGGCGCAGCGTCGCGAGGGCCTCGAAGGGCTGGCCCTTGCGCAGGCCGCGCAGCAGCACCTGGCTGCCCGGGCTGCGGGCGGTGGTGGCGCGCAGCAGGGTCTGGGTGTTGCCCAGCGGCATGTCATCGATGTGGGTGATGATGTCGCCGGCCACCAGCCCGGCGCGCTGTGCCGGGCTGTCGGCGAATACGCCGCTGATCAGTACGCCCTCGATGCCGGCCTCGACCGCGCGCGGCACGCCGTCGAGGCCGTGCACCCGCACCCCCAGCCAGCCGCGGATCACCCGGCCGTGCTGGACGAGCTGGGCGAATACCTCGCGGGCCAGCGCAGCCGGGATCGCGAAGCCGATGCCCTGGGCGCCGCGCTCGGTGCCGAAGATGGCGGTGCTGATGCCGACCAGCTCGCCGCGCGGGTTGACCAGCGCGCCGCCGGAGTTGCCGGGGTTGATCGCCGCGTCGGTCTGGATGAAATTCTCGAAGGTGTTGATGCCCAGCTGATCGCGGCCGGTGCCGCTGACGATGCCCATGGTCACCGCCTGGCCGACGCCGAAGGGGTTGCCGATGGCCAGCACCACGTCGCCGACGTGCAACTGGTCATCGGCGGCGAAGCGCATGCTGGGCAGCTCGCTGGCATCGATTTTCAGCACCGCCAGGTCGCTCTCCTCGTCGCTGCCGACCAGGGCCGCGGGGTATTCCTCACCGCCGGGCAGAGTCACCCGGATCTCGTCGGCGCCGGCGATTACGTGGGCGTTGGTCAGCAGATAGCCATCGCTGCTCACCAGCACCCCGGAGCCGAGGTTGGTGATGGTGCGCGATTGCGGCCCTATGCCGGGGTCGTCGAACAGCTGGCCGAACAGCGGCTCTCCGGAGGGGGCTGTGCCGCGGCGGTGTTGTGCGGTGAATACGTTGACCACCGCCGGCGCGGCGGCGCGCACCGCATCGCGATAGGATTCGCGCGGCGCGGCGGCTGCGGCGGCGGGCGCGCCTGCGGGGGCGGCGACCTGCTGCACGACCACCGCCGGGCGCGCCGGGCCGCTGTCGGCATCGCGCAGCAACAGGTGGGCCAGCAGGGCGATCAGCAGGCCAAAGCCGGCGGCGCGTGCGGCGAACAGCAGCTCGTCTCGCCAGTGCGCCAGCCAGCCGCCGTCGGCGGCGGGGTTTTCGCGATTTTTCATGCCGCTATGGTAACGCTCCGATTTGCTAGAATGCGCGCCTTTGACGGAGTTGGGCATGGTCGATCGCGGCGAACTGGTGGATTACTGCGATGCGCTGCTGGAGGCGCGCCGCTTTCGCGATTACTGCCCCAATGGCCTGCAGGTCGAGGGCCGCGCGCGCATCGGCCGGCTGGTCTCCGGGGTGACCGCCTCGCTGGCGCTGGTCGAGGCGGCCATCGAGCGCGGCGCCGACGCGCTGTTGGTCCACCACGGCTATTTCTGGCGCAACGAACCGGCGCCACTGACCGGCAACAAGCGCGCCCGCCTGGCGCGCTTGCTGGCGCATGACATCAATCTGATCGCCTATCATTTGCCGCTGGACGCCCACCCCGAGCTGGGCAACAACGCGCAGCTGGCGCGGGTGCTGGACATCGGCGCCGCAAAACCGCTCGGCGGCGATGATGAGCTGGTCTGGAGCGGCCAGCTGGCGGCGCCGCTCGCGGCTGCGGATTGGGCCGCGCAGATCGCCGCGCGGCTCGGTCGGCAGCCGCTGCATATCGATGGTGGCGGCCACCCGGTGCAGCGCGTCGCCTGGTGCACCGGCGGCGCTCAGGGGATGATCGATGCCGCGCTGCGCTGCGGCGCAGATGCCTATCTGAGCGGCGAGGTTTCCGAGTCGACGGTGCACGTGGCGCGCGAGTGCGGGCTGCATTTTTACGCCTGCGGGCATCACGCCACCGAGCGCTACGGCGCGCGAGCGCTGGGTGAGCATTTGGCCGAGCGCTTTGCATTGCACCATGAGTTTGTCGATATCGATAACCCGGCCTGATGGTGTTGCTTGTTGCTTTTTTGCAACAGATGGTCGGGATGCGGTGAGTATTTTGTCGCTGCACGACAACGAATGACGTGGACGGCGCGCAAGGTTTCCTAAATTTGTGGTAGGATGCGCGAATTTTTCCGGGCGAGTGCAATTGCGCCGCCGAGAGCAGGAATGTTGCGCTGCAATGTGGCGGCGCGATCCCAGATTTTCAAGCTAGGCAGTGGAGATAACCATGGCGACTGAAGGTGTGGCGACACAGGGTTCGTTCACGACTGACAACGTCGACCGCAAGCGGCGCCGCTTCCTGACCGCGGCGGCCAGCGTGGTCGGCGGTGCGGGTACGGTGGCGCTGGTTTGGCCGTTCGTTTCGTCCATGTCCCCCTCGGCGCGAGCCAAGGCGGCGGGCGCCCCGGTGGAGGCGGAGATCGGCAAGCTGGAGCCCGGGCAGATGATTACCTACGAGTGGCGCGGCAAGCCGGTGTGGATCGTGCGACGCCCGCAGGCGGCGCTGGACGCGCTGCCCGAGGTGCTCGACGAGCTGCGCGACCCGGATTCCGAGGTACCGCAGCAGCCGCCCTATGCGACCAATGAGTACCGCTCGATCAAGCCCGAGTACATGGTGCTGGTCGGCCTCTGCACCCATTTGGGCTGTGCGCCGACCTATCGCCCGGAGCTGGCACCGGCGGATCTCGGGCCGGGCTGGAAGGGTGGTTTCTTCTGCCCCTGCCACGGTTCGCTGTTCGATATGGCCGGGCGCGTCTACTCGGGCGTGCCGGCGCCGACCAACCTCGAGGTGCCGCCGCACAAGTACCTGTCGGACAACAAGATTCTCATCGGCGAAGATGACCAGGGGGCGGCCTGATGAACAAGTTCATGGAATGGGTGGACGCCCGCTTCCCCGCCACCAAGATGTGGGAAGAGCATCTGTCCAAATACTACGCGCCGAAGAACTTCAACTTCTGGTACTACTTCGGCTCGCTGGCGCTGCTGGTGCTGGTGATCCAGATCGTCACCGGCATCTTCCTGACGATGAACTACAAGCCGGATGGCGAACTGGCGTTCACCTCCGTCGAGTACATCATGCGCGACGTCAACTGGGGCTGGTTGATGCGCTACATGCACTCGACCGGCGCGTCGATGTTCTTCGTCTGCGTCTACCTGCACATGCTGCGCGGGATGATGTACGGCTCCTACCAGAAACCGCGCGAGCTGATCTGGATCTTCGGCATGCTGATCTACGTCGCGCTGATGGCTGAGGCCTTCATGGGCTACCTGCTGCCCTGGGGGCAGATGTCCTACTGGGGCGCGCAGGTGATCATCTCCCTGTTCGGTGCGATTCCCTTCGGCCTCGGCGACGTCATCACCCTGTGGTTGAAGGGCGACTACATCGTCGCCGACGCAACGCTCAACCGCTTCTTCGCGCTGCACGTGATCGCCGTGCCGCTGGTGCTGATCTTCCTGGTGATCTTCCACATCATCGCCCTGCACGAAGTCGGCTCGAACAACCCCGACGGCGTCGATATCAAGAAAAAGAAGGACGAGAACGGCATCCCGCTGGATGGCATCCCGTTCCACCCCTACTACTCGGTGAAGGATCTGGTCGGCGTGGCCGGCTTCCTGATCGTGTTCTTTGCCATCGTCTTTTTTGCACCGGAGATGGGCGGCTATTTCCTCGAACATGCCAACTTCATTCCCTCCGATCCGCTGAAGACGCCCGAGCACATCGCCCCGGTGTGGTACTTCACGCCGTTCTACGCGATTTTGCGCGCCATCCCGGACAAGCTCGGCGGCGTGATCGCCATGGCCGCGGCCATCGTGGTGCTGTTCTTCCTGCCCTGGCTGGATCGCAGCAAAGTGCGCTCGATCCGCTACCGCTCGACCGCTTTCAAGGTGCTGTTGACGCTGTTCTGCATCGCCTTCGTGGTGCTCGGCTACTTCGGTATGCAGGCGCCGAGCCCGCTCGGCACGGCGATCTCGCGGATCTGCACGCTGATCTACTTCGGTTACTTCATCGGTCTGTTCGTGATTAGCAAGAACGAGAAGACCAAGCCGGTTCCGGAAAGGGTGACGTCCTAATGAGCATGAAGAACTTTATCGCCGCCGTGGCGCTAGCCCTGCTGCCCGCCACCGGCTTCTCTGCCGGCGCCGGCTTTCCGCTGGACGATGCCAACATCGACATGAGCAACCAGGCATCGCTGCAGCGCGGCGCGCGCAATTTCGTTAACTACTGCATGGGTTGCCACAGCGCGGACTACCATCGCTACAGCCACGTCGCTCGCGACCTCGGCCTGCCCGAAGATCTGCTGCAGAGCAACCTGATCTTCACCACCGATGCCGCCGGTGAGCCCACCAAGGTCGGCTCGCTGATGTTCAACAACATGAACGAGCAATACGGCGCGCGGGCCTTCGGCACCATGCCGCCGAACCTGGCGCTGATCTCACGCTCGCGCGGTGTCGACTGGCTGTACACCTATCTGCGCACCTTTTACAAGGACAGCAGCCGTCCGATCGGGGTCAACAATCTGGTGTTCCCCGATGTCGGCATGCCGCATGTGTTGTGGGAGCTGCAGGGCGAGCGCGACGCGGTGTTCGAAACCGTCACCGACGACGACGGCAACGAGCATCGCCAGTTCGTCGAGTTCAGCCAGCTCAGTGAGGGAAGCCTCAGCCCGGGTGAGTACGATGCCTTCGTGCGCGATCTGGTCAACTTCCTCGCCTACCTCGGCGATCCGGTCAAGTTGGAGCGCCAACGCATCGGTATTTGGGTGATGCTCTTCCTGTTCGTATTCCTCGGCGTGGCCATCGCGCTGAAAAAGGAATACTGGAAAGACATCCGCAAGTGAGCTACCGGGCGCCGTGGCGCCCGGCCAATACGGACGGACCCGGTGCGGGTTCGTCCGGTTTTTTTTTAATCGGTCCGCGTACTGCGACGGGCCAACCAGCGGGGTAATCCTGTGTCCGCGCTTGCTAATCGGAGATCGGTGATGATGCTTTTCTCGGTGCCGTCCAGTCCGCACAGCCATCGTGTGCGCATCGTGCTGGCGGAGAAGGACATCAGTGTGGAGATCGAGGATATCGACCCGGACGACAAACCCGAGGATCTGCTGCACATCAACCCCTACAACTCGGTGCCCACTCTGGTCGACCGGGATCTGGTGCTGTACGACTCGCGGGTTATCGCCGAATACCTCGACGAACGCTTTCCCCACCCGCCGCTGATGCCGGTCGATCCGGTGTCGCGCGCGCGCGCACGGCTCGCTCTGCACCGCGTCGAAAAGGACTGGTACAGCCTGCTCGATGACCTCGAAGGCGGCGATGACGCGCGTCGCGAGGTGGCCGCCAAACAGATGCGCGAGAGCCTCACCGCCTCCGCCGATGTGTTCGCGCACAAGCCGTTTTTCCTCTCCGACGAATACACCCTGGTCGATGCCAGCATCGCCCCGGTGCTGTGGCGGTTGCTGGAGTGGGGCATCGAGCTGCCGCCGGAGGCCGCCTCGGTGGAGAGATACGCACAGAGTATCTTTGAGCGCGACGGCTTCCAGCTCAGCCTTTCCGAGGCCGAGCGGGACATGCGCTAGCCCCATGACAGAAGGCATGTCGTCCAGCCGGCCCTACCTGATCCGCGCAATTTATGAGTGGATCAGCGACAACGAGCTGACTCCCTACCTGCTGGTGGACACCAGCGTGGAGGGTGTGGAAGTGCCGCCTGCATACGTGGAAAACAACAAAATTATCCTCAACATCAGCCAGATGGCGGCGCAGGGCCTGCATTTGGGCAATGACAGCGTCAGCTTCAGCGCGCGCTTTTCCGGGCGGCCCATGTCGCTGGAGATTCCCACCCGCGCGGTGCTCGCCATCTACTCCAAGGAAAACGGCCAGGGGATGATGTTCGCCGAAGAGGGCGGGCCGCCACCGGATTCGCCCGGTGGTGGCGATGGCGGCGATGATGGCGATGATGGCGATGATGGCGGCGACACAAAGCCCGGCGGCGCCAAGCGCCCCAGCCTCAAAGTGGTCAAGTAGCCACCGCGGCCAGACTGACTGCACCAACCAACCCGGCGCACCCGCATCGGCCCGCGGCGCCCCCCGCCGCGCTCGGCCGACACACCATTCAGCCGTCGGCGCGCTCAGCCGCCGCCGAAAAGGGTGGCGTCGATCAGATCGCACAGGCAATGGATGGCCAGCAGATGCGATTCCTGAATGCGCGCGGTCACCGGCGAGGGGACGCGCACCTCGACATCTTCCCCGGCGAGCAGTCCGGCGATCTCACCACCGCTGCCACCGGTCAGCGCGAGCACGCGCAGATCGCGGTCGTGAGCGCTGTGGATCGCCTGCAGCACGTTGCCCGAGTTGCCGCTGGTGCTGATCGCCAGCAAGACGTCACCGCTCTGGCCGATGGCCTCCACCTGGCGGGCGAAGACCCGCTGGTAGCTGTAGTCGTTGGCGATCGAGGTTAGCGTCGGCGTGTCGCAGGTCAGCGCCACCGCCGGCAGCGCCGGGCGCTCCAGCTCGAAACGATTGATCAGTTCCGAAGAGAAGTGCATCGCGTCGCAGGCCGAGCCGCCGTTGCCACAGCTGAGCACCTTGTTGCCGTTGATCAGCGCCTGGCAGATCAGCGCCGCGCCGGCGGCAATCGGTTCGCCGAGGCTCAGCAGCGCCTCCTGCTTGACGGCGATGCTCTGTTCAAAGTGGGCCTGTACCCGGGCGATATGATCCATTGCTGTCTCCGCGCGAGCTGTGCGCAAGGGGTGTGTGGATGGGGCGGCACCTCGCCTCGCGGGCTTGTGTATGCGCCGCGAATCAATCGGCGCGAAAAGCGTCGGCGACCCACTCGATGCAGCCGAAAGGCTCGTTTCCGGCCGGCGCCACACCGATCGCATCGAAGCGGCAGGGGCTCTGGTCGAGGCCGTGCTGTTGCAGGTGTGCCGCGGCGGCGCGCAGCAGTTTGCCGCGTTTGCGCGCATCGACGCTGGCCAGCGCGCCGCCAAAATCGGCGCGCCGGCGGTAGCGCACCTCGACGAACACCAGCGTCTCGCCATCGCGCATCAGCAGATCGATCTCGCCGTAGCGATTGTGCAGATTGCTTCCCAGCGGACGCAGGCCGCGCTCTACCAGGTAGCGCTGCGCGGCCTGTTCGGCGCGCCGCCCGAGTTCGCCTCTGCTGGTCGGGCTGGCCTTCACCGCGCGCCGCGCCGCCTCACTGGGTTTCGCGCATGTCGCGCAGGGCCACCGGGCGGCCATCGCGGAACTCGGCCCACAGCGATTCGCGGCGGATGCGGCCATCGTCGAGCATGCTCAGGGTGCCGGTGAAGCCTTCCAGCCGCAGCCCCGGCTCGCGATGCATCTGCTCGATGTGCGGGATCAGCGCGTAGGCATCCGCGCCCATGGCGTAGAGCCGCGTCAGGCCGCCGCCGGCCTGCGGCCAGGCCCCCTCGACCTGCTCGCGCAGCCCCTGGCTTTCGGCGTTCGGGGTCAGCAGCCACGGGATGTCGACGAAGCGCAGACCCTCCAGATCGCGGTCGTCGCGCGGGCTGACCTTGCCGCTGAAGATGCGCGAGATGCTGTACACCGGCAGGTCGCCGGCGTGGTGAAACTTCAGCTGCGGCATGATCAGCCGCCCCTGGCGCGGGCCGGCGGCGAGGAAGATCAGGTCGGCATCCTGGCGGCGGCGCGGTTCGAATTTGAGGTTCTGACCGAGCAGGCGCTCCAGCAGCGCGCTGCGTTGCCTGCTCTGGGTGAGGTGCAGCAGGTGGCGGATGGGATCGGAAAAATCGTGGCCGTCGCTCTGGTAGCGTTGCACCGCCAGCAGGCGACCGCCCTGGGCGGCGATTTCCTCGCGAAAGGCGGCCGCGACCCGATCGCCCCACTCGCCCCCGGGCAGCAGCGCCACCGCCTTGCCGTGCCCCTGCTGGGCGGCGAAGGCGGCTGCGGTGCGCGCCTCGTCCTCGGGCAGCAGGCCGAACTGGTTCAGCAGCACCGGCGGCACCAGATAGGGATCGCTAACGTAATTCAGCGCCAGCGTGCGGCGCGGCAGGCTGAGCGTCGAGGCCAGCGATTCCACCGCCGCCTTGCGCAGCGGGCCGACCACGAGGCGCGCGCCCTCGTTGATGGCGCGGTTGTAAACCTGCCAGATGTCGGCGGCGCTGGCGCCGGTGTCGTAAACGTTGACGTCGGGTTTCAGGCCCTCTCGCTGGTCGGCGTAGTAGGCGGCGAGGAAGCCATCGCGCAGCGCCGCCGCAGCGTTCGCCAGGCGCCCGCTCAGCGGCAGCAGCAGGGCGATGTTGTTGGGGTGGGCGGAGGATTCGAGGATCTGTGCGACCAGCTGATCGCTGAATTCACCGTCTGCCGGGTGCCCGGGAAACAGGCTGCGCCAGCGTGCCATCAGCTCGTTCAGATTGCCGCCGCGGCGCTGCGCATCGCGCAGGCTGTAGATCAGTTCCACCCAGCCGCGATAGTCATCGTCGCCCGGGCTGCTGGCCACGCTGGCCAGGCTGGCGTCGTCGAGTGGCTCCAGCTGGCGCCAGATCTCGCTGCGGTTGCGGGCGATGGCCGCCTGGTCGTCGAGCAGGTGGTGCAGGGCGGTGCGCGCGCGCAGCAGATTGGCGATGTCGCCGATCTGCCCGTGGGCGCGGGCGCGGGTCTCCAGCTCGCGGCGACGCAGCGGCAACTGCACCGATGGCGGGCTGTTGTCGAGCAGCGCCAGCGCCGCTTCCGGCTGTTGCCGGGCCAGCGCTGCCTGGGCTTCGACCAGTCGCTCGCGCTCGATCAGCAAGGGGTCCAGTGGCGCCGTTTTCAGCTGCGCCAGGCGCTGCAGGCCCAGCTCCGGGTAGCCGTGGTCGAAGAGCACTTCCACCGCGCGCAGCAGCCAGCCCTGGCGCTCGGCTGGCGCCTCCGCGGCGCGCGCCAGCTCGGTGTAGTGGCGCACCGCAGCCAGCGGCTTGCCCTCGATCAGCAGGGTGTCGGCGCCGGCCTCCAGGGCGGCCGGGTCGGGCGGCGCCTCGGCGGGCTGCTGCGGCGCCGTGCCGCAGCCTTGCAGCGCGGCGGCCAGCAGCGCGGCGGCCAGCAGCGGCGCCGTGGCGCGCGCGCTCTGGCGGGGTGTTTGAGGGGATGATTTCATGTCGGGCTGTGGCCGTCGGCTGATGCCGGTAGAATCCGGCGGCACAGTATCTTGTCTGGCCCAAATCGTGTCAATTTCCCGCGACTCGCTCACCGATTCTACAACCGGCTCATCCGCCGCCCGGCCCCCTGGCGTATCCCCTGGTGCG
>CBFCYW010000097.1:0-13265 GCA_965602395.1 uncultured Chromatiales bacterium
GGCGAAGGTCACTTCGGTTTTGCCCAGCGCAAAGGGCTTGCCAATGGTGACGCGGTGTTGCGGGCCTTCGCGATTCCAACGCTCCGGCTCGCTGGCCGGCGAGCCCATGGTGAATTGACCGGCCGGGATCAGCACCATCTCCGGGCCTTCGCCGCCGCTTTTGAGCTTGTCGCGGCAGACCGCGCCCGCCCTGCCCGACCAGCAGTCGCGCGCCGCCACCTGCTGCGCACGCAGCGCGGCGAGGCGCTGCTGCTCCTTTCTTTTCGCCTCGGCTGCGGCGGCCTTGCGTCTTTCCTCGGCCTGCGCTGCTTCACGCCGGGCTTCTTCTGCCGCCGCCTCACGGCGGGCCTGTTCCTCGGCCAGCCGCTCGGCTTCAATCTTCGCCTGCGCGGCGGCGATGTCTGCCGCCAGCCCGGCCCAGCGGCTGTCATCCGGCTGCACCTGCCGCCCGCGCGCCAGCTGATCCCGCGCGCCGGCGATATCCGGGCTGCGAGCATCCAGGGCGTCGAGCACGCCCCGCCGGTAGAAATTGGCCATCCTGCGCCGCGCCCGCGCCGCCACTTCCGCACCGGGGGACAGCGCTTCGATCCGCTCGACCACTTCCAGCGCCGTCGCGCCGCCCGTGGGATTGCTGGTGTAGTGGCGGTTGACCATGTGCCGCTGCAGGGCCTCGTCCAGCTTTTGCAGCTCCCGGGAGCGCGCTGCGCGCGCGGCTTTGGCCTTTTCGGCGGCCTCGCGGGCGGCTTTTTCCTGCGCCGATTCCGGCTGTTCCGCCGGCTGGGGCGGCTGCGGCTTTGGCTCGGGCTGCGACTCTGGCTGGGCAACCGGGGCCGGATCGGGATCGGGATCGGGCGGTTGCATCAGCCACCAGCCGCCGAGGGCCAGCAGCAGCAACGCAGCCGCGACCAGCGGCCAGCGCCATCGGCGCTGCTGTTGGTCGTCGTCGGCGTCTTTCGCCGTCGCGGCATCGGCGTCTTTCGCCGTCGTGGCATCGGCTCGATCTGTGGAGGGTGGCGAGTCGGGCGGCGGTTCGGGCGGCGAGTCGGGCTGCGGCGCGAGTTCCGCCAGCGCCTGCTCGATGGCGCGGTACACATCGATGTGCTTTTCTTCCGCCAGCCGTCGTTGCAGCAGCTCGCGCACATCTTCGCTCAGCGTCGGTCGCTGCCGGCACAGGCCGAGCAGCAGGCTGATCGCGCCCAGCCGGGTGGCGAGGTTGCCATCGCGCAGATTGTCCCGGTATTCGGCGGGGATCGGCGACCAGTCCGGGTTGCGGGCGATGTACTGGGCGCCGGCCTGGCGGTCGCTGGCGCGGTGCGGGGTCATCGGGTAGCCGCTTTCCACCACCCGGTCGTGGGCGTAGCGGTAGAGCTGTTCGACGCTGATGTATTCGTCGTCCTGCGCCGCTCGCACGCCGCCGCGCAGGCCGCTGACCAGCTGCTGGGTGAACACGGAGAGGCCGATGGATTCGTCTTCGTAGGCGCGCTCCAGCGGCGATGAGGCGGTGAGGATTTCGCGGCCGTAGCCTTTGGGATTGAAGGCGCCGCGCAGGCGCGGTTCGTCCAGCTCCACGGCGTCGTCGATCTGCGAGCCGTCCTTGGCGGCGAGCGCGCCGCTGTAGCAGCAGTCGAGCAGGATCAGCTGGCGCCGCGAACCGCTCAGATCGAAGGCCTTTTTGACCTGATCCGCGGCGTAGCCGGTGCCGAACAGATTGCCGCCATCGGTTTCGCTGAGGCCGAAGTACAGCTCATCCCTCTCGCCGAGTTTTCCGTGGCCGGAAAAATAGAACAGGATGCTGTCGTCCTTGTTGCGCCCGCCGACCAGCCTGCCCAGCGCCACTTGCAGCTCGGCCAGCGAGGGGTTGTGCAGCAGCTCGACCTGATCGAAACCGCAGATCTGCGGATCGCGCAGCGCGTCGGCCAGCGACTGGACATCCCGCCGCGACAGCTTCAGCGGCGGCAGATGCCGGTAGTCATCGACGGCGACCAGCAGTGCGCTGCGCTGGGCCACGCTGCTATTCGCCCTGCGCCGCGCGGCCGGCGGCCAGCAGTCTGGCGCGCAGCGCGGGGAGTTCTTCCGGGGTCAGCGGGCGGTCGAGGGTGTAGCGCTCGTCGCCGATGATCAGCGGGTAGCCGGGCGGGCCGTCGGCCGGGGGATCGGCCTGGCCGTCAGCCTGGCCGTCAGCCTCGCCGTCAGCCTGGCCGTCGGCCTGGGAAGCGGCCGTCTGTCGCAGGCGCTCGACGAGATAGCCGAGCAGGTGATCGAGGCCGACGGTGCTCAGCGAGATCAGCAGCGCGCCCCAGTCGATGACTTCGAGTGCGCTTTTGCCGCCGGCGACGCGCTCGACCTTGGTGCCGCGCTCGACGCTGGCGACGCCGGGAAGATCGCGACACTGGGCGGCCAGCCGGCCGGTGAACCGCTGGAGCTGTTCGTCGTCGCCGGAGCGAATCTCCAGCCGGACGTGGATGAGTGCTTGGGTGGCCATTGCGTTGAATCCCTGACTTTTCCGTCAGGCCGCAGTGTAGCCTCTGGCGAGCCGCGGCAAAACGAGCGAACGCAGCGGTTTTGCGGTGCGTCTCTAGCCTTCGGCGAGCAACTGCTCGACCAGCTCGACGACCCGGTCGTCGTCCCACTCCAGCGCGCCGGTGTAGGCGTGGCTGACCCGGCCATCCGGCGCGATGATGTAGGAGCTGGGCACGGCGAAGACCTTCCATTTGCGCAGCGCGATGCCGTCGGGGTCGAGCAGGATGGTGATGTCCAGCGGCAGGTGTTCGAGAAAGTCGCCGATCTGCTTGCGGGTCTCGCCCATGTTCACCGCCAGCAGCTTGAAGGGCTTGCCTTCGAGGCGATCCTGCAAGCGCTCCAGCGAGGGCATTTCCTCGACGCAGGGCGGGCACCAGGTGGCCCAGAAGTTGACCAGCACCACCTGGCCGCGCAGCTCGGCGAGATCGACGGTGTTGCCGTCCATATCCTGCAGGGCGAAGGGCGCCAGCGGCGGGCCGTCGTAGGCGGGGACGATGGCGTCGGCGCGGGCGGCAGCGCTGAATGCGCCGACGGCACACAGGCTGAGCAGGGCAAAGAAAAGTTGTCGCATGGGAGGTTCCGATGGTTGCGGCTGGCGCCGGGACGATGGCGGCTTTGACGCGGCGGGCGCCGCCCGGTTCACGCCCGGGCGCAGACTTTGCCGCGAAAGGCCGCCCGGCTCAGCCCTCGCGCAGCCAGCGCGCCACGTCGCGGGCGAAATAGCTGAGCACGCCGTCGGCGCCGGCGCGCTTGAAGCAGGTCATCGCTTCCAGCACTACGGCGCGCTCGTCCAGCCAGCCGTTTTGCGCGGCGGCCTTGAGCATCGCGTATTCGCCGGAGACCTGATAGGCGAAGGTCGGCACGCCGAACTCGTCTTTGACCCGGCGCACCACATCGAGGTAGGGCATGCCCGGTTTGACCATCACCATGTCGGCGCCCTCGTCGAGATCCATCGCCACTTCGCGCAGCGCTTCGTCGCCGTTGCCCGGGTCCTGCTGGTAGCTGTATTTGTTGCCGCCGGCGAGCGCACCGGCGGAGCCGACCGCATCGCGAAACGGCCCGTAATAGCTGGAGGCGTACTTGGCGGAGTAGGCGAGGATGCGCGTGTTGACCTGCCCGGCGGCCTCCAGCGCTTCGCGGATGGCGCCGATGCGGCCGTCCATCATGTCGCTGGGGGCGACCACGTCGGCGCCGGCCTCGGCGTGCGACAGCGCCTGCCTGACCAGCACTTCGACGGTCTCATCGTTGACGATGTAACCGGACTCATCCATCAGCCCGTCCTGGCCGTGGGAGGTGTAGGGGTCGAGGGCGACGTCGGTGATCACCCCCAGCCCGGGGAAGTTTTCCTTCAGCGCACGCACCGCGCGCTGCGCCAGCCCCTCGGGGTCGTAGGCGGATTCCGCGCCCGGCGTTTTCGCCTGCGGTGCGGTGACCGGAAACAGTGCCACCGCGGGAATGCCGAGGTTGCTGATGTCCTCGGCCTCGTGCAGCAATTGATCGATGCTGACGCGCTCGACGCCGGGCATCGACGGCACCGCCTCGCGCTGGCCCTCGCCCTCGATGACGAACATCGGGTAGATCAGATCGTTGCTGGTGACCACACTCTCGCGCATCAGCCGGCGCGAGAATTCACTGGCGCGCATCCGGCGCATGCGGGTGGCGGGGTAGATTCCGGATACGGGATTGCGCGGCACGATCAACTCCTGGCGGTTGAGACGGAGCTGCCTCCGCCATCGAATCGCGCTATTTTACCGCCACTTGGCGGCGCCGGCATCGCCCGATTTCAGGCCGCCGCCGCGAGCCATCGAGGAACCCCAATGAGCGATCGCTACGCCGTCTTCGGCAACCCCATCGGCCACAGCAAATCACCGCAGATCCACGCCCTGTTCGCGCAGCAGACCGGGCAGGAGATGGAATACGGCCGCATCGAAGCGCCGCTGGATGACTTCGCCGGCTGCCTGCGCGAGCAGATCGCCGCCGGTCTGCGCGGCGCCAACGTCACCCTGCCCTTCAAGCTGGAGGCCTTCGCCGCCTGCGATGAACTCAGCCCGCGGGCGCTGGACGCCGGCGCGGTGAACACGCTGATCGTCGAAGCCGGCGATGGCGGAGCGGCCCGGCTGCGCGGCGACAACACCGATGGCCTCGGCCTGCTGCGCGATCTGTGCGTCAATCAGCGCATCGATATCGCCGCCCAGCGGGTGCTGGTGCTGGGCGCCGGCGGCGCGGTGCGCGGCGTGCTCGGGCCGCTGCTCGACGCCGGCCCGCGGGTGCTGACCATCGCCAACCGCACCGCCAGCCGGGCCACCGAGCTGGCCGAGCTGTTCACCAACCGCGGCCGCCAGCATGGCTGTCTGATCGAGGCCGGCGGCTGGGATGAGGCCGGCGGAGAATACGCCCTGATCATCAACGCCACCTCGGCCGGAATCAGCGGCGACACCCCGCCCATCGAGCCGACCGTGCTGGCCGCCGGCGGCGCCTGCTACGACCTGCTCTACAGCGACCAGCCGACGCCCTTTCTGCGCTGGGCCGAGCGCGCCGGCGCGGCCGTCGCGGTGGATGGCCTGGGCATGCTGGTGGAGCAGGCGGCGGAATCCTTCGCCCTGTGGCGCGGCCTGCGACCGCAGACCGCGCCGCTGATCGCCAGCCTGAGAGGCGGCTGAGCGCCGCCCACTGGCGGCGCACAAGCGATTGAATCAGTGGCGAAAATGGCGCATGCCGGTGAACAGCATCGCCATGCCGTAGGCATCGGCCGCGGCGATCACTTCGTCGTCGCGCATCGAGCCGCCGGGCTGGATCACCGCGCCGATGCCGGCGGTGTGAGCGGCGTCGATGCCATCGCGAAAGGGAAAGAAAGCGTCCGAGGCCATCACCGAGCCGGGCACTTCCAGCCCCGCCTGCTCGGCTTTGATCAGCGCGATGCGCGCCGAGTTGACGCGACTCATCTGCCCGGCGCCGACGCCGATGGTGCGCGCCTCGCGGGCGTAGACGATGGCGTTGGATTTGACGAATTTGGCCACCTGCCAGGCGAACAGCAGATCGCGCATTTCGGCCTCATCCGGCTGGCGCGCGGTGACCACGCGCAGCTCGTCGTGCAGGGCCAGATCGGCATCCTGCACCAATAGCCCGCCGGTGACGCGCTTGTAGTCGGCGCGCGGCGCGGCTTCGCCCCACTCGCCACAAGCCAGCAGGCGCAGGTTCTTCTTCGCCGCGATCACCGCGGCGGCGGCCTCGGCAATCGCCGGGGCGATGATCACCTCGGCGAACTGGCGCTCGACGATGGCCGCGGCGGCGGCCGCGTCCAGCTCGCGATTGAAGGCGATGATGCCGCCGAAGGCGGATTCCGGGTCGGTGGCGTAGGCGCGCTGGTAGGCGCTCAGCAGATCGTCGCCGACGGCCACGCCACAGGGATTGGCGTGCTTGACGATGACGCAGGCCGGGGCCTCGAACTGCTTGACGCACTCCAGCGCCGCATCGGTGTCGGCGACGTTGTTGTAGCTGAGCATTTTGCCCTGCAGCACGCGCGCACTGGCGACGCTGGCCTCGGCGCGATCGCGCTCCACGTAGAAGGCCGCGGACTGGTGCGGGTTCTCGCCGTAGCGCATCTGCTGCGCCTTGTCGAACTGCAGCGACAGGCTCTGGGGATAGGCCGATTTCTCGCCGCTATCGGCATCGATGGCACCGAGATAATTGGCGATCATGCCGTC
Source organism: uncultured Chromatiales bacterium (assembly GCA_965602395.1). GTDB lineage: Bacteria > Pseudomonadota > Gammaproteobacteria > CBFCYW01 > CBFCYW01 > CBFCYW01. The sequence continues at coordinate 6,225 of CBFCYW010000097.1, forward strand.
GTAGCGCGCGGTGTGCTCGAACGCCTTGACCGCCAGAGCGAAGCGCCGGGAGCGCTCGATGCCGCCGCGCTGGCGCAGGGCATCGAGCAGCTCCGGGTAGTCGGCCGGGTCGGTGACGATGCTCACGCCAGCGTGGTTTTTGGCTGCCGCGCGAACCATCGCAGGGCCGCCTATATCGATGTTTTCTATGGCATTTTCAAGTGTGCAGCCAGGGTCGGCGACAGCCTGCGCGAAGGGGTAGAGGTTGACTACAACCATGTCGATGGGGGCGATGCCGTGCTCGGCCATGACCTGCTCATCGACGCCGCGCCGGCCGAGAATGCCGCCGTGGATGGTCGGGTGCAGGGTCTTGACGCGGCCGGCCATCATCTCCGGAAAGCCGGTGTGCGCGGAGACTTCGGTAACCTGCAGGCCGCTGTCGGCGAGCAGTCTGGCGGTGCCGCCGGTGGACAGCAGCTCGACGCCGAGCCGCTGCAGACCGCTGGCGAAATCGACCACGCCGGTCTTGTCGGAGACGCTCAGCAGCGCGCGGCGCGGCATGCCATCGGCTGCCGGGACAGTGGATTCGGACATGCTTTCCCCCTGGTGCTATTGCAGTGCAGCAAAGAGGGGGATTATAGCGAAAAGCGGCGCCGCACCCTGCGCGGATGCGGCCGGGGAAATATCAGCGCTGTGCCATCAGCCGTCGATGCCGTACTCGCGCAGTTTCTTGCGCAGGGTGCCGCGGTTGATGCCCAGATACTGCGCGGCACGACTCTGGTTGCCGCCAGCGTGGCGCAGCACGCAGGCCAGCAGCGCCTGCTCCGCCTCGCCGATCACCAGCTTGTGCAGTGCCGCCGGGGTCTGCCCATCGAGCATGGCAAAGTAGCGCTCCAGCTCCGTTTCGATGCACAGCTTCACCGGCCGGCCGGCGCTGCTGCCCAGACTGTCGCCGCCCGCGCCGTCTCCACCGAGGGCATCGCAGCTCCGCTCGTCGCCGCCGTGGTCATCACCGACTGCCGGCTCGCCATCCGCTCGCTGGCCGTTAACACGTTTTCCCCTGGTCTCAATCCGCCTGTCATTTATGCCGCGCATGCCGCTCCCCCACTGTCCCCCGAACACTGCGTGGCGCCCAGGAAATCACCCAGCATATCGAGCTGGGTGCGGGCGCATTCGATTTCATTGAGCCGGGCGCGAAACGCTGCCGCGCCGATCTGTCCAGCGACGTACCAGCCGATGTGCTTGCGCGCGATGCGCAACCCGCGGTAGTCGCCGTGAAATTCGTGCAGTGCCGAGATGTGCGCCAGCGCGGTGGCGCGGCGCTCCGTGGCAGTGGTCGGCTGTGCCAGCTTTCCGTGGCGCAGATAGTGGTCGATGTCGCGCAACAGCCAGGGATTGCCCTGCGCGGCGCGGCCGATCATCACCGCTGCCGCACCACTGTTGTGGAGCACCTCGGCGGCCTTTGCCGCCGAATCGATGTCGCCATTGGCGATCACCGGAATGGAGACGGCGCGCACGATCTCGCCGATGGTGGCGTATTCGGCTGCGCCGCGAAATTTGTCTGCACGGGTGCGTCCGTGTACCGCCAGTGCGGCGATTCCGCAGTCCTCGGCGATGCCTGCGATACGCGCGCCGTTGCGCTTGTCCGGAGCCGGGCCGGTGCGAATCTTCAGTGTTACCGGCACATCGACTGCGGCAACCACCGCGCGGAGAATGCGCTCCACCAGCGGCTCGTCGCAGAGCAGCGCCGAACCAGCCTGCTTGTTGCAGACCTTCTTCGCCGGGCAGCCCATGTTGATGTCGATGATCTGCGCGCCGCGCGCCGCGTTATAACGCGCCGCCTCGGCCATCTGCGCTGGATCAGCGCCGGCGATCTGCACCGCGCGCGGTGCCGGTTCACCGGTATGGTCGATGCGTCGCTGTGTCTTTTCCGTGGCGTACAGCAAATTATTGGCCACAACCATCTCAGAAACCGCCAGCGCGGCGCCGTGACGGCGCGCGAGGATGCGCGTGGGTCGGTCGCTGATCCCTGCCATGGGCGCGAGAATCACGCGACCTGCCAATTGGTGCGGGCCGATTTGCATGCGTGTGAGGGTGGTCAACGGGCACTCATCATAGCGAGTTTGCCCCAAGCGCGGAAGGCGCTACAGCGACCCGCAGACGGCTGGTATCAGAGGAAGTCGAGCTCGAAAGTCAAGGCGTCGCGCCCCGGGTCGAGCACTTCCAGAGTAATCGTCACCGGCGCGCCGACCGGCATGCTCTCGCCACCTTCGCCGGGCTTGAGGTAGTCGTCGGCGGCAAAATCGCGCGCCGCCACGGTGCGACCGCGCACGTCGGCCATGCGGATCGCCAGCGTCGGATAGGGTTGCGCGAAGCCGGCGTTGTTGACCATCGAAACGCTGATGATCAGCGCGCCGGTGGCATTCGGGTGGGAGTAGACACTGCGTTGCAACAGTTCGATGCGCTCGACGTCGCGCAACGGTTCCAACTCACAGCCGAGCACGCCGCACATCGTCGCGACCAGGCCACGGGTGCTCGGATTGGCGGCCAGTGCATCGCGCTGCCAGAACAGTAACTGGCTGATAATGGCGAACAGCAGCAACAGTGCGCCGAGCGCCCACAGCCATCCACCGCGATTGCTCGGCGCATTGTGCGCGGCGGCCAGCTCGCGATCCAGCAGCATGCCGTGCAGATCCGGCTCGGCCTGCGCTTCGCTGCCCGCTTCGCCAGCCATCGAATCCGCAGCATCCCCGGCCGGCGCTGCTGGCTCCTCCTCGATGACCACGGCCTCTGCGACGACCGCATCCTCTGCCGGCGTCCCGGATGGCGTCGAGCTGTCTGCCGCCGCGGCGCTCGCGGTGCTGGAGTCATCGGTCGGTTCGACCTGTTCAGCGCTGCCATCGCGCTGTTCGCTACCGGCCGGGCCAGCGCCCGCCTCAGCAGCTGGCGGATCGCCATCGCCACTCCCGGATGTCGCCTCATCCGCGGCCGCGGCCGGAGCCGCGGCCCGAGTGCTGCGCGGGGAGCTGCTGACCTCATCCACCCCTGCCGCGGCGCGCCCCTTAAAAGCCTCCACAGCATCCGGCTCGGCGGCGGCCGGCAGCGGCACCTGCGCCTTTGCCACCGGCGGGCCGTAGTTGCCGCCGGCAAACTCGGGGTCCGGCAGGTCGAGCTGCGGCCAATCGAGCTCCGCGGTCATATCACCAACATCGCTGACGTCGCTACTGCCCTCGCGCGCAAACCCGCTTGGGGGCGTGGCATCCGCTGGCCCCGCCTGGTCGTCGCCGACCTCGAAAACATTGCTGGCAGACCCCGCCGCAGGCGCCGCTTGCGCGCCGGCGATTCGATCATCGCTCTCGGCGGATGGCATCACCGCGGACTCATCCGCGCTCGGTGGCGGATGCTGCGCCCCGCTATTCAGGTCAGCATTGTCCGGCGCTTGCGCCTCGGCGGCCTCGACATCCGCATCGGCCAGCAGGCAATCCCGAGCATTGAACAGCGTCATGCAGGCGCCGCAGCGCACGCGCGCATCCAGCTCTTCGACCAGGCGGCCTTCGACGCTGTAGACGGTTCGGCAATGCGGGCATCGGGTTTGCATGAGGGGCAGTATCGGCAAGCTATCCCAGGCTGACAAGCGTCGTTGCGGCGGCAGTGCTCAAGTCCGGCAGAGGCATCGTTCAGCCATGCGCAGCGGCGTCGGACGAACCGCGGCGAACAGCGCTGAGGCGTGCCCAATCACCGCGGATCACCGGCTTGTCGACACGGTACCAGTGCGCGTAGCGCTCGCTCATCTGCGCGGCCTGCTCGGCGAGTAATCCGCAGAGCAACAGCGCGCCGCCGGGGCGACTCAGTTCAGCGATACGCGGCGCCAACTGGAGCAGTGGGCCGGCGAGGATGTTGGCGACCAGCACATCTGCACCACCGGCGCCCCGAAGGTGCTGCGGCAGGTCATCGGGTGTGCAGAGATTGAGCCGCTCGGCGACGCCATTTGCCGCCGCGTTGCTGCCCGTTGCCCGCAGGGCCTGGGGGTCGATATCCGTGGCGATGACGCGCTCAGCGCCGAGCAGCAATGCGGCGATGGCAAGCACGCCGGAACCGCAGCCGTAGTCTATCAACGTGGCGCCGCCAAGATCGGCGGCATCCAGCCATTCCAGGCATAGAGCGGTGGTCGGATGGTTGCCGGTGCCGAAGGCCAGCCCCGGATCAAGCCGCAGGTTGACCGCTTCGGGCTGCGGCGGTTGATAAGCACTGGGCACGACCCACAGCCGCTCGCCGAACCGCATCGGCTTGAAATCATCGAGCCAAGCGCGCTCCCAGAGGCGATCCGGCAGGGCATCAAAGGCATCGGCGGGCAGCCGCTCCCAGTCCAATTGCGCGCAGAGGCGCGCGGCGATGGCTTGCGGATCGCTCCCGCGCGGATAGAGGCCGGTGATCAGAAGATCGCGCCACAGTGGCATTTCACCGGGCGCTGGTTCCAGCAGCGGCTGGTCTTGCGCGTCGCGATAGGTGACGGCGAGGGCGCCGCTGTCGAGCATGCCGGCCTCAATTTGCTCAAGGCCGGCCGAATCGGTGCGCAGGGTGAGCTGCAGCCAGTCACTCACAGGCCGAGCTTCTTCTCCAGGTAGTGGATATCACAACCGCCGGCCTGAAAATTGGCATCGGAGAAGATCTCGCTGTGGAGTGGAATATTGGTTTTTATTCCATCGATGTAAAGCTCGGACAGGGCTCCACGCATGCGTGCAATAGCGCTCTCCCGGTAATTTGCATGGACGATCAATTTTCCAATCATCGAGTCATAATAAGGTGGCACATAGTAGCCATTATAGATGTGAGAATCGACACGAACGCCCAGCCCACCCGGGGGATGATACTGGGTGATGGTTCCGGGAGAGGGCATAAAATTGACTGGATCTTCGGCATTAATGCGACACTCGAAAGCATGACCATGCACACGAATATCCGATTGCTTCCAGCGCAGCGGCTCGCCCGAAGCAATTAGCAGCTGCTCTTTGATGATGTCGATTCCAGTAACCATTTCAGTGACCGGATGCTCGACCTGCACGCGCGTATTCATCTCGATGAAATAGAATTCGCCATCTTCATAGAGAAACTCAAAGGTTCCCGCGCCGCGATAGCCGAGTTGTTTACAAGCCTGGGCACAGCGCGCGCCGATAAACTCACGCTGCTCCTGGGTGATCCCCGGTGCTGGAGCCTCTTCGACCACTTTCTGATGACGGCGCTGCATTGAGCAATCGCGTTCGCCGAGATGGATGGCGTTACCATGCTCGTCGGCGAGCACCTGAAATTCCACGTGACGTGGGTGCTGCAAAAACTTCTCCATGTAAACCACGTCATTACTAAAGGCAGCCTTGGCTTCGGCCTTGGTCATAGCGATTGCTTCAAGCAGCTCATCTTCACTCTGAACCACCCGCATACCGCGTCCACCGCCGCCACCTGCGGCCTTGATGATCACCGGGTAACCAATTTTTTGGCCACAGGCAAGATTCGCCTTGGGGTCATCACTCAAGGGGCCATCTGAGCCCGGCACACAGGGCACTCCCGCAGCCTTCATTTCTATGATCGCGGAGACCTTGTCACCCATGGTACGAATGACATTTGCAGTAGGACCAATGAATGTGAAGCCGGAAGATTCAACACTCTCTGCAAAATCAGAATTCTCGGAAAGAAAACCGTAACCCGGATGGATTGCGACAGAATTGGTAATCTCAGCAGCGGATATAATCGCTGGAATATTCAGATAGCTTGCCGAAGATGCTGGCGGGCCAATGGACACAGCCTCATCAGCCAGCCTCACATGCTTTAAATCTCGATCCGCGGTGGAATAGACCGCGACGGTCTTGATGCCGAGATCCCGGCAAGCACGCATCACACGTAAAGCGATCTCGCCGCGATTGGCGATCAGGACTTTGTCGAACAGCTTCATGGCGAGTCTCCGCTCAATCTAAAATGAACAGAGGCTGACCAAATTCTACGGGCTGCCCATCTTCAACTAGAATCTCTCGTACTGTTCCAGCGGTCTCAGCCTGAATTTGATTGAGAATTTTCATCGCCTCGATGATGCACACCGTATCGCCTACTGCAACACTATCACCAACCTCGAAAAAAGGTTTCGCATCCGGCGAGGACGCACGATAGAAGGTGCCCACCATGGGCGACTCAATTTTGGTGCCCGAAGATTGCTCTTGTGATGCAGCGAGCGGCGGGATAGGCGCTGGCGGCACATCAGCGGCTGCCGCAACCTGTGGCGCATAGGCTGGCTGAGGGGCCGGAACACTGCCTCCGGGTGCAGCCCGACTGATCCGTACTGACTCCTCTCCTTCCTTGATCTCGATCTCCGAGATTGCCGACTCCTCCAGCAACTCGATCAACTTTTTGACTTTTCGAATATCCATAGCGCTGCCCGTTGACTGGTTTCTGATATGGCAGAGGCGACTGGCGGCTGATATGTCCCGTGCTCGCGTCTCGATCCCGGCCGACCAAGCACCACGCAGCGCTCGAACAAGCCTAGTCGAACGGCTACAACACGCGAGGCAACGTGGAAGCTCTCACGCGGACAGAGGCAACAGCACTGTGCCGGCACACCACTGGTGTGGAGATATTGTGCAGCAAGATAGGATTCGAGTCACCTAAGCCTTATTTTTCACGACGTTCGGCGCGTGATCGATGCGTTTCACGCCTAAGCACGCCATCTTCACGACACGCAGAAACGAAAAAACCCCGCCAGACATTCATTGCCTGGCGGGGTTTTGGGATAGATCCTGGCAGTGACCTACTTTCACATGGGGAGACCCCACACTATCATCGGCGCTGAACGGTTTCACTTCCGAGTTCGAAATGGGATCGGGTGGTTCCCGCACGCTATTGCTGCCAGGAAAACTGGTCTGCGCTACGGAAAATCCGTAGCACAAAAATTGGATATAGAGTCTGTATACACTTCTCTGCGTAAACCCAATTTCTTGGGTGTTATATGGTCAAGCCACACGGGCAATTAGTACTGGTTAGCTTCATACATTACTGCACTTCCACACCCAGCCTATCAAC
>CBFCYW010000098.1:0-13240 GCA_965602395.1 uncultured Chromatiales bacterium
GATGGCGTCTTCGGCGAGCACCGAGCAGTGGATCTTCACCGGTGGCAGAGCCAGCTCTTCGGCGATGTCCATGTTTTTGATGGTGCCGGCTTCATCGAGGGTCTTGCCCTTCACCCACTCGGTGACCAGCGATGAGGAAGCGATCGCCGAGCCACAGCCGTAGGTTTTGAACTTGGCGTCGGCGATGACGCCGTTGTCGTCCACCTTCAGCTGCAGGCGCATCACGTCGCCGCAGGCCGGGGCGCCGACCATGCCGGTGCCCACGTTGGGGTCGTCCTTTTCAAAGGAGCCAACGTTGCGCGGGTTTTCGTAGTGGTCGAGCACCTTGTCGCTGTAGGCCATGGTCTGTCTCCTGAAATGGTGTCGGTTTGGTGAGCGCCGCTAGTGCGCGGCCCACTGGATCTTGCTCAGGTCGATGCCGTCCTTGTACATCTCCCACAGCGGGGAGAGGTCGCGCAGGCGGCCGACCGCATCGCGCACCTTGGCGATGGTGTAGTCGATCTGCTCCTCGCTGGTGAAGCGGCCGATGGAGAAGCGGATCGAGCTGTGCGCCAGCTCGTCGTCGCGGCCGATGGCGCGCAGCACGTAGGATGGCTCCAGGCTGGCGCTGGTGCAGGCCGAGCCGGAGGATACGGCGAGATCCTTGAGCGCCATGATCAGGCTCTCGCCCTCGACGTAGGCGAAGCTGACGTTGAGATTGCCGGGCACGCCGTGCTCCTGATCACCGTTGAGGTACACCGCCTCCATATCGTTGAGGCCATCCCACAGGCGGTTGCGCAGCATTTTGATGCGCTCGGCCTCGGCCGGCATCTCCGCGGCGGCGATGCGAAAGGCCTCGCCCATGCCGACGATCTGGTGGGTCGCCAGGGTGCCGGAGCGCATGCCGCGCTCGTGCCCGCCGCCGTGCATCTGCGCCTCGATGCGCACCCGCGGCTTGCGCCGCACGTACAGCGCGCCGATGCCCTTGGGGCCGTAGATCTTGTGCGCGGAGAGCGACAGCAGATCGACCTGCATGGCCTCCACATCGACCGGGATCTTGCCGGCGCTCTGCGCGGCGTCGACGTGCAGCACGATCTTGCGCTCGCGGCAGATGGCGCCGATGGCGGGGATATCCTGAATCACGCCGATCTCGTTGTTGACGTGCATGATCGACACCACCGTGGTGTCGTCGCGCAGCGCGGCGCGGAACTTGTCGAGATCGAGCAGGCCGGTTTCGCCGGGTTCGAGATAGGTGACCTCGAAGCCCTCGCGCTCCAGCTGGCGGCAGGTATCCAGCACCGCCTTGTGCTCGGTCTTCATGGTGACGATGTGCTTGCCGCGCTTGGCGTTGAAGTGCGCCGCGCCCTTGATCGCCAGGTTGTCGGATTCGGTGGCGCCAGAGGTCCAGACGATCTCGCGCGGATCGGCGTGAATCAGCGCGGCGACCTGTTCGCGCGCCGCCTGCACCGCCTCGTCCGCGGCCCAGCCGAAGCTGTGCGAGCGCGAGGCCGGGTTGCCGAAGACGCCATCCGGCGCCAGAAAACCCATCATTTTTTCGGCCACGCGGGGGTCGACCGGGGTGGTCGCGGCGTAGTCGAGGTAGATCGGCGTTTGGGGTGCGTTACTCACGGTTGTCTCAACTCCTGCTGCTCGCCGAACCCCGCAGCGCTGCCGCGGCGACCGGTTCCTGCCCGGCTGCGGCCTCGCGCGTCTCGGCGCTGAGTTTCACGAATACTTCATCCTGGCGCTGCGAGACCTCGCGGACCTGGCGGCGTTCGAGCAGATCGCCCAGCGAGATGCCGCTGAGGAATGCGTCGATCTGCCGCGACAGATCAGCCCACAGATCGTGGGTCAGACAGCGCTGGTGATTCTGGCAATTCTTGCGTCCGTTGCAGCTGGTGGCGTCGACGCTCTCATCAACGGCGCGGATGATATCCGCCACCGGCACCTCCGCGGCGCCACCGCAGAGGTTGTAGCCCCCGCCCGGACCGCGCGTGCTGCACACCAGCCCCTGCTTGCGCAGCTTGGCGAACAGCTGCTCCAGGTAAGACAAAGAGATGTCCTGCCGGCGCGAGATCTCCGCCAGGGTCACCGGCCCGGCGTCCCCGTGCAGGGCCAGATCGAGCATTGCGGTGACCGCGTATCGGCCGCGGGTGGTAAGCCTCATGCTTCGCCTTTGTGGCTGAACTGCCGTAGTAAACCTGGTGCCCATTGTTCATACCTGACTTATTTAGTCAAGTATTACCAGCGGCACGCTTCTGCTCGTCTTGAACGCCACTGGCGAGCCCGCCGCCACCGCCCTGCGCCACAGCCTGTTCCGCATCGCGCTCGCCATCGAGCACCACATCGCAGGCACGGCATTCCTCCAGCGGCGCGCCCATGCCCTGCAAAACCTTGCAGATCTCGTTAAGGCGCTGATCGGACTCGTGGATATGGTCGAGCATGCCGTTGATGGCGTTGGCCACCGGGTCGGGCATGTCGCGGGTCATGCCGTAGGCATCGAAGCCCATGCGCTGGGCGATGCGTTCGCGGCGCTGGTCCTCCGGCTGCGCCTGGCGCGGCGCGACGACGCGCCCGGGAATGCCGACCACCGTGGCTCCGGCGGGCACCTCTTTGACCACCACCGCGTTGGAGCCGACGCGCGCGCCCTGGTGCACGGTGAACGGGCCGAGGATTTTCGCCCCGGCGCCGACCACCACATTGTCTTCCAGCGTCGGGTGGCGCTTGCCGGCATTCCAGCTGACACCGCCCAGAGTGACGCCGTGGTAGAGGGTCACATCGTCGCCGATCTCGGTGGTTTCGCCGATCACTACGCCCATGCCGTGGTCGATGAAAAAACGCCGGCCGATCTTCGCCCCGGGGTGGATCTCGATGCCGGTCAGCCAGCGCGCGATGTGCGCAAACATCCGCGCCGGCCACTTCAGGCCCCAGCCCCACAGGCGGTGCGAAAAGCGGTGGAACAGCAGCGCGTGGATGCCGGGATAGGTGGTGAGGACCTCGAACACGTTGCGCGCCGCCGGGTCGCGGTCGAACACGCTGGTGACATCCTCTTTGAGTTGGCTCCACATGGGATGGCCCTCGAATACCTGACGAATTTACTCGGGTATTATACGGGCCTCGGCGAGGATTGGAAGTGTGACAGCGATCACCCGTCGCGTCGAGTCGCCGCCCGGCGCACCGCGCGCTGCGCCGCGCCGAGCACGCCGCGCAAAATGTTCAGCTCCGACTCGCGCAGCTGCGCGCGGTTGAACAGCCGCTGCAGGCGGCGCATCAGCTGGCGCGGATTGCCGGGATCGAGGAACTCCAGCTCGATCAGCGTTTCGCGCAGGTGATCGTGCAGCCGCGCCACATCGTCGTGGCCGGCGAGCGGATCGTCATCATCGCCATCAGCCGGCGCACAGTCCGGCCCCGGCGCCATCGCGAGGCCGGCGACGCGCAGCTCGTAGGCCAGCAGCTGCACCGCCGCGGCGAGGTTCAGCGAGCTGTACTCGGGATTGGCCGGGATGCGCAGCATGCGCTGGCAGAGCGCCAGTTCATCGTTGTCCAGCCCGGTGCGCTCGCGACCGAAGACCAGCGCCGCCGGCGGACCGGCCACCGCCGCGGACGACGCCCCGGCCACCGCCGCGGCGGCGATCTGCTCGGCGCACTGGCGCGGCGCGACCTCCGGCCAGCGCAGGCTGCGCTCGCGGGCGCTGGTGCCGAACACCAGCCCCGCACCTGCCAGCGCCTCGGCCAGCGAATCGCAAACCACCGCGCGGCTCAGCAGATCATCGGCGCCGGAGGCGCGCGCGCTGGCGCGCGGATCGGGGAAGAAGCGCGGCCGCACCAGGTACAGCTCGCGCAGGCCCATGGTTTTCAGCGCCCGCGCAGCGGCGCCGATATTGCCCGGATGCGAGGTCTCGACGAGCACGAAGCGGGTGCTGACGACGGCTTCGCTCAACTGCTGCAAATCGCTCTCCCGAGCCTTTGGCGGCGACGACTATTGCCAGATCGCGCGCGGTTTTCTGTTATTCTGTGCGGCTGCCGACACTCACCGGAAGCCGCATCCCCATGCATCCCATGCTGAACATCGCGGTGCGCGCAGCGCGCGCTGCGGGGCACATTATCACGCGCCACCGCAACAAGATCGACAGCCTGTCGGTGGCCAGCAAACAGCGCAACGATTTCGTCAGCGAGGTGGATCGCGCCGCCGAGGCGGAGATCATCCGCGTGCTGCAGCGCTCCTATCCCGGCCACGCAATCCTCGCCGAGGAATCCGGCCGCCAGGCCGGCAGCGGCGGCAGAGATGAGTTCGAGTGGATCATCGACCCGCTCGATGGCACCACCAACTACCTGCACGGCGTGCCGCAGTACGCGGTCTCCATCGCCCTGCGCTATCGCGGTCGCGTCGAGCACGCGGTGGTCTACAACCCGGACAGCGAGGAATTGTTCACCGCCAGCCGCGGCGGCGGCGCCGAACTGAACAATCGCCGCCTGCGCGTCAGCCAGCAGCGCGGCCTGCAGGGCGCGCTGCTCGGCACCGGCTTCCCCTACCGCGACGACCAGAGCGCCGACGCCTATCTGCAAGTGCTGCGCGCCTTTATGCAGGACACCGCCGGCCTGCGCCGCCCCGGCGCCGCCTCGCTGGATCTGGCCTACGTCGCCGCCGGACGCTTCGACGGCTTCTTCGAAATGGGCCTGCAACCCTGGGATCTGGCCGCCGGCGCACTGCTGGTGCGCGAAGCCGGCGGGCTGGTGGGCGATCTGGACGGCGCCGAGAGCTGGCTGGAAAGCGGCAACATCGTCGCCGCCGGCCCCAAGGTCTATCACGCCATGCTGCAGAAGCTGCAACCCTATTTGCATCTGTATCGATGACGGCATTGCTGGCAGCGATTGCAGACCGGCACAAACGATAAAAAAGGCCGCCCCCAACGGAGCGGCCTTTTTCTTTGCCGACGGGCGACGGGCGCCCCGCGGGCCGGGATCCACGCCCGGCCGAAACCGCTCAGGGCATGTCGTCGAGCTCTTCGCCCTCTTTCTGCACCGGCATCAGATCCTGCTTGGTGATGCCCATCGCCAGCACCGAAGTACTGGCCACGTAGATCGACGAGTAGGTGCCGACCACGACGCCGATGATCAGCGCGGCGGCGAAGCCGTGGATCGCGCTGCCGCCGAGGAAGAACAGCGCCAGCAGCACCAGCAATGTGGTCAGCGAGGTGATCAGCGTGCGCGACAGGGTCTGATTGATGGAGACGTTCATGATCTCCAGCGGCGTGCCGGTGCGCATCTTGCGGAAGTTCTCGCGGATGCGGTCGAAGACCACGATGGTGTCGTTCAGCGAGTAGCCGATCACCGCCAGCAGCGCCGCCAGTACCGGCAGATCGAATTCCATGCCGGTCACCGCGAACACGCCGAGGGTGATCAGCACATCGTGCACCAACGCCGCCACCGAGCCGACCGAGAATTTCTTCTCGAAGCGCAGCCAGACGTAGATGACGATGCCGATCAGCGCGTAGAGCACCGCCAGCCCGCCCTGCTCGCGCAGCTCCTCGCCGACCTGCGGGCCGACGAATTCGACGCGGCGCATCTCCAGCTCGCCGGTGTCGCGCAGCACGCCGAGCACCTGCTCACTGAGCTGCGCGCTGTTGACGCCTTCGCGCGGCGCCAGGCGCACCAGCACGTCGCTGGCGGTGCCGAAGTGCTGCACCAGTGCATCGCCGAAACCGCCGTCGCCCAGTGCAGCGCGCACCGGCCCCAGCTCGACCGACTGGCTGTAGCCGACCTCGATCAGGTAGCCGCCGGTGAAATCGACGCCGAAATTCAGACCGCGCACGGCCAGTGCGGCGATCGCGGCGATGATCAGCAGCAGCGACAGCACCATCGCCGCCCTGCGCTTGCCCATCACGTCCCAGCGGACATTCAGTTCATCGTTCTGCATGTCGCGCCCCTCAGATGGCCAGCTTGGCGACGCGCCGGCGGCCGCCATAGATCAGGTTGATGATCGCCCGGGTGCCCATGATCGCGGTGAACATGGAGGTCAGGATGCCGATCGACAGGGTGATCGCGAAGCCCTTGATGGGGCCGGTGCCGAAGCTGAACAGTACCACCGCGGCGATCAGCGTGGTGATGTTGGCATCGGCAATGGTGGTGACCGCCTTTTCGTAACCGGCCTGAATGCTCGCCTGCACGCTGTTGCCGTTGCGCAACTCCTCGCGGATGCGCTCGAAAATCAGCACGTTGGCATCCACCGCCATACCCACGGTGAGCACGATGCCGGCGATCCCCGGCAGGGTCAGCGTGGCCTGCAGCGACGACAGGATGGCGACGATCAGCACCAGATTCATGCTCAACGCGAGGTTGGCGACCAGGCCGAAGACCTTGTAGTAGATCGCCATGAACACCAGCACCAGCGCGAAGCCGATCATCACCGAAAGGAAGCCCTGATCGATGTTGTCCTGCCCCAGGCTGGGGCCGACGGTGCGCTCCTCGATGATCTCCACCGGCGCCTTCAGCGCGCCGGCGCGCAGCAGCAGGGCCAGATCGCGTGCTTCGGTGCTGTCCAGCCCGGTGGTCTGGAAGCGATGGCTGAGCACGTCGCGGATGGTCGCGGCGTTGATCACCTCTTCGACGCGCGAGCGCTTTTTCACCAGCTCGCCGTTTTCTTCCACGGTCTCGACGCGGTTTTCGATGAACACCACCGCCATCAGATTGCCGATGTTCTCCGCCGAGACGCGCTGCATGCGCTTGGCACCCTTGCCGTCGAGGGTGACGAACACCGCCGGGGTGCCGCTCTGCGAATCGATACCCGAGGAGGCATCTTTGATCTGATCGCCGGTGACGATCACCTGGCGCTTGAGCAGGATCGGCGTGCCGTCCTCGCGGCGCTGGTACAGCAAGGCATTGGGCGGCGCGCGACCCGCTTCGGCGGCGGCGTACCAGTCGGTGGCAGTGCCTTCGACGAGGCGGTATTCGAGGGTCGCGGTGGCGCCGAGGATCTCCTTGGCGCGGCCGGTGTCCTGCACTCCGGGCAACTGCACGACGATGCGCTCGGCGCCCTGTTTCTGGATCACCGGCTCGGCGACGCCCAGCTCATTGACGCGGTTGCGCAGGGTGATGACGTTCTGATCCAGCGCCGCGCTGCGCTCCAGCTGGATGGCTTCGGCGGTCAGCTTTGCTTCGGCCACTGGCGAGCCGCGCTCGTCCTCGCGGGCGCTGAACTCCAGATCGGCGTACTCGTCGTCGAGCACCTCCAGCGCGGCGTCGCGGCTGGTGGCGTCGCCGAAGCGGATCGACAGGCTGCCGCGGCGGTAGCCGCTGTCGTCCTCGGCGACGGCTTCGCGACGCAGGATGCCGCGGTAGCGGATCTTTTCCTCGCGCATGAAGGTGCGCAGCTCTTCGCTGTAGCGCTCTTCGGCCTGCTGCAGCGCCGAGTCCATATCGACCTGCATGAGAAAGTGCACGCCGCCGCGCAGATCCAGCCCCAGATACATGGGGCGGGCGAATTCGCCGAGCCAGGCCGGGGTCGCCGGCAGCAGGTTCAGCGCGACCGTGTAGCGATTGCCGAGTTCGGCGCTGATCAGATCGCGGGCGCGCAGCTGCTGGTCGCCATCGGCGAGGCGCAGCAGCAGCTTGTCCGCTTCGAGGCGCGGCTCGACGCCGCTGATGCCGGCCTCGTCGAGCAGCGTCTGCACGCGCCCGCTGAGGCCTTCCTCCAGCGCGCCACTGCGCGCCGAGATCTGCACCGCCGGGTCGTCGCCGTACAGGTTGGGCAGCGCGAACAGCGCGCCGAACACCACCACGGCGCCGATCAGCAGGTATTTCCAGAGGGGATATCGATTGGGCATGACCTATCCGGTTCCGGCGCCGGTTCGGGCCGGCGCCGCGAGCTCAGGCATGTGGGAGAAAGTGCCTCAGGCGCTCTTCAGCGTACCCTTGGGCAGCAGGTTGCCAACGTGCTGTTTCTGTACGCTGACTTCGATGCCGTCCGCCACCTGCATGGCGATGAAGGCATCGCCGACTTTGGTGATGGTGCCGGCCAAGCCGCCCACAGTAACGACTTCATCGCCCTTTTTCAGCTCGGAAATCATGTTCTTGTGTTCCTTGGCACGCTTTTGCTGCGGGCGGATGAAAAGGAAGAAGAACACCACCAGCAGCAGCACCGGAAACAGCAGGCCCATGAAACCGCCCTCGGCGGGGACACCGTTTTCGGCCCAGGCATTGGAAATGAAGAAGTCCATGGGAGCTCCTATGAGTTGAGTCGTTGTCGATCGCGATCGACCGCCGCGGCGAAGGCCCGGCAGCCGGCAAAAAAATCAAGCGGCGGATTATGACACAGACACCGCGCACTGTATCCGCTAGAGCAGCGGCGGCCGCGGCCCGACGGCGACAGCAAATTAATCCGCGGCGAGCAGAAAGTGGCAGTCGGCGGTGGTGATCGGCTTCTCCGGCGATTCCTGCCAGGCCTCCACCGCGACGTTGGCGATGCGCCGCCCCTGCTTGGTGACCACCGCCCGCGCCCAGGTATCCCGCGGCCCCGCCGGGCGCAGATAGTCGATGGTGATGTTGATGGTCTTGGGCACCGAGGCGGTCTCGCGCTGCCACATCAGCTGAAAGATCGCGGTGGTCTCCAGAAAGGCGCCGACCACCCCACCGTGCAGCGCCGGCACCGCCGGGTTGCCGATATTGCGCTCGCGGTAGTGCAGAAAACCGTGCAGCTGGCCATCGCACTCGCGGCTCTCGATGCCGAGAAAGCGCGCGTAGGGGATGGCCTGGCTGAACAGGTTGAAATCGCGCTGCCGGCGCGCCTCTTCGATCAGTCGGATCAGGCTCATCGCGGCGGCTCCGAATCCAGGCTCACGTCCGCGGCCAGCCCGCCGCCGCTGCCCTTGACGATAAACGAAGCCTGCGCGGCCGCCACCGGTGGCTCGCCAGCGGCGTGGCGGGCGCTGCTGCGCACGAAGGCGATGTGCCGCGTCATGTGGTAGCAGACCGCCTCGGCGACCAGCTCGCGGCGCGGCTCGCCGCGGCGCAGGTAATCGATGCGCAGATCCAGCGTGGCGATCGGCCCCGGATCGTCCATCGCCGCCAGCACGCACAGGCCACAGGCCGAATCGATCAGCGTGGTCACCGCGCCGCCGTGCAGATCGCCGCTCTCCGGGTTGCCGACCAGCTCTGCGCGCCACGGCATGCCGATCTCGCAGCGGCCGACTTCCAGCGCGAGCAGCTGCATGCCCAGCTCGCGGATGTGCGGCACGTAGCTGATGTACTCGGCCAGATGATCGTGATGCGGATGTCGCGACATGCTCTCGCCCCTCAGCCCAGCCAGGCGCGGGCGTTGCGAAACAGCCGCAGCCAGGGGCCATCCTCGCCCCAGCCGTCCGGGTGCCAGCTGTGCTGCACACTGCGAAAGACGCGCTCCGGATGCGGCATGAGAATGGTGAAGCGGCCATCGCCGGTGGTAAAGCCGGTGGCGCCGCCGGGCGAGCCGTTGGGATTGCAGGGATAGGCTTCGCTGGCCTGGCCGCGATTGTCGACGTAGCGCAGCGCGGTGTGCACGGCCGCGGCATCCGCATCGCTGGCGAAGCTGGCCCGGCCCTCGCGGTGGGCAACGGCGATCGGCATCACCGAACCGGCCATGCCGGCGAACAGCAGCGACGGCGAATCGAGCACTTCGACCGCCGCGAAGCGCGCTTCGAACTGCTCGGAGCGATTGCCCAGAAAGCGCGGCCAGTGATCGGCGCCGGGGATCAGCGC
This sequence comes from uncultured Chromatiales bacterium, assembly GCA_965602395.1. Lineage (GTDB taxonomy): Bacteria > Pseudomonadota > Gammaproteobacteria > CBFCYW01 > CBFCYW01 > CBFCYW01. Next base: position 9,712 of record CBFCYW010000098.1, read on the forward strand.
TTTGAGCTGGCTGAGCATCTGGCAGCCGTTGCAGACGCCGAGGCCGAAGCTGTCGGCGCGGGCGAAAAACGCCGCGAACTGGTCGCGCGCGCGCGGGTTGTACAGCACCGAGCTGGCCCAGCCGCCGCCGGCGCCGAGCACATCGCCGTAGGAAAAACCGCCGCAGGCGGCCAGTCCGGCGAAATCGGCCAGCGAGACGCGACCGGCGATGATGTCGCTCATGTGCACGTCGATGGCGCTGAAGCCGGCGCGGTCGAAAGCCGCCGCCATTTCGATCTGGCCGTTGACGCCCTGCTCGCGCAGCACCGCGACGCGCGGCCGCGCGCCGCCGGCGATCATCGGCGCGGCCACATCCAGCGCCGGATCGAAGGACAGCCGCACCGGCAGGCCCGGGTCGTCGTCAGCGGCCACCGCGGCCAGCTCCGCGTCGGCGCAGTCGGGGTTGTCGCGCAGGCGCTGCATGCGGTGGCTGGTCTGCCACCAGATCGCGCGCAGTTCGGCGACCGGGCGACGCAACAGCTCGCCGCCACCCTGGCGCAGCAGCAGCTCGCCGTTGGCCCGCGGCCAGCCGATCAGGTGCACGCAGCCGCTCTGCAGGCCGTGGTCGCGCAGCCGCTGGCGCACCGCCTCGCGGTCGGCGGTGCGGATCTGCAGCACCGCGCCCAGCTCTTCGGCGAACAGTGCGGCGATGGCGTCATCGCCCAGCGAGACCAGATCGACCTCCAGCCCGGTATTGCCGGCGAAGGCCATCTCGCAGAGGGTGGCGAACAGGCCGCCGTCGGAGCGGTCGTGATAGGCCAGCAGCAGGCCAGCGCGATTGAGCTGCGCGACGGCGTCGATCATGCCCTTGAGCATCGCCGGCCGATCGACATCCGGCGCGGCGTCGCCGATCTGCCGATAAACCTGTGCCAGCGCCGAGCCACCGAGACGGTGCTGGCGGCAGCCGAGATCGATCAGCAGCAGCTCGGAGTCGCCGCGATCGGTGCGGATCTGCGGGGTCAGCGTGCGCCGCGCGTCGCCGATTTTGCTGAAGGCGGTGACGATCAGCGACAGCGGCGAGGTGACGGATTTCTCCCCTGCGCCGTCGCGCCACACGGTCTTCATCGACAGCGAATCCTTGCCCACCGGGATGGCGATGCCCAGCGCCGGGCACAATTCCATGCCGACGGCTCTGACGGTATCGAACAGCGCCGCGTCCTCGCCCGGATGGCCGGCGGCGGCCATCCAGTTGGCCGACAGGCTGACATTGCCGGTCTCGCCGATGTCGGCGGCGGCGATGTTGGTCAGCGCCTCGCCGATCGCCATCCGCCCGCTGGCCGCCGGATCGACCAGCGCCACCGGTGTACGCTCGCCGATGGCCATCGCCTCGCCGGCGTAGCCCTTGAAGCCGGCGACGGTCGCGGCGACATCGGCCACCGGCATCTGCCACGGGCCGACCAGCTGATCGCGCGCCACCTGGCCGGTGATGCTGCGGTCGCCGATGGTGATCAGAAAGTTTTTCGCCGCCACCGCCGGCAGCCGCAGCACGCGCTCGGCGGCCTCGTGCAAATCGATGCCGGCGGTGTCGAAGGCGGTTTTGCTGAAGTCGCGACGGACCGCGTCGCGGCGCATTTTCGGCGCCTTGCCGAGCAGCACTGCCAGCGGCATGTCGACCGGCTGTTCGTCGAAGTGCGCGTCGTTTACGGTCAGCTGGCGCTCGGCGGTAGTCTGGCCGAGCACCGCGTACAGGCAGCGCTCGCGGGCGCAGATCGCTTCGAATTCGGCCAGCCGATGCGGCGCCACGGCGAGCACGTAGCGCTCCTGCGACTCGTTGCACCAGATCGCCATCGGCGACATGCCCGGCTCGTCGTTGGGCACTTTGCGCAGCTCGAATCGGGCGCCGAGGCCAGCGTCGTCGATCAGCTCCGGCAGCGCGTTGGACAGGCCGCCGGCGCCGACGTCGTGCATCGACAGCACCGGGTTTTCCGCGCCCATCGCCACGCAGCGGTCGATGACCTCCTGGCAGCGGCGCTCCATCTCCGGATTGCCGCGCTGCACCGAGGCGAAGTCGAGGTCTTCGGCGCTCTCGCCGCTGGCCATCGACGAGGCCGCGCCGCCGCCGAGGCCGATCAGCATCGCCGGGCCGCCGAGCACCACCACGTGCGCGCCGGCCGGCACCGGCAGCTTGTGGGTATTGCCGGGGCGGATGTTGCCGAGGCCGCCGGCGATCATGATCGGCTTGTGGTAGCCGCGCAGCTCGCGCTCGCCGGCCAGCTCGACCTCCTCTTCAAAGGTGCGGAAGTAGCCGAGCAGGTTGGGACGGCCGAATTCGTTGTTGAACGCCGCCGCGCCGATCGGCCCTTCGAGCATGATCTCCAGCGCCGAGACGATCCGCGAGGGCCTGCCGTTGTCGCTCTCCCAGGGTTGTTCGAAGCCGGGAATATTCAGATTGGAGACGGAAAAACCGCACAGCCCGGCCTTGGGTTTGGAGCCGTTGCCGGTGGCGCCCTCGTCGCGGATCTCGCCGCCGGCACCGGTGGCCGCACCCGGGAAGGGCGAAATCGCGGTCGGGTGATTGTGGGTTTCCACCTTGATTTGAATGTGTGCGGCTTCGGCGGTGTGGGCGTATTCGTTGCTGCCCGGCATCGGTGCGAAGCGGCTGGCCTGGCTGCCTTCGAGCACCGCGGCGTTGTCCGAATAGGCCGAGAGGATGCCGCCCGGGTGCAGCTCGTGGGTATTGCGGATCATGCCGAACAGCGTGCGCTGCTGCGCCTCGCCGTCGATCACCCACCGGGCGTTGAAAATCTTGTGCCGGCAGTGCTCGGAGTTGGCCTGGGCGAACATCATCAGCTCGGCGTCGCTGGGGTTGCGGCCGAGGACGCGGAAGTTGTCGAGCAGGTAGTCGATCTCGTCGTCGGACAGCGCCAGCCCCAACTCGCGGTTGGCCTGTTCGAGTCGCTCGCGGCCGCCGCCGAGCAGATCGATACGCAGCAGCGGCGCCGGCCGGTGGTGCTCGAAAATGACTTCGGCGGCGTCGATGTCCGCCAGCACGCTCTCGGTCATGCGGTCGTGCAGCAGCGCCGCCACGGCGCGGCGCGCGGCCTCATCCAGCGGCGTCTCGCAGCCCAGTCGGTAGCGGATGCCGCGCTCGACGCGGCGCACCTGCGCAAGGCCGCAGTTGTGCAGGATATCGGTGGCCTTCGACGACCAGGGGGAGATGGTGCCCAGACGCGGCACCACCAGCATCTGCTCGGCGGTGGCATCGGCCTCGGCTTCATCGGCGACGGCCAGCAGCGCGTCCAGCCGGGCCCGCCCGGCCGCATCCAGCTCGCCCGACAGATCCAGCAGATGGACGAAGCGGGCGGACAGGCCACGTACCTGCGGCGCGACCTCACGCAGCCCGGCGAGCAGTTTCTGCAGGCGAAAATCGGAGAGCGCCGTGGCGCCGGGCACGACCAGCATCGAAGTCCCCCAGGGTGTGGCGGGTGGGAAGGGTGGCGAATTGTACGGCAAGTCGCATTACCGGCTCTAGCAGCGCACCCCGACAGAC
>CBFCYW010000099.1:0-12965 GCA_965602395.1 uncultured Chromatiales bacterium
TTTCTCGCCTATGCCGCGCAGCGCAGCGTGGCGGATATGGCGGCGACGGTGAACAACAGCATCGCCGTGAGCCGCCAGGAACTGGAGGTGCGCATCGCCGGCATGCGCGAGTTCGCCGCGGCGCGCCGCGGCGATCGCATCACCGTGCTGCGCGAGGCACTCGTCATCGCCGAACGGTTGGGTATCAGCGATGGCGTCGCCGGCGGCCGGGCGCCGCTGCAGAGCGGCGAGCGCGGCGTCGCGGTGAATACCGCGCAGCTGCCGCTGTACACCCGCGGCAGCGCCGCGCTGGGTGCGGAGATCGCCGCGCTGGAGTCACGCGAAAGCGACGATCCCTTCATCAGCGGTCTGCGCGATCTGCAGGAGCAGCTGGCGCGGCTGAACGCGGTCGCCGTGGAGGCGGACAAGGTGCGCCCCTACACCCTCGATCAGGCGGCGCACGCACCGGACAAGGCGGTCAGTCCGAAGCGCGCACTGGTGATCATCGGCGCGCTGGTGGCGGGCCTGTTTCTGGGCCTGATGGCGGCGCTGCTGCGATCCCAGCTGCGCGCGCCGAGAGAGCCGTGAACCGACCGCGCACGCTCGATTACAAACCATCGGAGGTAAGGATGATGAAAACCGCACTGGCTATGCTGTTCGCCGCGTTGCTGGCGAGCCATGTGGCGCACGCTGAGGAAGATCAGCGCGATCGCGTCAGTTTCGACGTGCAGAGCGTCGCCGAGGTAGGCAATGACCTGCTGGTCGCCGTGCTCTACGTGCGCGAGGAAGGGCGCGACCCGCGCGCCGTCGCCGAAAGCGTCAACCGCGCTGTGGCCTGGGGCGTGCAGCGCGCCAAGGCCGCCGCGAGTGTCGAAGTCGAGACCCTCGGCTATCGCACCCAGCCGCTCTACGAGCGCAACGGCCAGCTCAGCGGACGCTGGCGGATCAGCCAGTCGATCCGCTTGCAGAGCGCCGATTCGGCGGCCTTGTCGGCTCTGCTCGGTGAGCTGCAGGAGCGCCTCGCGCTGCAGTCGCTGGATTACCAATTGTCGCCCGAGCGGCGCGGCGTCGCCGAGGATGAGCTGATCGACGCCGCGCTGGCGCGCTTTCGCCAGCGCGCCGAACGGGTGGTGGAGAGCATGGGCGCGGCCGGCTACCGGGTGTTGCAACTGAATATCAACACGCCGCAGAGTGGCCCGCGGCCGGTGATGATGCGCGCCGCGGCGATGGCCGATGCTGCGCCCGGCCCATCCATCGAGGCCGGCGACCAGCAGGTGCAGGTGCAGGTCCGCGGCAGCATTCAATTGCTGCACGACTGACTCTTCGCATCGCCGCAGACCTCGCCCGGCGAAGCGTGCGGCGAGCGGCGATTGCAGAACGTGGCGAGCGCAGTGGTTTTGCCGATGCCTCTCAGCGGGCCGGCGGGGTGAAGGGCAGTTCCGCACCACACAGCCAGCGCTGCGCGGTAGCCTGCAGCGGGCCGACCGCGAGCACCTCGACGCCGCCGTCCAACGCCTCGCGCAGGATCGCCGCATAGTGCGGATCGATCTCGCCGGCGGCGCGCACACTGCGGATGCCGCTGTGCGCGACGTGAAAGCAGAGCAGGCCGCGATGGCCGGCGGCGACCACGTGCATCAGCTCGCGCAGATGCTTGCTGGCACGCGCGCTGACCGCATCGGGAAAGGCGCCGTCGCCATCGGCGAGGCGCAGGGTGACGTTCTTTACCTCGACGTAGCAGTCGGCGCGGCCGGCGCCGCTGGCGTCGCCCTCCAGCAGTAGATCGATGCGGCTGCCCTCGGCGCCGTAGCGCACCTCGCGGCGCAGCCCGGCGTAGCCGGCCAGCGCGGCGATGCGGCCGGCGGCGATGGCCTCGGCGACCAGCGCATTGGCGCGGCCGGTGTCGATGCAGGCCAGCTCGCCGGCTGCCGGTTCCATCAGCACCCAGCTGTAGCGCAGCTTGCGGCGCGGGTTGTCGCTGGGCTGCAGCCAGACCCGCGAACCCGGCTCGCAGACGCCGGTCATCCGCCCGGTATTGGCGCAGTGGGCGGTGACCTGTTCGCCGCCGGGTAGTTCGACATCGGCGAAAAAGCGCTTGTAGCGGCGCAGCAGGCGACCCTCCAGCAGCGGTGGAAAATCCATCGCCTAGTCGCCCGCGCCGGACTCGCCGCCGGCGTCGCGCCCCGGCTCTGGCTGATTGCGCATGTGGTCGGCCATGTTGAAGAAGCTCTGTTTGAGCGCGGTGCGCATCATCGCGTCAAGCCCGGCTTCGTCGAGGGCGCGATTCATACACAGCAGCCATTGATCGCGCGCCGCCGCATCCACCGCAAACGGCAGGTGGCGGGCGCGCAGCCGCGGGTGGCCGTGCCGCCGCGCGTACAGCGGCGGTCCGCCGAGCCAGCCGCTGAGAAACTCGAACAGCTTGTCGCGTGACTCGCCCAGATCGTCCGGGTGCATGGCGCGGATCGGCGCCGTCTCCGGCAGCGAATCCATCAGGTCGTAGAAGCGGTCGACCAGTTGTCGCAGGCCGCGCTCGCCGCCGAGCGCCGCATAGGGCGTGCGTGGGGTATCGCTCATGGTTTCGCTTGCCGTCAGGGTTTGGGGTGAGGTAGTAGCGCCGGTTGCGGTAGCCGAGCAGATCCGTGCGCTCACGCTCGCCCCGGTTTGGTTACGGCGCCCGGCAAGGCTATCACGGCAGCGCCGGCCGGCCGGCTTCAGTGGCGCTCGCTGGCTGGCCCGGCGTGGCCCGTCGCGTGGCCCGCAGCGCGCAGCAGCGCCTGACTCGCGGCAAAGCGCTCGTCGCTGCCCAGCTCTGCAAGCCAGCCGATGTCGCGGCCGTCGAGCCGCGCCACCGGCACGCCGTCGCGATACAGCAGGCGCAATTTCGCCTGCGCCGGCACCCGCTCTCCGGGGCTGATCAGCGCGCTCAGATTGAGCGGGTCGGCGGCGCTGATCGCCACGTATTCGCCGTCGCCCGGCCGCCGCCGCAGCTCGCGCAGCGCGCCGAGCGCCTCGGCCAGGGCGAACTGCTCGCCGGCCATGCCATCGACAAAGCGCCCGCCGCGCAGCTCGCCGCGCGCCTCCATGCGGCGATAAATCGTCAGCAGCGCACGCCACGGCGGCGCGTGCGGCTCGCGCTCCAGCAGGCGCCGAAACACCACCCCGTAGCGGCGCAGCAGGGCGTCGGCGAACAGCTCGATGGCAGCCTGATCGGCGTCTTCCGCAGGCGCTGGCAGGCGATCCCAGCGACCGGCCGAATCCAGCCCGGAGTAGTCCGCCGACCGCCGCCGGCCGCGGCCGCGCCGGCTGCGCTGGCTGGCCGGCAGGCACAGCGCGCGCAGCCCGGCGAAGCCGTCGGCGGTGACCAGTCCGGCGCTGACCAGCTCGCCCAGTGCGGTTTCCACCTGGGTGCGCAGCAGGCCTGAGTGGCGCACCAGATCGGCAAAAAACGCCGCGCCCTTTTGGTCGAGCGCATCGAGCAGTCTTCGCGCGGTGCCGGAGAGCTGATCCTGCGCGCCGCGCCCCAGCGCCAGCCGCCACAGCTCGAGATCGCCGCGCGCCACCAGCGCCACGCCGGTCGCCGCCAGCGTGCCGGATTTGCGCGGTGCAGCTTCGCGGCCACCGGTCGAGCCGGGGCGCAGCCAGACGATCCGCCCGCTCTGACACAGGCTGTCGAGCTGATCCGGGGTGTACAGCCGCAGCCGCGCGGGCAGGATATGCGCCTCCCAGGCGGCCGCCGGCAGCGCCAGCCCCGCGAGCTGATCGAGCACCGCGGCCAGCGATTCGCGGCCCTCGCCGCGGTGCGCGCCGAGCCCCTGCCACTGAAACAGAAAACGCATGAAATCGGCCGCCGAGACCGGCTCGATCTCGCGCCGCAGGCGGTTCAGCGTGTAGCGGTGGATGCGCGCCAGCAGGCCGCGCTCGCACCACTGCTCGCCCGCGCCGATTTCGTACTCACCGCGCAGCGCGAAGCCCTCCTGCTCCAGCGCCAGCAGGGCGGGCTGAATCTCGTCGGCGGGCAGGCCGAGCGGCGCGCCGAGTTGTTGCGCGGTCACCGGCCCCAGCCCTTCGAGCCGCGAGCGGATCAGCTCGACCAGCGCCGCGCCGCGCTCCGCCGCCGCCGTGCTGACCGCGTCGATGGGCGGGTCGGTGGCGCAGTCCGCCAGCACCGCGCGCAGCTCGGCGAGTCGCTCGGCGGCGATCCAGAGCGGCGCGCCGCCGCCGGCTTCGACATTGGGCGGCGCGACGACCGCCGCGCGGCGTTCTGCCTGCAACTGGCCGAAGTAGGCCTGCGCCGGCTGGCCCTCGGCGGCGGTGACAAAGCCGAGCAGGCACAGCGCGTCGTGCAGCTCGTCGGCGTCGCGCGCCAGCGGCCAGGCTTCGTCGCGCACTTTGGCAATCGCCGCGGCGTCGAGCTGGCCGAGCGTCGCGGCCTCGTCCGGGGTCATGAAGCGGCGCTGCTGCACCGCCAGCGTGCGCCGCTCCTCGGCGGGTGCGTCGTCGAGAAAGGCGTAGGGCCGAGCGTTGAGAATCTCGCTGGCCAGCGGCGAGGGGCTGGCCAGATCGCGGCCGTCGAAGGCCACCTCGCCGCTGCCGATCTTGCCCAGCAGCACCTCCAGCCCGTCGATGTCCATCAGCCCGCAGAGGCAGTCGCGCAGGGTCTGCTCGACCAGCGGATGATCGGGAATCTGGCGCGCGCCGGCGATGTTTTCCAGGCAGGCGAGCTGATCGGGAAAGACCAGCGCGATCAGGTCTTCGGCGTCGTTACGCTGCCACTGCGGCGGGATCTTTTTGCCGTTGCGGTTGCGCTGAATCGCCAGTGCGGTGGTCGCGTTCCAGCGCCAGTGGGTGGCGAACATCGGCACGTCGAGCAGCGCCTGGGTGAGCACATCGCGCACCGTGTTCGGGTGCAGATAATTTTTGACTTCGGCGAGCTGAAAGCTGTGCGTCGCACCCAGCGACAGCACGATGCAGTCCTCCAGCGCGGCGGCCTGCAGCTCGAAGTTGAACTTGCGGCAGAAGCGCTTGCGCAGCGCCAGCCCCCAGGCGCGGTTGAGCCGCGAGCCGAAGCTCGAATGCACCACCAGATGCATGTCGCCGGACTCGTCGAAAAAGCGTTCCAGCACGATGCGCCGCTGATTCGGCAGGCCGCCGAGCGCGGCGCAGGCGGCGGCCAGATAATCGATCAGCTGGCAGGCGGCGGCCAGCGGCAGGCCGGGGAGGTCCGCCGTCAATCCGCTGATCGCGCCGTCGCGGCCCTCGCCGAGCAGCACCTCGACCCGCTGGCGCAGCCGCGACACCGCCAGTGAGAGTTCGTCGGTGCGCCCGGGCGCCTCGCCGAACCAGAAGGGGATGTTCGGCGGCTGGCCTTTGGCGTCTTCGACCAGCACGCGGCCGGTTTCGACTTTCAGGATCCGGTAGCTGGTGTTGCCGAGCTGGAAGATGTCGCCGGGCAGGCTCTCGAAGGCGAAATCCTCGTTGAGCGTGCCGACCGAAAAGCCCTCCGGTGCGAGCACCACATCGTAGTCGAACTGGTCCGGGATCACCCCGCCGTTGGTCAGCGCCACCAGCCGCGCGGCACGGCGCGGGCGCAGCCGGTGGTTGACCCGATCCCGGTGCAGATGCGCGCTGCGGCGGCCGCGGCGGGTGGTGAAGCCGTCGGCGAGCATCGCCAGCACCGACTCGAACTGAGCGTCGCTGAGTTTCTTGTACGGCGCGGCGCGGCGGAAACAGGTCAGCAGCTCGGTCTCGCCCCATTCACCGGCCGCCGCGACCTCGGCGACGATCTGCTGGGCGAGCACATCCAGCGCGCCGGGCGGGACGGCGATCTCGTCGAGTTCGTCGCGCGCCACCGCGTCGAGCAGCGCGGCGCACTCGCACAGGTCGTCGCGCGACAGCGGAAACAGCCGCCCCCTGGGCGTCGCGCCGACGGCGTGGCCGGCGCGGCCGACGCGCTGCAAAAAGGCCGCGATCGCGCGCGGCGAGCCGAGCTGGCAGACCAGATCGATGTCGCCGATATCGATGCCCAGCTCCAGCGAGGCGGTGGCCACCAGCGCCTGCAGCTCGCCGGCCTTGAGCCGCTGCTCGGCGTCGAGGCGGTGCTCGCGCGACAGGCTGCCGTGGTGGGCGGTGACGGCATCTTCGCCGAGCCGCTCGGCCAGGTGGCGCGCGGCGCGCTCGGCCAGCCGGCGGGTGTTGACGAAGATCAGCGTGGTCTGGTGCGCGCGGCACAGATCGGCGAGGCGGTCGTAGATTTCGCCCCAGACTTCGTTGGCCATCACCGCTTCCAGCGGCGCGCCGGGCACCTCCAGCGCCAGATCGCGCTCGCGCAGGTGGCCGGCATCGATGATCCGGCAGCGCTGGTCGCGCGCGCCGATGAGAAAATCGGCCATCCGCGACAGCGGTCGCTGGGTCGCCGACAGGCCGATGCGTTGCAGCGGCTGCTCCGCCAGCGCCTGCAAACGCTCCAGCGACAGGGCCAGGTGCGCGCCGCGCTTTTCGCCGGCCAGAGCGTGGATTTCATCGACGATGACGGTGCGCACCGTGCGCAGCATTTTTCTGCCGGAGTCGGAGGTCAGCAGCAGGTACAGCGATTCCGGGGTGGTGACGACGATGTGCGGCGGCTTGCGGCGGGCGCGCTCGCGGGCGCTGGCGGGGGTGTCGCCGGTGCGCACGAAGGTGCTGATCGCCGCCGGCGGCTGGCCGCCTTCGAGCAGCGCATCCTCGACCCCGGCCAGCGGCTGCTGGAGGTTTTTGTCGATGTCGTTGGACAGTGCCTTCAGCGGCGAGACGTACAGCACGCGGGTCTCGTCCGGCAGCGGGCCGGCGCGCGATTCGCGCACCAGTGCATCGATGGCGCAGAGAAACGCCGCCAGCGTTTTGCCCGAGCCGGTCGGCGCCGCCAGCAGGGTGTGCGCGCCGCGCGCGATGGCCGGCCAGGCGTCTCGCTGCGCCCTGGTCGGGGCGCTGAAATGGCGCGCGAACCAGCGCGCCACGGCGGGGTGAAATTCGGACAGCGGCATCGATGACTGATTGGCGCGGGGGTGAGTGGGCACGGTAGACCGCCGCGCCGGTGGCGGCAAGCCTCGCGGCGATGCGGCGGGCTGTGCCACGGTAGCGATGCGGCGGCGGCCGGATGCGCCGATGGCTGTCGCCGCTCGGCGCGGCAGGGCGATATGGGGTTACAATGCGCGGTTATCCCTTTTAGAGGTCGCCTCAGTGATCGCCAAGCTCCGTAACATCGCCATCATCGCCCACGTCGATCATGGCAAGACCACGCTGGTGGACCAGCTCCTGCAACAGTCGGGCACGCTGGATTCGCGCGCCGCGCCGCAGGAGCGCGTGATGGACTCCAATGATCTGGAGAAGGAGCGCGGCATCACGATTCTTTCCAAGAACACCGCGATCCGCTGGAGCGACTACCGGGTGAACATCGTCGATACCCCCGGTCACGCCGATTTCGGCGGTGAGGTGGAGCGCGTGCTGTCGATGGTCGATTCGGTGCTGCTGCTGGTCGATGCGCAGGAGGGGCCGATGCCGCAGACGCGCTTCGTGACGCAGAAGGCCTTCGCCCACGGCCTGCGGCCGATCCTGGTGGTGAACAAGATCGACAAGCCCGGCGGGCGCCCGGACTGGGTGGTGGATCAGGTTTTCGATCTGTTCGACAACCTCGGCGCCAATGACCAGCAGCTCGATTTTCCGATCGTCTACGCCTCCGCGGTGAACGGTTACGCGAGCCTCGATGCCGATGACCGCGAGGGCGATATGACGCCGCTGTTCGAGGCCATCGTCGAGCATGTCCCGTCGCCGGATGTGGACCGCGACGGTGCTTTCCAGATGCAGATTTCGACGCTCGACTACAACAGCTACGTGGGCGTTATCGGCGTCGGCCGCATCAAGCGCGGCTCGGTCAGGGGCGGCGCCGCGGTGAAGGTCGTCGATCGCGACGGCAAGCTGCGCGGCGGGCGGATCAACCAGGTGCTCGGCTTCAACGGTCTGGAGCGGGTCGAGGTCGCCGAGGCCGCCGCCGGCGATATCGTCGCCATCACCGGGCTCGATCCGCTGGATATCTCCGAGACCGTCTGCGATCCGCTCACCGTCGAGGCACTGCCGGCGCTGAGCGTCGATGAGCCGACCATCAGCATGACCTTTCAGCCCAATAGTTCGCCGTTCGCCGGCCGCTCGGGCAAGTTTCTCACCAGCCGCAATATCTGGGATCGCCTGCAGCAGGAGCTCAAGCACAACGTGGCGCTGCGTGTCGAGCAGACCGCCGATGCGGAGAAGTACCGGGTCTCCGGGCGCGGCGAGCTGCATCTGTCGGTGCTGATCGAAAACATGCGCCGCGAGGGCTACGAGCTGGCCGTCGGCCGACCGCAGGTGATCGTCCACGAAAAGGCCGACGGCAGCCGCGAGGAGCCCTACGAGCAGCTCACCGTGGATATCGAAGACCAGCACCAGGGCGCGGTGATGGAAGCCCTCGGCGAGCGCCGCGGCGAGCTGCAGAACATGGTGCCCGACGGCAAGGGGCGGGTGCGGCTGGACTACATCATCCCGGCCCGCGGGCTGATCGGCCTGCGCACCGATTTTCTCACCATGACCGCCGGCAGCGGCCTGCTGTACAACGTCTTCAGCCACTACGGGCCGTATCAGACGGTGACCATCGGCCAGCGCAACAAGGGCGTGCTGATCGCCAACGGCCAGGGCAAGGCGCTGGGCTACGCGCTGTTCAATCTGCAGGAGCGCGGCAAGCTGTTCATCGGCCACGGCGAGGAGGTCTACGAGGGCATGATTCTCGGCATCCACTCGCGCAGCAACGATCTGGTGGTCAACCCGCTGAAAGCCAAGCAGCTGACCAATATCCGCGCCGCTGGCACCGATGAAAACATCGTCCTCACGCCACCGATCCGCTACTCGCTGGAGCAGGCGCTGGAGTTCATCGACGACGACGAGCTGGTCGAGGTGACGCCGGCGGCGATCCGCGTGCGCAAGAAGCTGCTCAAGGAGCACGAGCGCAAGCGCGCTTCCCGCGGCGGCGACTGATTCCGCCGCGCTCGGCAGCGGTGCCGCGGATGTTACTGCCGGTAGCGTTTTTCGCGACCGGCCATGCGGCACTTGCCAGTTAGCCACTGCGATCCGAAGATGAGCTGATCAGCGCGATCCCGCGCCCGGGATCGTGCGGGCAAGTCCATAGGAGTAGTCGCATGCCCGACGATGCACCACCAGCGCAGTCAAAAAATATCGTGCTGTTGTCCGATGGCACCGGCAGCAGTGGCGGCGAAGGCCTCTGCACCAATGTCTGGCGCACCTATCTGGCGATCGAACGCCACCCCGCAGCCGGCCGCGAGCAGCTCGCCTTCTACGACGACGGCGTCGGCACCGAGGATTTCAAGCTGTTTCGCGCCCTTGGCGGCGCCGTCGGCTGGGGCCTGGGGCGCAACATCCGCCAGCTGTACACCGCACTGGCGCGCAACTACGTGCCGGGCGACCAGATCTACGTGCTCGGTTTCAGCCGCGGCGCCTACACCGTGCGCCTGCTGGCGGGGCTGATCTGCCGCTTCGGCGTGATCGACGCCGCGCGGCTGTCGCCCGACCGCCTGGAGAAACTGGTCAGTGACGCCTATCAGCTCTATCACCGCGGCGAAGACGAGCACATCACCGCCTTTCAGTGCGAGCACTGCCACGCCGGGGAAACCCGCGTGCGCTTCGTCGGCGTGTGGGACACGGTCGACGCCGTCGGCGTGCCCTTCGACTGGATGCGCAACTGGATCGACCGCGTTTTCAAATACCGCTTCGGCGACTACAAACTCAGCCCGCGGGTCGATAAGGGCTGCCACGCGATATCCATCGACGACGCGCGCATCACCTTTCACGCCGAGCTGTGGGACGAGCGCGACGAATCCTGCGCCGAGGGTGCGGAGCCGCGCATCGAGCAGCTCTGGTTCGCCGGCGTGCACGCCAATGTCGGCGGCGGCTACCCCAAGGATCAACTGGCGCTGGTGGCGCTGGGCTGGATGTGGGCGAAGGCCTCATCCTGCGGGCTGCGCCTGTACCAGGCCGACTGCGAGGAGCACGGTCGGCGCGCCGACCCCACCGGCAAGCTGTACGACTCGCGCGCCGGACGGGCCGCCTTCTATCGCTACGGCCCGCGCCACATCGACGAGCTGTGCGCAGACTTCGGCCTGCGCCAAGTGCGTCTGCACGACAGCGTGCTGCAACGCTTGCGCTGCGCCGGCGACAGCTACCTGCCGGCCAACCTCAGCGGCTGCGTGGTCAGCGAGAGCGGCCAGCGCATCGAACTGCCCGATCTGTCCGCCGAGGTGCGCGCCGTGCACCGCCGCCGGCGCGCAGGCTACTGGCTGTCCTGGCTGGCGAGTCTATCGGCGCTGTGGCTGCTCGGCCTGCCGCTGCTGATACACATCTGGAGTGGTGATTTCGCCGCCCTGTGGCGCGGGCTGGCCAGCGATACGCTGTACAACCTGCTGCTGATCGGTGGTCACGGCGCCATCTTCGCTCTGCTGACTGCGCTGCGTCAGCGCTCCAAGTCCGAGCTGCGGCGCATCGGCGAGCGCCTGTGGCAGCCACTGCTGGCGCGCGACCCCGACGCAGCGGCCGCCGGTGGCCGATCGGTGGCGTCGGCCGACGCGGACGATAGCGCTTGAATTGCCGCTCCGCAGCCTGCGCTGCCACGGCGGTCGGCCGCTGCGCTGCAGCGACATCCGGCATCCACCAGCCGCGCCTTCGCAGGCCATCGATGCGCTGTGAGCCTTTGCCCGTAGCCTGCGCGGCCTGCGCGGCCTGACTGCTGGGTGCGCTGAGCGGCGCCCGACTCAGCTCAACGCGCGCCACGCCAGCAGTGCGGCGCCGACCAGCAGCGCGGCGTTCACCCAGTGGCGCCAGCCCGCCAGCGACAGCCGTCGCAGCCAGTGTCTACCCAGCCAGTTGCCGAGCAGCGCACCGGCCGCCAGCGCCGCTGCGTAGAGCAGCAGTCGCGCGTCGATCACCCCGGCGGCGGCGTAGCCGCTGGCCTTGGCGCACTGCATCAGCAGCGTGCTCACCGCCTTGGTGCCGATCATCCGCTCGCGCTGGATCCCGGCGTTGACGTAGAAGGGATTCATCAGTGGCCCGCTGGCGCCGACCAGCCCGGAGATCGCCCCGGTGGCCAGTCCGGCCGGCAGAAAATACCAGTCGCGCATGGCGAAGCTCGGCGCGCCGCTGCGGCTGTATTGGCGCAGCACGTGCCAGACCAGAAAGCCGGCCAGCAGCAGGCCGAGCCAGCGCGCCTCCAGCCGGGCGAACAGCCAGGCGCCGAGCAGGCCACCGCCGATCACCCCCGGCAGCACCCAGACCAGCACCCGCCACTCGATATCCCGCCCGTACAGCCAGACCCGCTGCAAGCTGCTGACCAGTGAGGCCAGGCACACCACCGGCGCCACCGCGCGCAGCGGGATCAGCGCCGATGCCGCCGGCAGGCTGAGGATGGCGCCGCCACCCGCGGCTAGCGTGGAGAGTGCGAAGGTGACTGCGCCAAGCGCGAACAAGCCCAGTAATGTCAAGAGCATCCGCACCTCGGCCGCTAGTGGGGAATCGCTGCTCCGTCAGCCATTCGATCGTGGGGTTTTCATGAGTGATGCGCCAAACGCGCCGCCAGCCGGTTCGCAGCGACTGCGCGTGCTGCTGGCGGACGACTCGCGGATCATCCGCGTCGCCGTGCGCCGCATCCTCGCCGACAGCGTCGATCTGGTCGAGACGCGCGACGGCGAGGAGGCCTGGCAGGTGCTCTCCGGTGCGGACGACTTCGACGTGCTGCTCACCGATCTCAGCATGCCCAAGCTGGATGGCTACCAGCTCATCGAGCGGCTGCGCGATCCGCAGAACCCGCGCCACCTGCGCAACCTGCCGATCGTCGTGCTCTCCGGCGCCGACGAACCGGAGGAGAAGCAGCGCGCGCTCGACGCCGGTGCCAGCGATTACATCACCAAACCTTTCAACACCCAGCAGATCAGCCAGCGGATCGCCGCCCTGGCGCGCGAGGCGGCGCGCCACCGCGAGGATGTCGGCGCCCCCGGCAGCGCCAGTGATCCGGGCGCCATGGACCCGAAGACCCGGCTCGCCAATCGCGCCCTGTTCGAGCAGCAGGCCGAGCGCGATCTGGCCTTCGCCAAGCGCCACGGCAAGGAGCTGAGCCTGCTGCTGATCCGCGTCGATGCCCCGCAGTCGCTGATCGAGCGCCACGGCGCCGCGCTGATCGAGCAGCTGCTGCGCAAGCTCGGCGAATTCATCGTGCAGTGCGTGCGCCGGCTGGAGACGGTCGGCCGCGTCGGCCAGTACGAGTTCGGCGTGCTGGCGCCGATGACCAATGACCTCGGCGGCGTGGTGGTCGCCAACCGCATCCTCTCGCGGATTCGCGCGGTGCGCTTCAACACCGCCCGCGGCCCCTTGAGTTTTACCGTCAGCCTCGGCCTCGCCGCGCCCGGCGTGCATCTACTGAAAGACGTCGACAGCCTGATGGAAATAGCCCGCCGGCGGCTGGGGCGCGCCGCGCAGGCCGGCGGTGATTGCGTGGTCTACGACGACCACCCCGTGCCAGCCGCGAAGCAGCCGCCCGAGGAGCAGGCGGCCGGGCGACAAGCCGTAGAGCCAGCGGCAGAGGAGGCGCCGCAGCATGCGCAGGTCGAGACCGATGCGGCCGTTGCCAGCATGCCGGCGACGGCCGACAGCCCAGCGAGCAGCGCGACGCCGCCGGAGCCGCTGCCCGAGGCGCTGGATGTCGCCCTGTGGCTGGTCGCCGAGGGGCAGGCGCAACGTCTGGCCGGCCACCACCGTCGCCTGCTGCAGCAGCTGATGCCGCTGCTCGATGCCATCGACGCCGGCGGTGAACTGGAGCTGGGTGATTCCCTGCAGCTGTTGCGCGGCGCGCTGGAGTAGCGGGTGGCTTGACAGCGGCGGCGCCGCGGTGCCCGCATGCGCGTATGAGCCGCGCCGCCGCCGAG
>CBFCYW010000100.1:0-12908 GCA_965602395.1 uncultured Chromatiales bacterium
CTGGCGGAATGCCCCCGGCGGCGCAGCGGCCAGGCTGCTCGCCGCGCGGGGCGATCAGATGTTGAACACCCGCTCGCGGTAGTAGCGCAGCTCTGCGATGGAGCCACGGATGTCATCCAGCGCCTGGTGTGCGCTGCTTTTTTTCAGCCCGGCGGCGACGTCCGGCGCCCAGCGGCGCACCAGCTCTTTGATGGTGCTGACATCGAGGTTGCGGTAGTGGAAGAAGGCTTCCAGCTCGGGCATCAGGCGGGCGAGAAAGCGTCGATCCTGGCAGATGCTGTTGCCGCACATGGGCGAGCTGCCGGGGCTGACGTACATGCCGAGAAAACCGAGCGTCTCGCGCTCGGCATCGACCGCGCTGCGCGCGCTCTCGCGCACGCGCCGCACCAACCCGGAGGCGTTGTGGTGGCGGGTGTTCCAGTCGTCCATGCCAGCGAGGATTTCCTTGCTCTGATGGATGGCGATTACCGGCCCCTCGGCGAGAATATTGAGCTGCGCATCGGTGACGATGGTGGCAATCTCGATGATCTGGTCGCGCTGAGTGTCCAGACCGGTCATTTCCAGGTCTATCCAGACCAGATTGCCGCGCTCCGCCTGCATGTGCCGTACCTTGTGCCGAATGGGTGATGCTATCCTTGGACGCTCTAGCATCGTGGCCGGCAGTATAGACAGCCCAGCCACGTATTTCACCCGCGAGGGAACTCATGCCACGTATCCGCAAAACGCACACCAACTCCACGCTGAAAGCGCTCTGCGCCGCCGCTCTGCTGGCACTGTCCGGCGCCGCTGCCAGCCAGGCCGCCGAGGCCGAATCGGCCCCCACCTACGGCGCTATGCAGGGTGATCCCGACATCGGCGCCGGGCTGCACATGGACAATTGCACCAGCTGCCACGGCGACGAGATCTACAGCCGCGAGGGCCGCCGCGTCGACAACCTGGCGCGCCTCGACCGCCAGCTGCTGCTGTGCAACCAACAGATCGGCCTGCAGCTGTTCGACGACGAGCTGGCGCACATCGCCGCCTATCTCAACCAGAACTACTACCGCTTCGAGCAGTGAGCGAGCAGTCGCGCAACCCGGCCTGCGGCCTCGATGGCGAACGCTGCGCGGCCTGCACCGGCGACACCCCGGCGCTCGCGCACAGCGAGATCCAGCAGCTGCTCGGCCAGTTGCACGAAGACTGGGCGCTGGATCCGGCCGGCCGGCGCATCAGCCGCCGCGTCGCGCTGCGCGGCTACCTGCGGGTGATGGCCTTCGCCAACAGCGTCGCCTGGATCGCCGAAACGCAGCAGCATCATCCGGATCTGCGCATCGGCTACGCCAGCTGCACCGTCGAATTCACCACACACGCCATCGGCGGCCTGTCGCGCAACGATTTCATCTGCGCGGCCCGGGTCGACGCCCTGCTCCGCTGAGGCGGGCAGCGCCACGATGGCCCAGCAGCGCAGCCGACAGCAACGCCAGAAGCCGCGCAAGCAAGGGCCGAGAGAGCGCCCGCGGCAGCCGCGCGACCGGCGCGACACAGCGACCGGGGCAGCCGCCACCAAGAACACCGCTGCCGGCGCGAACGAACACCCGGCATGCCGCCACGGCGTGGTAGTGGCCAACTACGGCGCGCGCATCTCGGTGCGCGACGCCGCCGGCGAGCTGCACCGCTGCGTGGCGCGGCGCCGCGCCGGCTACCCGGTGTGCGGTGATCGCGTGCTGTGGCTCGAGCCAGACCGGGCCGAATCGCACGACACCGGGCGAGCCACCGGCTGCGCGGCCATCGTCGCCATAGCAGAGCGCGACAGCGCCCTCGAACGCCCCGACCGCCGCGGCATGCTCAAGCCGCTGGCAGCCAACTTCAGCCAGCTGGTGGTGGTCGCCGCCGACCCGCCCGGCTTCGACACCGAACTCATCGACCGCTATCTGGTGGCCGCCGAGCGCCTCGGCGTGCGCGCCGCGCTGGCGATCAACAAGTCCGACCTGCTCGGCGAGCAATCCGCGGCTGCCGCGCGGGCGCTGCTGTCGCGCTACCGCGCGCTGGATTACCCCGCCTGCCTGGCCAGCAACGCCGCGCCGGGCGGGCTGGACGAGCTGGCCGCACTGCTGCGCGGGCAGACCTCGATCCTCGTCGGCCAGTCGGGGGTGGGCAAATCGTCGATCGCCGACCGGCTGCTGCCGGATCGCGAGATTCGCGTCGGCGCGCTCTCCGAGCACGGCGGCCAGGGCAGCCACACCACCACCGCGGCGACCCTCTACGAGCTGCCCGACGGCGGCCGACTGATCGACTCGCCGGGGGTGCGCGAATTTCCGCTGGAGCATCTGGAAGGCAGCGAGTTGGCGGCCGGTTTTCGCGAGATCGCCACCCTCGCCGGGGATTGCCGGTTCCACAACTGCGCCCATCGCGCCGAGCCCGACTGCGCCGTGCGCTGCGCGGTAGCCGACGGCCGGATCAGTGCCGAGCGCTACCACAGTTATCTGCGAATGCTGGCACAAAGTGCGCAGAAAGATTAAAATTATTGCACTGCAATATGCACCGGGCGGCGCCTGCCGCAGCCTTCGAACGAGATCCCATGCCAGAGATGCGGAACGCCAGCATCCGGGCCAACAGCCCGGCCAGCACCCCGCTTTCGCACCGGCCTTCCGCCGCCGGGCGCCGAGCTGTTGCCGCGGCAGATCGGCATTCCGCACAGCCCGCCCACGCGCACTTCAGCGCATCCCCGCCACCGCACCGCGAGCCGCCCGCCGCCGGCCAACGCCAAGCGCATCCCCGTGCCACCCGCGACAGCGCTACCGATAGGAAAACGAGCCCTCCGCAGGCTGGCCAGCTCCCTCGGCGAGCCGCGCAGCACGCCAGACAGCGCGTGGCGGCAGCGCCGGCGACCCCGGTCGCGCAATGCGATCCCCCACAACAATACGACTCCACACGCCGCCACGGGCCACAAGCCCGCAGGCGCTCAGAACGCCACCGGAAAATCAGACAATGACGAAGCCCAAGATCATCTACACCCTCACCGACGAAGCCCCGCTGCTGGCGACCTGCTCGCTGCTGCCGGTGATCCGCACCTTCACCTCGGCGGCCGGCATCGAGGTCGCCAAGAGCGACATCTCGGTGGCCGCGCGCATCCTCGCCGAATTCTCCGAGTACCTCAGCGAAGATCAGCGCGTGCCGGACAACCTCGTCGAGCTGGGCCGCCTGGCCAAAGAGCCGGACACCAACATCATCAAGCTGCCCAACATCAGCGCCTCGGTGCACCAGCTCACCGAGGCCATCGCCGAGCTGCAGTCGCGCGGCTACCCGGTGCCGGACTACCCGGAAGACCCGCACACGGATGAGGAAAAGCGCATCAGCGAGCGCTACGGCAAGGTGCTCGGCAGCGCCGTCAACCCGGTGCTGCGCGAAGGCAACTCGGATCGCCGCGCGCCGCGCGCAGTGAAGAACTTCGCGCGCAAGCACCCGCACTCGATGGGCAAGTGGAGCCAGGCATCGCGCACCCACGTCGCGCACATGCGCGAGGGCGATTTCTACCACGGCGAGAAATCGATGACCCTGGATCGCGCGCGCAACGTGCAGATGGATCTGGTCACCGCCGACGGCGAGACCCACGTGCTCAAACCGCGCGTCGAACTGCTGGAAGGCGAAGTCATCGACAGCATGTTTATGAGCAAGCGCGCGCTGTGCGACTTCTACGAAGAGCAGATGGAAGACGCCCGCGAGACCGGCATGATGTTCTCGCTGCACGTCAAGGCGACGATGATGAAGGTCTCGCACCCGATCGTCTTCGGCCACGCGGTGAAGACCTTCTACAAGGATGCCTTCGACAAGCACGGCGAGCTGTTCGACAAACTCGGCGTCAACGTCAACAACGGCCTGGTCAATCTCTACGAGAAAATCGAGAAACTGCCGCGCTCGCTGCGCGAGGAGATCCACGAGGATCTGCACGCCTGCCACGAGCACCGCCCGGAGCTGGCGATGGTCGATTCGGCCAAGGGCATCTCCAACCTGCACGCGCCCAACGATGTGATCGTCGACGCCTCGATGCCGGCGATGATCCGCAGCGGCGGCAAAATGTGGGGCGCCGACGGCCGCAGCAAAGACACCAAGGCGGTGATCCCGGAATCCACCTTCGCGCGCATCTACCAGGAGATGATCAACTTCTGCAAAACCAACGGCGCTTTCGACCCGACCACCATGGGCACCGTGCCCAACGTCGGCCTGATGGCGCAAAAGGCCGAGGAATACGGCTCCCACGACAAGACCTTCGAGGTGCCGGCGGCCGGCGAAGCGCGCATCGTCGACATCGACAGCGGCGAAGTGCTGATGGTGCAGCATGTCGAAGAGGGCGACATCTGGCGCATGTGCCAGGTCAAGGACGCGCCGATCCGCGATTGGGTCAGGCTCGCGGTGACCCGCGCGCGCGACTCCGACACCCCGGTGGTGTTCTGGCTCGACCCCTACCGCCCGCATGAGAACGAGCTGATCAAGAAGGTCGAGACCTACCTCAAGGACCACGACACCGAGGGGCTGGATATCCAGATCATGTCCCAGGTGCGCGCCATGCGTTACACCCTGGAGCGCGTGGTGCGCGGCATGGACACCATCTCGGCGACCGGCAATATCCTGCGCGACTACCTCACCGACCTGTTCCCGATCATGGAGCTGGGCACCAGCGCGAAGATGCTGTCGATCGTGCCGCTGATGGCCGGCGGCGGCCTGTTCGAAACCGGCGCCGGCGGCTCCGCGCCCAAGCACGTCCAGCAGCTGGTGGAGGAAAACCACCTGCGCTGGGATTCGCTCGGCGAATTCCTCGCCCTCTCGGTATCGCTGGAGGATCTGGCCAAGAAATTCTCCAACGCCAAGGCCGAGCTGCTGGCGAAGACCCTCGATCTGGCCACCGAGAAACTGCTCGACAACGACAAGTCACCGTCGCGCCGCACCGGCGAGCTGGACAACCGCGGCAGCCACTTCTACCTGGCGATGTACTGGGCCGAAGCGCTGGCCGAGCAGGACGAGGACGCGGAATTGGCCGCGCATTTCGCGCCGCTGGCCAAAGCGCTGAACGACAACGAGGAGAAAATCATCGCCGAGCTGAACAGCGTGCAGGGACAGCACGTCGACATCGGCGGCTACTACCTCGCAGACCCGGAAAAAACCAAATCGGTGATGCGCCCCAGCGCCACTTTCAACGACATTATCAAAGCGGCGCGGGCCAGCTGAGCGCCTCGCCAGCGGCGATACTCAAAGGCCTGGAGTCAAACGACTCCAGGCCTTTTTCGTGGCTCATCGCAACGTCCCCGAAGCCCCCGTCAGTGGCGGCCTGCCGCAGCCGCCAGACTCAGACCTCGGTGCGCCCGGCGAAAGCGTGTGACAGCGTACCGCCGTCGATGTACTCCAGCTCGCCGCCCAGCGGCACACCGTGGGCGATGCGCATCGCGCGCACACCGTGGCGCCGGCCCATCTCCGCCAGATAGTGCGCGGTGGCCTCGCCCTCAACGGTGGGATTGGTGGCCAGAATCAGCTCAGCGACACCAGCCGCGGCGAGCCGCTGTTCGAGCAGCTCCAGCCCCAGCTCGGCGGGGCCGATGCCATCCAGCGGCGAGAGGTGGCCCATCAGCACGAAATAGCGGCCGCGAAAGCCGGTGGCGCGCTCGATGGCCAGCACATCGGCCGGCGACTCGACCACGCACAGGCTGGCCGCATCGCGCGAGGCATCGGCGCACAAGCGGCAGATCTCGCTCTCGGAGAAATTGCGGCACTGGCTGCAATGGCCGATGCGCTGCAGCGCCTCGTCGAGCAGTCGCGCCAGCCGCTGGCCGCCCTCGCGGTTGCGCTCCAGCAGGTGATAGGCCATGCGCTGCGCCGACTTCGGCCCGACCCCGGGCAGGCAGCGCAGCGCCTCGATCAGCTCATCCAGCAAAGCGGCCACGGGCCCCTCCATCGTCTCGGTGGGAATGCAGCACGGCTACCGGCCGGGCAGCGACTAAAACGGCATCTTCATGCCCGGCGGCAGGCCCATGCCCGAGGTCAGCCCGGACATGCGCTCCTTCACCGTGGCCTCGATGCGCTGCACCGCGTCGTTGACCGCCGCGGCGACCAGATCCTCCAGCATGTCCTTGTCATCGTCGAGCAGGCTGTCATCGATGCTGATCCGCTTGCAGGCGTGCTGGCCGCTCATCACCACCTTTACCAGGCCGCCGCCGGACTGGCCCTCGATCTCCATATTGGCCATCTCTTCCTGCGCCTTCTGCATCTCTTGCTGCATCTTCTGCGCCTGCTTCATCAGGTTACCGATGCCACCTTTCATCTCGTCTCTCCTCGCGCCCGGGCGCGTATTCACTAGCTGCAATTGAAATCCGCCCACGCCGCCCGCGGGCCTGTGAATCGGGGGTTTCAGTCCGCGCCCGCCGCCGGCCGCGCATCCAGCGGGCGCACGCTGCCGGGCACCACGCGCCCGGCAAAGCGCTGGCACAGCGACTGCACCAGCGGGTCGTCGGCGATCGCCTGCTCGGCCTCGCGCTGGCGCTCGGAATCGTTGTGCGCGCGGCTCTGCGCCAGCGTCGGCGCGGCGTCTTCGCCGCCCCCGGCCTCGCCGAGCTCGACGCGCAGCGACAGCGCGCAGCCGAGCAGCTCGGCGAAAGCCGCCTCCAGCGCCGCCACCGCGCGCGGGCGCAGCAGCGTGCCGTGCAGCGGGTCGAGCTGCAAGTGCAGCAGCGCGCCGTGGCGCGCAGCCAACCGGCAGTGGCTGGCCAGCTGCACCTCCAGCCCGGCACCGGGCAGGCTGGCAACCAGCGCCAGCCAGCCCTGCGGACTCCAGTCGCGATCGGCGAGCGGATCATCCACCGCATCCGGCGGCGCGACCGCCGCAGCGGCCGCCGGCTGCCCGGCACGCGCCGAAGAAGCGGTTGCTGCGGCTGGCGCGGCCTGCTGCGGCGACGATGCCAGCTCGGCGGCATCGGCAACGCCCCAATCATCCGCATCCGCATTCGCGTCCGCAGCGGCATCCGCGGCATAGGCATCCAGCGGCGGACTCTCGAAGACCGCTGCCGCGGGCGCTGGTTCTGCGGGCGCTGGTTCTGCGGGCGCTGGCTCTGCGGGCGCTGGCTCCGCGGACGATGGCGCCAAAACAGCCGCCGTCGATTCGATAATCTGCGGCTTGACCACCGGTGACATGGCTGGCGACGAGGCCGGCCCGGCCGGTTCGACAGCCGCGGCAGCGTCCTCCCAGGGTGCCGGGAGGCCAGCCACGCCACCACCCGACCCCACCGGCACCACAGCCGGCTCACCCGGCTCCGCCCCGGCGGATGCGCTGCTCAATTTGGCCCCTGCGGACGCACCGCGCGACGGCGCCCCCGCAGCGCCACGCCCCGCGGCCAGCATGCGCGCCAGCGGCCCGCGACCGGGCTCGGGGCGTTGTTTCGCAGCGGTCGCCTTTGGCGGCGCAGTGGTCGCCGCGCCGGGGGCTGCATCTGCCGCCGCTGCGGGAGTCGGGCCGGGCGGCGAAGCCGGCGCGGTGGTGAGCGGCGCTGCAGCCGCGGCCGGGCCAGCAGCCGGGCCAGCAGTCCGGTCGCCGAGCGGGCTATTGCTCCGGCCGCCACTCCGGCCGCCGCTCTGGCCAACACCCTGGCCATTGGTGGTGCCGGCGGGCGCGCCGACATCCGGGCGAAAGGCGACCATGCGCAGCAGGATCATCTCCAGCCCGTCGCGGGCGTCCGGCGCGTAGGGCAGGTCGCGGCGGCCGAGCAGCGCAATCTGATACCACAATTGCACATCCTCGGCGGCGCAGCGCTGCGCCAGTGCGGCCAGGCGCTCGGCGTCGAAGGCCTCGCCGTCCACCGCCGCCGGCACCTGCTGGGCCAGCGCCAGCTGGTGCAGCAGGCCGAGCAGATCGGCGAGCAGCTGCTCGTAGTCGGGGGCGAACTCGGCGAGCTGTGCGAGCAGTCCCAGCAGGCCGCGGGCATCGCTGGCGGCGATGGCTTCGAGCAGCTCGAACAGGCGCGCCTGCGAGAGATTGCCGAGCATCGCTTCGACCTGCGCGTCGCGCACCTCGCCCTGGCCGTAGGCGATGGCCTGATCGAGCAGCGACAGGGCGTCGCGCATCGAGCCGTCGGCGGCGCGCGCCAGGTGGCGCAGTGCGCCGGCATCGGCGGCCACGCCCTCGGCGTCGAGTACGCGCTGCAACTGCCCGCCGATCAGGCCCGGCGGCAGTCGCTTGAGGTTGAACTGCAGGCAGCGCGAGAGGATCGTCGCCGGCAGCTTCTGCGGATCGGTGGTGGCGAGCAGGAATTTGACGTGCGCCGGCGGCTCTTCGAGGGTCTTCAGCAGGGCGTTGAAACTGTGTTTGGAGAACATGTGCACCTCGTCGATGAGGTACACCTTGAAGCGCCCGCGAGCCGGCGCATAGGGGACGTTTTCCAGCAGCTCGCGGGTCTCGTCGACCTTGGTGCGCGAGGCCGCGTCGACTTCGAGCAGATCGATGAAGCGGCCCTCATCGATCTCGCGACAGGCGCTGCACTCGCCGCAGGGGCTGGAGCCGACGCCGCGCTCGCAGTTCAGACTCTTGGCGAGAATGCGCGCGATGGTGGTTTTGCCCACGCCGCGGGTGCCGGTGAACAGATAAGCGTGGTGCAGGCGATCGTTGTCCAGCGCGTTGATCAACGCGCGCAGCACGTGCTCCTGACCGACCATTTCGGCAAAGCCGTGCGGCCGCCACTTGCGTGCCAGAACCTGGTAACTCATCGGGGCATGGCCGTGTGCTGCGGGAGGGACGGGAATTATATGCGAGTGCCGGACCGCGTGCAGTGCGCGACGGCGGCCGCTCGCCGGCGGCCCGGCTGCGTATCGCGGCGAAAGGCGCTGCCAGAAATAAAAGACGGCCCGCACCAGCCACATCCCGGCGCCCGATGCCACTGCTGCCGCTGCTCCCTTCCGGGCCTGACGGGGTTCACAGCTTCTCGTCGCGGGAGGACCGATACGGACCGCGGCGGCATTGTCGCCGCTGCAGGGGTGCCTTGCAAGCCGCGTCTCGGCCTATTGGGCGGCGCGCATCATTCGGAAAAATGCGCGGGTTTTGCGGATTATCGCGAGGATTTGCACAAGCCCTGCGCGGCGCTCTTCGCCTCTATTCGATGGCATTGGCAGCGGCCGCGGTGCCGGTGGTGGCGGCATCTGCATCGACATCGCTCGAACCGTCATCCAGCGGCCACAGGCCGTCGCGCGACACGCCCCGCAGCAGCTCGCCGAGGCGGCCAAAACCGGGGACTGGCAAGCCCTCGCCGGCGATCTCCGCCAGCGGGCAGAGCACAAAGGCGCGCTGCGGCAGCCCCGGATGCGGTACTTGCAGGCGCGGCAGGTCAATGCGCTGACGGCCGTAGAGCAGCAGATCGAGATCCAGCGTGCGCTCGCCCCAGCGCCGCGCGCGCACCCGGCCCTGGGCGTTTTCAATCGCCTGCAGGGCGTCGAGCAGGGCCAGCGGTTCGAGCGCTGTATCCAGCCGCGCCGCGGCGTTGACGTAATCGGGTTGATCCTGCGGGCCGAGAGGGCTGCTGCCATAGTGCCCGGAGAGCGCGACGAGGCGGCTCTGCGGCAGCTCGGCGAGGGCGGCGGCGGCGCGGCGCAACTGGCCGCGCGGGTCGTCGAGATTGCTGCCCAGGCCGATCCAGGCGCTGACGAGCATCGGCGGCGGACTAGTCGCCGCTCGCCGCGCGACGGCGACGCGGGCCGCGCCGGCGGCGGCTGCTGCTGCCGGCCTTGCGCGCCATGGTGATCTGTGTGTCCTCGTCCTTTTCCTGGATTTCGGTCCACCACCTGGCGCAGTCGGTCAGCGGCTCACCGGCCTCGGCGCGCAGGCAGAGGAAATCGTAGCCGGCGCGAAAGCGCGGGTGCGACAGGGTGCGCAGCGCGCGCTGCCCGGTGTACTGCTGCAGGCGCGGCTGCAGGGTCCAGATCTCGCGCATCGGCAGGGAGAAGCGCCGCGGCAGCGAGGTGTACTTGAGCTGCTCGTCGACCACCTCGTCGGCGGCCTGCTGGATGGCCGGGATCGGCGGCTCGCCGTCGGCCTCCAGCGCCGCCGCGCGCTCATGCACATCCGGCCAGAGAAAGGCGGCGAAAAGGAACGAGGGCGTCACCGATTTGCCCGCGGCGATGCGCTCGTCGGTGTTATCCAGCGCGCGCATGATCAGCCGCGCGGCGTAGCTGTCCTCGGCGCGGATGCGTCGGTCGGCGGCGGGGAACAGGTAGCGCAGCAGGTCGAAGTGCCAGAGCTGTTCGAGGCTCTGTGCGCCGTGCCCGGTCTGCAGCAGCTTGAGCACCTCTTCAAACAGCCGCGCCGGCGGGATGTCGCGCAGCAGCGGCCCCAGCTGGTGGATCGGCGCGGCGCTGGCTGAATCGAGCTCGAAGCCGAGCTTGGCGGCGAAGCGCGCCGCGCGCAGCATGCGCACCGGGTCCTCGGTGTAGCGCGTCTGCGGGTCGCCGATCAGGCGCAGGCGGCGGGCCTGAATGTCCGCCATCGCGCCGACAAAATCGACGATGGAGAAATCGCGGATGTCGTAGTACAGCGCGTTGACGGTGAAGTCGCGGCGCAGCGCATCCTCCTCGACATTGCCGAAGACGTTGTCGCGCAGGATGCGGCCGTCGTCGTCGACGCGGCCGTCGTCGCTGTCGCGATGGCTGGCGCGGAAGGTGGCCACTTCGATGACCTCGCGGCCAAAGAGAATGTGCGCCAGACGAAAGCGCCGGCCGATCAACCGGCAGTTGCGAAACAGCGCCTTGACTTCATCGGGGCTGGCGTCGGTGGCGACGTCGAAATCCTTGGGTTCGAGACCGAGCAGCAGATCGCGCACCACGCCGCCGACCAGGTAGGTCTCGTAGCCGGCGTCGCGCAGGCGATAGAGCACCTTGAGGGCGTTTTCGCTGATGTGGCGGCGCGACACACAATGCTCGGCGCGCGGGATGACGGTCTTTTTACAGGTGGTCTGGGAGGCTGTACCGGTGCTTGTCACGAGGGCGGGATGCCTGAGTTATTGGTCCGGTGTTCGGTCCAGTTTGCGGTCCTTGGGCGGGGCGTCGCACACACATACGAGACGCGGGTGGTGGGGCGATCGACGCTACAAGGCGGGCAATGATAACACCTGTCCGCGCGACCGCCAGCCCGGCGGCCGCACACCCGTCGAGCAGCGCCTACAGCGCCTCCGGCCCCTCTTCGCTGGTGCGGATGCGGATCACCCGTTCAATCGGCTCGACGAAGATCTTGCCGTCACCGATCTTGCCGGTGTGTGCGGCCTTGACGATGACCTCGATGCACTGCTCGACCAGCTCTTCGCGCACCGCGATCTCCAGCTTCACCTTGGGCAGAAAGTCGATCACATACTCGGCGCCGCGGTACAGCTCGGTGTGGCCCTTCTGCCGGCCGAAGCCCTTGACCTCGGTGACCGTCATGCCCTTGATGCCCACCTTGGACAGCTCTTCGCGCACGTCCTCCAGCTTAAAGGGCTTGATAATGGCCGTGATTCTTTTCATGTCTGAAATGTCCTCGATTCAGTTGACGGTATCGATAATCAATACTTTGGCGATGCGGAGATCTTGTGGATGGCCAGGTCGGCGCCGTCGTATTCCTCCTCCTCGGAGAGCCTTATGCCCACCGTGCGCTTGAGCACACCGTAAACCAGAAAGCCGCCGGCCGTGGCGAAGACCACACCGCCCAGCGTGCCCGCCAGCTGCGCCATGAAGCTGACC
This sequence comes from uncultured Chromatiales bacterium, assembly GCA_965602395.1. Classification (GTDB taxonomy): domain Bacteria; phylum Pseudomonadota; class Gammaproteobacteria; order CBFCYW01; family CBFCYW01; genus CBFCYW01. The sequence continues at coordinate 11,716 of CBFCYW010000100.1, forward strand.
CCACCGAGGCCGCCGAGCGCCTCGGCGCCAAAGATACCGGCGGCGATGCCGCCCCAGGCGCCGCACAGGCCGTGCAGCGGCCAGACGCCCAGCACATCGTCGATTTTCCAGCGATTCTGGGTGAGGGTAAAGGCGCGCACAAACAGTGCCCCGGCCACCGCACCGACCAGCAGCGCACCAATCGGGTGCATCAGATCCGAGCCGGCACACACCGCCACCAGCCCGGCCAGCGGCCCGTTGTGCACGAAGCCCGGATCATTCTTGCCGGCGACCAGCGCCGCCAGCAGCCCACCGACCATCGCCATCAGCGAATTCAGCGCCACCAGCCCGGAGACGCCCTCGACCTCCTGCGCGGACATCACGTTGAAGCCGAACCAGCCCACCGTCAGCACCCAGGCACCGAGAGCCAGAAAGGGGATCGAGCTCGGCGGATGCGCCTGCATCAGCCGGCCGTCGGTCGAATAGCGCCCGCGGCGCGCGCCGAGCAGCACCACCGCGCCCAGCGCCAGCCAGCCGCCCACGCCATGCACCACCACCGAGCCGGCAAAATCGTGGAATTCGGCACCAAATGTCGCCGCGATCCAGCTCTGCAAGCCGAAGTTGCCGTTCCACACCGCACCCTCGAACAGCGGGTAGATCAGCCCGACGATCAGTAGCGAAGCCAGCAGCTGCGGATAAAAGCGCGCGCGCTCGGCGATACCGCCGGAGATGATCGCCGGGATCGCCGCAGCAAAGGTGAGCAAAAAGAAGAACTTGACCAGCTGGTAGCCGTTGCCGGCGGACAGCTCAGAGGCCGAGGCGAAGAAATCCATGCCATAGGCCAGCGAATAGCCGACGAAAAAATAGGCGAGGGTAGAGACGCAGAAATCGGCAAAGATCTTGACCAGCGCGTTGACCTGATTCTTCTCGCGCACGGTGCCGACTTCCAGAAAAGCGAAACCGGCGTGCATCGCCAGCACCATCACCGCGCCGATGAGAAGAAACAGCACGTTGCTGCCCGATTGCAAGGTTTCCATTGATTGCTCCCGCTTGGTGCGACGCCCGCACCAAAGAGGTGCAACGGTGCGGTGGCGCTCGCATTAGATTTGTTTTAATTCAGTGTCTTGAGCGATTTTCTCCGTCGCGACGAAGGCGCTCACAGGGGCTACAGCAGGACTCGTGCCACTTTGGTGCAGCGCACCACGGTGGCTCGG
>CBFCYW010000101.1:0-12716 GCA_965602395.1 uncultured Chromatiales bacterium
CCGCGGCATCGTTCATCTCGATGGCCGGCCTGATCGCCTTCAACGGCTACGGCGCCTCGGTGTTCCTGATGGGCTGGACCGGCGGCTACGTGCTGCTCGCCATGCTGCTCGCGCCTTATCTGCGCAAGTTCGGCAAGTTCACCGTGCCGGAATTCATCGGCGATCGCTACTACTCGCAGACCGCGCGCATCGTCGCTGTGGTGTGCCTGATCCTGGCTTCCATCACCTACGTGATCGGCCAGATGAAGGGCGTCGGCGTGGCCTTCTCGCGCTTCCTGGAAACCAGCTACGAGGCCGGCCTGTTCGTCGGCATGACCATTGTGTTCTTCTACGCGGTACTCGGTGGCATGAAGGGCATCACCTACACCCAGATCGCCCAGTACTGCGTGCTGATCTGCGCCTACACCGTGCCGGCCGTGTTCATCTCGATGAACATCACCGGCAACCCGCTGCCGCAGCTGGGTCTGGGTAGCAGCCTGGCGGATGGCTCGATGACCATGCTCGACAAGCTCGACATGGTGGTCACCGACCTCGGCTTCAAGGAATACACCACGCAGAAGCTCGGTGGCACGCTGAACATGTTCGTGTACACCCTGTCGCTGATGATCGGTACCGCCGGCCTGCCGCACGTCATCGTGCGCTTCTTCACCGTGCCGAAAGTGAAGGATGCCCGTGCATCCGCTGGCTGGGCGCTGGTGTTCATCGCTCTGCTGTACACCGTCGCCCCGGCCGTTGGCGCCATGGCTCGCCTGAACCTGATGGAAACCATCCAGCCCGGCCCGATCGGTGCTCCGGATGGCAACCTGGTCTACGAAGAGCGTCCGCAGTGGTTCAAGAACTGGGAGGCCACCGGTCTGCTGACCTTCGAAGACAAGAACGGCGACGGCCGCATCCAGTACTACAACGACAAGAACCCCGAGTTCGCTGCCAAGGCCGAATCCTTCGGCTGGCAGGGCAACGAAATGGTCCAGGTCGACCGCGACATCATGGTGCTGGCCAACCCGGAAATCGCACAGCTGCCGAACTGGGTGATCGCGCTGGTCGCCGCCGGTGGTCTGGCTGCTGCACTGTCCACCGCTGCCGGCCTGCTGCTGGCCATCTCCTCGGCGATCTCGCATGACCTGCTGAAGGGCGTGTTCATGCCGGAAATCTCGGAAAAGGCGGAGCTGAACGCGGGTCGTATCGCCATGGCTGGTGCCATCGCGGCCGCCGGCTACCTCGGCCTGCACCCGCCGGGCTTCGCCGCCGGCACCGTGGCTATCGCCTTCGGTCTGGCTGCCAGCTCGATCTTCCCGGCACTGATGATGGGCATCTTCAACAAGAAGATGAACAGCCAGGGTGCGATCGCCGGTATGGCTGCCGGTATCGGCGTGACCATGCTGTACGTGTTCCAGCACAAGGGCATCCTGTTCATTCCGGGCACCTCCTTCCTGGGTGACATGGGCGCCAACTGGTTCTTCGGCATCTCGCCGAATGCCTTCGGCGCCATCGGTGCACTGGTGAACTTCGGCGTGGCCACCATGGTCGCCAAAGTCACCGCGCCGCCGCCGGAGCACATCCAGCATCTGGTCGAAGACATCCGCGTGCCGAAAGGCGCGGGCGGTGCCACCGGCCACTAAAATCCGAATCGTCATTCGGTAGCAGCAAACCCCGCCCCGTGCGGGGTTTGCCCTTTGTGCACTGCGAAAAAACACGGCATGCTTGATCCGGCGCAACACCTGCACCGCGCCCACCGCTAAGCTGCCGGGACGCCCGATGCGACGGCCTCAAGAGGCGGCGCACAGGCCTTATTCACCACTGCCCAAGGAGCATCAATGGAAGTCGAACTGCTGGAAATCCGCGATTTTCTGGCCCGCCACGCGCCCTTCGCACAATTGCCCGGCGACACGCTCGATCAGCTGCCCGCACGCCTCGAACTGCGCTACGCCAAACGCGGCACCGCGCTGCTGGAAGCCGGCGGCAACAACGCCTTCCTGTACATGATCCGCAGCGGCGCGGCGGAGATTCGCGACGAATCCGGCGATCTGCTCTCGCATCTCGGCGAGGGCGGCGTATTCGGTTATCGCTCGCTGTTCCGCGGCGGCAAGGTGGAGGTCAACGTCAACGCGATGGAGGACTGCCTGCTCTATCAACTGCCCAGCGCGGAATTCGAGCGCCTGCACCGCGATCATCCGGCCTTCGGCTACTTCTTCGGCCCCAGCGGCGCGGATCGCCTGCGCAACGCCATCGAGCACCTCGGCGAGCCACAGGGCGAACAGCAGGTGGGGGTGATGACCACGCCGATCAGCGAGCTGCTGGTCTGCGAGCCGGTCTCGCTGTCGCCCGCGGCGACGGTGCGCGAGGCCGCGGCGCTGATGTGCGAGCGGCGCGTATCGTCGATGCTGGTGATCGAGAACGGCGCGCTGGCCGGCATCCTCACCGACCGCGATCTGCGCAGCCGCGTGCTCGCCAGCGGGCGCGACTACGACACCCCGCTGCGCGAAGTGATGACGCCGCAGCCGATGACCGTCGAAGCCTCGGCACCGGCCTTCGACGCGCTGCTGAGCATGGCGCGGCACAATGTCCACCACCTGCCGGTGATCTCGCCGGATGGGGTGGACGGCATGATCACCGCCACCGACCTGCTGCAGCGCCACTCCACCTCGGCGGTGCATCTGGTCGGCGATGTCTACAAGCGCAACAGCGCCGAGGAAATGGCCGAGATCAGCGCCGCGGTGCCGCAGCTGCTGGTCAATCTGGTCGGCGCCGGCACCACCGCGCAGTCCACCGGCCACGTGATCACCGCGGTCGGCGAGGCGATCACCTGCCGCCTGCTGCAGCTCGCCGAGGAGCGCTTCGGCCCGCCGCCGATCCCCTATGCGTGGATCGTCTGCGGCTCGCAGGCGCGCAATGAGCAGACCGCGCACTCCGATCAGGACAACGGCATCGTCCTCGACGACAGCTACGATCCGGCGGCCCACGGCGACTACTTCCGCCAGCTGGCGGATTTCGTCTGCGACGGCCTCGACGCCTGCGGCTACATCTACTGCCCCGGCGAGATCATGGCCAAGACCGACAAGTGGCGGCAGCCGCTGGCGGTGTGGAAATCCTACTTCGCCAAGTGGATCGACGAGCCGGAGCCGAAGGCGCTGATGCACGCCTCGATCTTCTTCGACATGCGCTGCCTGTACGGCGAGTGCGCCCTGTTCGAACAGTTGCACCGATTCCAGCTGAATAAATCCGCCGGCAACCGCATCTTCCTCGCCTTCATGGCCGGCAACGCCCTGTCGCACACGCCACCGCTGGGCTTTTTCCGCAACTTCGTGCTGATCAAGGGCGGCGAGCACAACCAGACCATCGATCTGAAACACAACGGCGTGGTGCCGATCATCGATCTGGCGCGGGTCTACGCGCTGGCCGGCGGCAGCCCGGCGGTCAACACCTACGACCGCCTGCAGGCGGCGATGGCCGGCGGCGAGGTCAGCCAGGACAGCGCCAAGGATCTGCTCGACGCCTTCGAGTTCATCAGCCAGGTGCGCCTCGAACATCAGGCACGGCAGATCCGCAGCGGAGAAAAGGCCAACCATTTCGCCTCGCCGAATCAGCTCTCGCACTTCGAGCGCGACCACCTCAAGGATGCCTTCTCGGTGGTGCGCACGCTGCAGCAGACGCTGGCCCAGCGCTACCGCACCTGAGGCATCGAAGGCGATGTGGCGCTATCTGTTTTCTCTGGAGCGACGGCGTCAGTGGCTGCTGCGCCGCGCGCCGCCCGGAGCCCTGCGGGAATTCCTCTCGGTGCCGACGCCGCCGCCGGGCAACGACCACCGCGACCTGCGCTTTCTCGCCCTGGATTTCGAAACCACCGGGCTGGAACCGGACAGCGGACAGATCCTCAGCGCCGGCTACCTCGGCCTGCAGGGTGGGCGCATCCAGCTGGGCAGCTGCCGCCACGAGATCGTCCGCGTGCAGGGCGACATCCCCGCTGAAAGCGCGGTGGTGCATCGCATCACCGACGACCGCGCCGCCGCCGGACTCGACCTGCAGACGGTGGTCGAAAATCTTCTCGAAGCGCTCGCCGGCAAGGTGCTGGTGGCGCACCACGCGCAGATCGAGTTCAAATTCCTCAACGCCGCCTGCCAGCAGCTCTACGGTTGCGGCATCGTCATGCCGGTGGTCGACACTCTGGCGCTGGAAAAGCGTCTGATGGACTACAGCGGACGGCCGATCAGGCCCGGCTCGCTGCGCCTCTGGGCGGCGCGCGAGCGCTACGGCCTGCCGCGCTATCAGGCGCACGATGCGCTGATCGACGCGCTGGCCTGCGCCGAGCTGTTCCTCGCCCAGTGCGCCTATCGCTCGCGCGGCCGGCGGATGAATCTGCAGCTGCTGCTGCACCGCCTCTGAGCACGCGACAAACGCCGCCTGAGTAAGTGTTCCGCGCAGCCGGCCGTGCGCACAGCTAGAATGTGCCGCCGCAGCGCACGCCCCACCCCCGCACGGAGATCCCCATGGCGGAGAACCTCGACCAACAGGCCCTCGACTATCATCGCAACGCCCCGCCGGGAAAGATCCGCGTGATGCCGAGCAAGCCGCTCTCCACCCAGCGCGATCTGGCCCTGGCCTACTCGCCGGGGGTCGCCGCCGCCTGCCGCGAGATCGAGAAAAATCCCGCCGATGCCGCCCTGTACACCGCGCGCGGCAATCTGGTGGCGGTGATCAGCAACGGCACCGCGGTGCTCGGCCTCGGCGCCATCGGCCCGCTGGCGAGCAAGCCGGTGATGGAGGGCAAGGGCGTGCTGTTCCGCAAGTTCGCCGGCATCGATGTGTTCGATATCGAAGTCGATGAGCGCGACCCGCAGAAATTCATCGACATCGTCGCCAGCCTCGAACCGACCTTCGGCGGCATCAACCTCGAAGATATCAAGGCGCCGGAATGCTTCGAGATCGAAGAGCGGCTGCGCGAGCGGATGAACATCCCGGTGTTTCACGACGACCAGCACGGCACCGCCATCGTCACCGCCGCGGCGGTACTCAACGGCCTGCAGGTGATCGGCAAGCGCATCGAAGAGGTGCGCCTGGTGTGCTCCGGCGCCGGCGCCGCGGCGCAGGCCTGCCTCGACCTGCTGGTCGGCCTCGGCCTGCCGCGCGACAACATGCTGGTCTGCGATCGCGACGGCGTCATCCGCCCCGAGCGCGAAGCCGCCTACGACGCGCGCAAGGCGCGTTTCGCGCAGTCCAGCGCGCACGCCACGCTGAACGAGGCGATCACCGGCGCGGATATCTTCCTCGGCCTCTCCGGCCCCGGCACGCTGAGCGCGCAGATGGTCGAGCGGATGGCCGAGCGGCCGCTGATTCTCGCCCTGGCCAACCCGGAGCCGGAGATCCTCCCCGAGGAGGCGCTGGCGGCGCGCCCGGACGCGCTGCTGGCCACCGGGCGCAGCGACTACCCGAATCAGGTCAACAACGTGCTCTGCTTTCCCTTTTTGTTCCGCGGCGCGCTGGATGTCGGCGCCACCGAGATCAACGAGGAAATGAAGCTGGCCAGCGTGCGCGCCATCGCCGCGCTGGCGCGCAGCCAGCCGCCGGATGTGGTGCGCTCGGCCTACGGCGGCGAGACGCTGAGCTTCGGCGAGCACTATCTGATCCCCAAGCCCTTCGATCCGCGACTGATCCTGCACGTCGCGCCGGCGGTGGCGCGCGCCGCGATGGACAGCGGCGTGGCGACGCGACCAATCACCGATTTCAACGCCTATATCAACCAGTTGGAGGATTTCGTCTTCCGCTCCGGCAGCCTGATGAAACCGCTGATCGAGGCGGCGCGAAGCGATCCGCAGCGCGTGGTCTACGCCGAAGGCGAGAACGAGCGCGTACTGGAGGCCGCCGGGCAGGTGATCGAAGAGGGGCTGGCGCGGCCGATTCTGGTCGGCCGCAGCGATGTCATCCAGATGCGCATCGAGCGCCTCGGGCTGAAGCTGGTGGTGGGTGAAAACATCGAGGTCATCAACACCGACAGCGACCCGCGCTACAGCGAATTCTGGCGCAGCTACGCGCAGATCATGCAGCGCCGCGGGGTGTCGCCGGAGGAGGCGCGCACCCGGGTGCGCACGCGCAACACGCTGATCGCCGCGCTGGCCTTGCGCCACGGCTACGCCGATGCGCTGGTGTGCGGCGTCGAGGGCCGCTTCAACGACCACCTGCGCTATCTGCTGGACGTGATCGGCACCGCGCCGGGCTGCGATCGAGTCGCCGCGGCCAGCATCCTGATGCTCGGCCGGGGCACTTTTTTCGTCACCGACACCCACGTCAATCCCGACCCCAGCGCCGAGGAGATCGCCGCCGCCGCACTGCTGTGCACCCGGGAGGTGCGGCGCTTCGGCATGGAGCCGAAGGTGGCTCTGCTGTCGCACTCCAACTTCGGCAGCGGCAACCAGCCCTCGCCGCGCAAGATGCGCCGCGCCCGCGAACTGCTCGCCGCCATGGCGCCGGATCTGGAGGTGGAGGGCGAGATGCACGCCGACATGGCGCTGGTCGAAGCCAGCCGCGAAAAGCGCTTCCCCGATTCGTGCCTCAGCGGCAGCGCCAATCTGCTGGTGATGCCCAATCTCGACGCCGCCAACATCGTCTATCACATGTTCCGCGCGCTCGGCGATGGGGTGGTCATCGGCCCGGTGATGATGGGCCTGGCAGCACCGGCGCACGTGCTCAATTCCTCCGCCTCGGTGCGCAGAATCCTCAACATGACCGCTATCGCCACCGTGCAGGCGCAGGCGCAGGCGCAAAAATCCACCGATAATCCGGGGGAGCAGGCATGAATGACCTTATCCGGCTGCTGCAACAGCATCGCTCGATCCGAAAATTCAGCGACCAGCCGCTGCCGCAGGCGAGCCTCGACGCGCTGATCCGCGCCGGCCAGGCAGCCGCCACATCGAGCTTTATCCAGGCCTGCACGGTGATTCAGGTGGACGATGCGGCCAAGCGCGAACAGCTCGCCGAACTGGCCGGCGGCCAGGCCTACGTCGCCAGCGCAGCGCGCTTTCTGGTCTTCTGCGCCGACATGCAGCGCCACCGTCTGGCCTGCGAAATGCACGGCGCGGACATGCTCAGCGGCTTCACCGAGCAATTCGTCACCGCCACCGTGGATGTCGCCCTGTTCGCGCAGAACGTGGTCGCCGCGGCGGAATCGCTGGGTCTGGGCATCTGCTACATCGGCGGCCTGCGCAACGACCCGCAGGCGGTCAGCGAGCTGCTCGAACTGCCCGAGCTGGTCTACCCGGTGTTCGGCCTGTGCCTCGGCACACCGGCGCAGGATCCGGAAATCAAGCCGCGCCTGCCGCTGGAAGTGGTGCTCAAACGCGATCGCTACAGCGACGCCGGCGACGCCGAGCGCATCGCCGCCTACGACGCCACCACGCGCGACTACTACCGCAGCCGCAGCGGCGGCAGCAAGGACATCGACTGGAGCGGGCAGATCGCCACCATGCTGCAAAAGGAAGCCCGCCCGCACATGCTCGACTTCCTGCGCCGACGCGGCTTTCTCCAGCGCTGAAGCGCCGCGCGCGGCGCGCTTGCATCGCCCCGTCGCTGCGGTAAAATGCGCGCTCGCTCGCGACCGGCCCTCCCGCCGGCGCGCGCAACGGGCGATTAGCTCAGCGGGAGAGCACTGCCTTCACACGGCAGGGGTCACTGGTTCAATCCCAGTATCGCCCACCAGATTCAGGTTCACGAGCGTTCGAGAACATCCGAAAGCCCGCTTTCCGGCGGGCTTTTTCTTTGCCTGCTCGCGCGGCTCGGCACGGGCTTCACCCACGCAATCCCGCAGGCGGGGTGCCTTTGCAGGCATCTCCTGTCGCAAGGTGCCTGCCGCGGGCCATCTCGATGAGCTGTCCTCCTATCGGGAGAGCTTGCGGCGGCTTACTCTTGCTCTCGTATCCTGCGGAAAATCTCCTGCGCCAGGTGCTCATGGGCTGCTGAGCGAAACTCGGTATCAGTCATCACCCGGGAGAAGATCTCCTCGTTGCCCTCCATGCGAGCGATGAACAGCTCATCCAGCATGCGATCGAAATAGGCGGCGAAGTTGGCGAAATTGTTGGCGCGGGCCGCCTCCGCAATATTTTCGTCGTTTTCTGCCGAAGCCCGGATCTGATCGAAGAACAGCTGATCCGCCTCGGCGAAGTCAGTGCCAAAGCGCTCATTGAGTTTTTCGACCAACGACGAAAGCGATACAGACTCATCCTTTACCCCGGCCGTCCCGACATCGGTCGGCCCCTTGAGGGGATAGGCCTCACCACTACCAAGATCAATGGACCCATCGGCCATCTGCTGCACCCGGAAGTATTGCAGCGCCACCTCATCATCCAGCTCAAACTTCTGACCGTCGCCCGGAGGAGGCAGCTTTAGGATCAGATTGCGAACGAAGGTATAGAGCTTCTCCAGATCACTGTCCTGGTAGGGGATGATCTGCGACAAGAAGGAATAGAGATTGCGATAGGCGGTCAACTGGCCGCGAAACTCTTCACGCTCCTCTTCGTCCCGCTCGCCGAATCGCTGCACAACGGCATCCAGTACCGAATTCATCACCCGATGGTCGCTCGCAGAGTGGGCACGCTTGCCGCGATACCACACCTCAGCAAAGGCCCTTACATCGTCCGGGGTGAAGATCGCCCATTCCGTTAGTCGGTGCTGCAGCTCCGAGAGCCGTTGCGGATCGGCGTTCTCCCCGACGGCCGTCGTCTCGTAATAGGGTTTGAACGCCTGGTAGATGTCATTCTTTTCGTTGGCGAAATCGAGCACGAAGGTGCGCGACTTTCCGGGCGCGATGCGATTGAGCCGAGAGAGGGTCTGCACCGCCTGCACACCCGCCAGCCGCTTCACGACGTACATGGTTTGCAACAAGGGCTGGTCAAACCCGGTTTGGTATTTATCGGCTACCAACAACACCCGGTAGTCATCTCGGTCGAAGGCTTCGGGAAGCTCGCTCTCGGCCAGTCCTTCGTTCATCGCCACCTCGGTGTACGACGCGGCGGGATCATCGGGATCTTCGACCGATCCCGAGAACGCAACCAGTGATCGAATGCCGGAATAACCCTGATCCTTGATATAGCGATCGAAGGCGAGCTTGTATTTCACCGCTGCCAGACGCGAACCGGTGACCACCATTGCCTTGGCTCGCCCCCCAAGCTCGTGCATCACGTAGAGGCGGAAATGCTCGACAATGACCGAAACCACCTGCTCGATATTGACCGGGTGCAGCTCCAGATAGCGCGTCAGTGCCTTGGCCGCCTTCTTGCGCGGCACATCCGGGTCATCCTCGACCTGCTTGATCAGCCCGAAAAAGCGTTTGTAGGTGGTGTAGTTCTCCAGCACGTCCATGATGAAGCCTTCATCGATCGCCTGGCGCATGCTGTATTCGTGGAAGGGCGACTCGCCGGACGGACCGGGTTCATCGAACAGGGCCTTGGTCTTGAACTTGGGCGTAGCGGTAAAAGCAAAAAAGCTCAGGTTCGGTTGTCGGGCGCGTCGCAGTGCATCGCGCAGCACCGCCGCTTTGGTCTCATCCGACAGGTCGCTATCCTCCTCCTCGGAGAGCTGTGCGGCGATGGCCGCCTCTATCCCGTCCTTGTTCAGCATTCCCTTGAGTGCGGTCGCCGTCTCGCCACTCTGGGAGGAGTGCGCCTCATCGACGATCACGGCAAAGCGCCTGCCCGCCGTGCCGATGGTCACGCCACTGCCCTTCTTCTCCAGGGTCGACAGCGCGTGGGAAATGAACGGGAATTTCTGGATGGTGGTGATGACAATGGGCGTGCCCTGCGATAACGCACGAGCGAGCTGCCGGGTATCCTCGTCGATCTTCTCCACCACCCCGGTCTTGTGCTCAAACTGGTAGATGGTGGCCTGCAACTGCTGATCGAGCACCCGCCGATCGGTGACTACGATGACCGAGTGAAATACCTTCTCGTCCTGGGCATCGTGCAGGCTGGCCAGGCGGTGCGCGAGCCAGGCGATGGAGTTCGACTTGCCGGAACCGGCCGAGTGCTGGATCAGGTAATTTCGCCCCGAACCATGGGCCTTGGCGTGGGCGACCAGGGCACGCACCGCATCAAGCTGGTGATAGCGCGGAAAGATCATCGTCTCCCGGCGCACCGTGCGCACACCTTTATCGGTCTTGATCTGCTTCTCCTTCACCTCCAGGTGCATGAAGCGTTGCAGGATTTCCAGCAGGCTATCGGCCTGCAACACCTCATCCCAGAGGTAGTGGGTCTTCCAGTTACCCTCGACGGGCGGATTACCGGCCCCGTGTTGATCACCCCGGTTGAAGGGCAGAAAACGGGTCTCCTTGCCTTTCAGATGGGTGGTCATCCACACCTCGTCCGGGTCCACGGCAAAATGGACCAGCGAACGCTCCTTGAAGGCGAAGAGCCGATCGCGCCCATCTCGATCCACCTCGTACTGGTGCATCGCATCCGAGGCGCGTTGACCGGTGAGTGGGTTTTTCAGCTCGGCAGTGACCACCGGGATGCCATTGACGGCCAGGGTCACATCGATAATGCAACGACGGTTGCCACCACCGGGTTTCTTCAACACCGAGGTAAAGGCGACCTGGCGGGTGATGGTGAGTCGGTTCTTTGCGTAGTGCTCGGCCGCCTCCGGATTCATCTGGGTATTCGGCCGGAACCAGGCCATGCGGAAGGTCTTGCCGTAGCATTTGAAGCCATGACGCAGCACATGGAGCGTGCCCTTGAGAGCCAGCTCCTTCGACAGGCTGTCCAGTACCGTTGCAGCCGTCTTTGGCCCCAGCAATCCCTCCAAGGCCGCCCACTTGGTCGCCTGGCTCTCCCGCAGAAAGCCCGTGACATCATCGGGAAAGAGCGCCAGCGTCTCGTCGTAGGCATCAGGGTTTCGTTTCTCGAAACCCCCAGAGCGGGTTAGCTCGAACTCAATCGCCGTCTCAAAATCCCTCTCGGTATGGCTTGGCATCCTCTTCCCTCTAGTAGTGATACCGAGCGCCCAGGGTCCTGAGCATCTCAAAAGTATTATGGTATGGCACACCGAACTGGTCGCAGACATCGGGTAGCAGAATTCGGCTGCGGGCTTCGGGCCTTGGCTGCTCGTTGGTGACAACCTCTATTCCATGCACCATCCCATGGGCTACCAGCCAGCCATCGGCCTCGGTCGCAAACTTCGCCTTCGCCGCATCGGTGTACTGCGTGTCGCGCTGTACCCAGAGCATGATCTGCCCGTACGCGCCCATCACCCCAGCATCCTGGCTGCTCACAAAAAAGTCATCGGGTACCATCTTCTTGACCCACTGCACCAGGTCTTCTTTTGAATTGCCCGCCAGAAGTTCCTGGCGAATGTGATCGATGCTGCACACCCGATTCGCATGATAGTGGTCAATAATGCTTTCCCAGAACCCCGGGCAAATATCGAATGCATAGTAGGCATTCTTCGCACTGATGAAGACATCCGAGTCGATCACATACATAGATCAGGGCAGCTCCATGCCGAGTCGCTGGGCGTATTTTTGAAAAGTACCGCCGTTTAGGCCGGTCAGGTCATAAGCCTGCTTGAACCCGATTCGACCCTCCTTTGCAGCGCGAATCACCCTTGTCGCGAACAGCTTGCCAACGCGCGTGTTCTGGGTGTTGTAGAAGTTGCCGCCATCGCTCCCGCTCGTTTTCTGACGGCGCTCCTGCTGCGTGTAAGACTCGTAGAACTCCAAAAAGGCCCGTCGCTCCACCAACAGCAGGTCCATTGCCCGGCGGCCAATCACGATCGGACTAACCTTGAAGCGGCGCGCCAGCAGCTCGAACGGCGATGCCTCGCGCCGGACCTGCGGCCACTGCGCGCGTAACTCCGCCTCCGGAACCAGAAACTCCGCCGCCGCCTGGTCGCAAAATACCTCGACCGCTTCGCCTTCCGGGAAAATACCGGGAAAGCCGGAAAGACCCGAGCCGGATGCCCCCAACCAGATGTGAGCAAGCTCATGGGCAAGCGTAAACATCTGGGCCGACTTGGCATCGGCGCCATTCACGAAGATCAGGGGCGCCTGCTCATCACAGAGCGCAAAGCCGCGAAATTCCTCAACATTCAGTTTGCGTCGGGTGTTATTGCCGACGATGCCGTTAATCACGGCTATGATGCCGAGCTCCTCGATGGCGAGTCGGAGCGCGTTGACCGCCTCCTGCCAGGTACGCACCGTGCCAGCCCAACCGTCCCCCAGCCCGGTCAAGCGGCGCATCTCCCGACCGACAGACGCGGCATCGTCGTTCAGATTAGCGCTGCCTACGAAGGCCAGCGGCGCTGCATCACCTTCCAAACGCTCTTCCCGCAACCAGACCTGTCGGCGCTGCATGGTGTAGATGGTGTCGAGCAGATCAGGACTGACCGTTCCGATTTCGCGGTTTTGCAGGGTACGAAAATCCGGAATCGGCATCGGGATCTCTGGCGGCTCGGGCAGGAAGAGGTAGCCGAAGGGGACATGCGTCGCGTTGGCGAATTTTTCCAACTGCTTGTAAGTGGGCTGCACCTCGCCCCGCTCCCATTCGGGGAGCCTGGGGAAGCGGGTTGCAAGCGTCGCCGTATCCAGATGGGCGCGCTCACGTGCCCATTGCAGGAGTTCGGGGCTGACAGCGACGCGGGTCATGGTTTTACCTCTACCGGTGTTGTAGCTGGGAACGTCATTGCAATCCGCTGATTTGGCCGGTTACGGCGGCCGTAATCAATGCAGCACGATATTCCGA
>CBFCYW010000102.1:0-12502 GCA_965602395.1 uncultured Chromatiales bacterium
GGGCGGAGGCGAAGCGACTCGAGGAGTTCTTCGCGGACGCCGAACGCCGGGCGCAGGATTTACCTGACGAGCAACGGGAGCGCACAATAGAGCGACTTCGACAGGCGCGCGCCCTGATCGGCAGCACCGATGCGCTGGAGCGATTCAGCGCATGGCGAGCGCCTGAAGAGCGTTAAAATCTGCCGGAATCTGGCCAAAAAGCCAGGCGAAGCCATCTGGGGGTATCTATGGGGGCATTTCTGGCGTTTAGCAGCGCAACGTACTGATTTATAAGGCGATGTGATTCCCCCCGCCTCCACCAATCAAAAAGGCCAGCCGCCAAACGGCTGGCCTTTTTCATTTGTCGGCGGCAGGTGATGGTCGCCAGGTCTTGCGTCTTTGCGGCCATCGCCCGACCGACCGCTACGCCTTCACTCCTCGAATCCCAGGCTGCGCAGGGCGCGCTCGTCGTCCGCCCAGCCGGATTTCACTTTGACCCATAGCTGCAGGTTGACCGGCGCGTCGAACAGGCGCTGCATGGATTCGCGCGCGCGGCGGCCGATCTCTTTCAACTGCGCGCCGCCCTTGCCGATGACGATCGCCTTTTGCCCGTCGCGTTCGACCCAGATCACCGCGTGGATGTGGTGCATGCGGCCATCGACTTCGTATTTTTCGATCTCCACGGTGAGCGCGTAGGGCAGCTCCTGATCGAGCATCCGGGTGAGCGGTTCGCGCACCAGTTCGGCGGCGAGAAAGCGAGCGCTGCGGTCGGTGAGTTCGTCCTCGGCGTAGGCATGCTCGCCGGCCGGCAGCAGTGCGGCCAGCTCGCCCTCCAGCTCGGCGACGCCCTTGCCGCTGCGCGCCGACAGCGGCACCACGGCGCGGATCGCGTCGCTCTGCGGCAGCCGCGCCAGATAGGGCAGCAGATCCTGCAGGCGCTTGAGGGTGTCGATCTTGTTGACCGCGATCAGCAGCGGCGCGGCGCTGGCGACGACGGTGTCGAAGGCGCGCTGGTCGTCGTCGTTCCAGACCCCGGCCTGAACCACCAGCAGCACCGCGTCCATCTCGCGCACGGCGCTGCCGGCGGTGCGGTTGAGCACCCGGTTGAGCGCCTTGCCGCCACCGCCGTGGATGCCGGGGGTGTCGATGAACACGAACTGGTCGCGACCGCTGGTTTTGACGCCGAGGATGGCGTGGCGGGTGGTCTGTGGCTTGTGCGCGGTGATCGCCAGCTTTTGTCCGATCAAGCGGTTGAGCAGCGTCGATTTGCCCACGTTGGGACGCCCGGCGATGGCGATGCGACCGCAGCGTGGCACCTTGTCGGCGGGCGTCACGCCTGCCCCGCCCGGGCGCGGGATTCGCGCGCGGAGATGCCGTCGAGCAGCGCGCTGGCGGCGCTCTGTTCGGCTTTGCGACGGCTGCCGGCGGTGGCCTGCGCGCTCAACGCCAGCTCGGCGACGCGGCACTCGACGCGAAATCGCTGCTCGTGGGCCTTGCCGCTGGTGGCCAGCAATTGATACTCGGGCAGCGCCAGACCGCTACCCTGCAGATATTCCTGCAGGCGGGTTTTCGGGTCCTTGAGCTGCTGGGCGTCGGGCAGTTCGTCGAGCAACTCGGCGAATAATCGGCGCACGCAGTCGCGGCAGGCTTCAAAGCCGCCATCGAGGTAGATGGCGCCGAGTATCGCCTCCAGCGCGTCGGCGAGGATCGAATCGCGGCGGAATCCGCCGCTTTTCAGCTCGCCGGAGCCGAGCACGAGGAAATCCCCCAGCTCCAGCTGGCGAGCGATCTCCGCCAGCGTCTCACCGCGCACCAGGCTGGCGCGCAGGCGGCTCAGCTCGCCCTCGCGAAAGCCCGGCTTGCGCCGGTACAGCTCGGCGGCGATGACGAAGTTGAGCACCCCGTCGCCGAGGAACTCAAGGCGTTCGTTGTTGCCGGGGCCGGCGCTGCGGTGGGTCAGCGCATCCTCCAGAAGTGCCGGCTCGGCGAAGCGGTAGCCGAGCCGTTCGATCAGCGGGCGGCGCGCACGCTTCACGGCGCGCCGATCTCGCGGTCGAAGCTGGCGACCACGTCGAGGTTGTAGATCAGCGGTTCGCGCACCTCGTATTTGACGTGCATCAGCAGGCCGAGCTTGCGGTCGCGGCGGATGTGCACCGTGTCTTCCGCCTTCATGTCCCACAGGTTGTTGGTGCGAAAACGCTTGTCGAGCAGCGCGCGCAGCTGTCGTGGCGACTGCTTGTTGAGGTCTTCGTCGGCGTACAGATTGTTGACGACCTTCACCACGGTGAAGTAATCGATGTAGAGGGGCACGATGCGCAGACCGACGATTGCCAGCAGCCCGAGCAGAGAGAGAATGAACAGCCAGCTCCACAGGCCGTAGCCGCGTTGACGTCGCATGGTGGTCGCTCCTTATTCGATGGCTCCGACGCGGCCGAGATCGATGTCGCCGTCATCGAAGTTCCAGTTGAACCAGATCATCACCGCCTTGCCGACCAGGTTTTCCTCGGGTACGAAGCCCCAGAAGCGACTGTCGTTACTATTGTCACGATTGTCGCCGACCGCGAAATAATGCCCCTCGGGAACCACGTATTCGCCATCAAAACCCGGCTTGCCGGGGCTGATGAGAATGCGGTGCTCGACCTCGCCGAGCTGTTCGCGCACCTCCAGCAGGTCGCTATCGGGGGCATCGCCGTCCGGCTCATAGTAACCCTGGCTCTCCATTGCCGCCGGCTCGCCGTTGATGAACAGGGTCTTATTGTAGTAGGCGATTTGATCACCCGGCAGACCGACGATGCGCTTGATGTAATCCAGCTCCGGCTGGCGCGGGTAGCGGAACACCGCGATATCGCCACGCTGTGGCTCGCCGACATCGACGATCTTGGTGTGCACCACCGGTAGGCGCACGCCGTAGGCGTACTTGTTGACGAGGATGAAATCGCCGACCAGCAGGGTCGGCATCATCGAGCCGGAGGGAATGCGGAAGGGTTCGAAAATAAACGAGCGCAGCACCAGCACCAGCGCCAGCACCGGAAAAAACGAACGCGCGTATTCCACCAGCAAGGGCTCACGCGGTAGCTCGGCGCGCTGCGTGCCTTGCTGTGCGCCGGGCGAATCGCCAGCCGCGGCCCCACCGCCCTCCCCAGCGCCGGCGGCTGCCGCACGGGCGCGGCGCGGGCGGGCGAAAAACAGCGTATCGATCAGCCACACTACGCCGGCGAGAATCGTGCCCAGCACCAAAATCAGGGAAAAATCCACCAGTATCTCCTCGGCGCAACCGCTCAGCGGCGCCGCTATTTATCCACCTGCAACACGGCGAGGAAGGCCTCCTGCGGAATCTCCACCTTGCCGATCTGCTTCATGCGTTTCTTGCCCGCCTTCTGCTTCTCCAACAGCTTGCGCTTGCGGCTGACGTCACCGCCGTAGCACTTGGCGAGCACATTTTTGCGCAGCGCCTTGACGTTGGTGCGGGCGATGACATGCGTACCGATGGCCGCCTGCACGGCGACCTCGAACATCTGCCGGGGGATGATCTCCTTCATCTTTTCCGCCAGCTCGCGGCCGCGCCGCTGGGCGTTGCCGCGGTGCAGGATCACCGCCAGCGCATCGACCTTTTCGCCGTTGATCAGGATATCCACCTTGACCAGATCGGCAGCTTGAAAGCGCTTGAATTCGTAGTCAAAAGACGCGTAGCCGCGCGATACTGACTTCAACCGGTCAAAGAAGTCGAGCACCACTTCGCTCATGGGCATCTCGTAAGCCAGCTGAACCTGCTGCCCGGCGTAGTGCATATTCTTCTGCACGCCGCGCTTTTCAATGCATAGTTTAATCACCTCGCCAAGATATTCCTTGGGCACGAGGATGTGCGCCTCGATCACCGGCTCGCGGATCTGCTCGATCTTGTTCACCGCCGGCAGCTCGGAAGGGTTGTGGATCTGCGCGACTTCACCGTCGGTCTGCTCGACCTCGTAGACCACGGTCGGCGCGGTGGTGATCAGATCCAGATCGTACTCGCGCTCCAGCCGCTCCTGGATGATCTCCATGTGCAGCATGCCGAGGAAGCCGATGCGGAAACCGAAGCCCAGCGCGCTGGAAACCTCCGGCTCGTACATCAGCGCGGCGTCGTTGAGCCGCAGCTTCTGCAGCGCGTCGCGAAAGTCCTCGTAGTCATCCGAGCTGGTCGGGAACAGCCCGGCGAAAACCCGCGGCTGCACCTCCTTGAAGCCCGGCAGCGGCGCCTTTGCCGGGGCGCTGGCGAGGGTGATGGTATCGCCCACTTTGGCCGCATCGATCTCCTTGATGCCGGCGATGATGAAGCCCACCTCGCCGCATTCCAGCGCCTCGCGCGATAGCCGTTTCGGCGTGAAATAACCCAGATCATCGACCTGAAAATTGCGCCCGGTGGACATCATCTGGATCTTGTCGCGGCGCGCGATGCGCCCGCTGACGATGCGCACCAGGGTCACCACGCCGACGTAGGAATCGAACCACGAGTCGATAATCAGCGCCTGCGCCGGCGCCGCCGCGTCGCCCACCGGTGCCGGGATGCGCTCGACCAGCTGTTCCAGCAGCTGATCGACGCCGACCCCGGTCTTGGCCGAGCAATGGACTGCGTCGTGCGCCTCGATGCCGATGATCTCCTCGATCTCCTCGGCGACGCGATCCGGGTCGGCGGCCGGCAGGTCGATCTTGTTCAGCACCGGCAGAACTTCCAGATCCTGATCGATGGCGGTGTAGCAATTGGCCACCGACTGGGCCTCGACGCCCTGCGAGGCATCGACCACCAGCAGCGCGCCCTCGCAGGCGGCCAGCGAGCGCGACACCTCGTAGCTGAAATCGACGTGGCCGGGGGTGTCGATGAAATTGAGCTGGTATTCCTCGCCGCTCTGCGCGCGGTACATCAGCGTCACCGCCTGGGCCTTGATGGTGATGCCGCGCTCGCGCTCCAGATCCATGGAATCGAGCACCTGCTCGCTCATTTCGCGGTCGCTGAGGCCACCGCACATCTGGATGAAGCGATCGGCTAGGGTCGATTTGCCGTGGTCGATGTGGGCGATGATGGAAAAGTTGCGAATATTCTTCTGCATGTCGTTCAGGAATGCTCGGCGAGCGCCTGCTCCAGCGCCTGCTTGTCGAGAAAATGGTGACAGATCTCGCGCTCGCCGAGACACAGCACCGGAACCAGCGCATGGTACTTCTCCGCCAGCGCCGGATCGCGGTCGATATCGATAATCGAGACATCAAAACCCAAAGGCTCGCGGAAGACCGCGAGCACCTGGAGCATGTCATCGCAGAGGTGGCAAGCCTCGCGGCTGTAGACCGTCAGCAGAGGCTTCATGGCCAGTGCCCGCTGCCGCGCGGCGACGCCACGCAGCGCACCGCGCCCGATGATCTCATCCCGGCGACGCTCACTCGGGGACTTTCAGGGCGAGGAAGATGGGTCCGCCGTCACGCTGCACCAGCACCGGTACCGAGCGGCCCGCCTCCAGCTCGGCGACCAGCTCGCGCAACTGCTCCGGCCCCTCGACCTGGCGGTTGTCGAGCATCAGCAGCACATCGCCGGGACGGATGCCAGCCTCGGCGGCGGCGCCGTCGCCCACCTGGCGCACCAGCGCGCCACCTTCGGCGACACCGAGCGCCTCGCGCTGCTGGGCACTCAGCGCGACCACATCGATCTTCAACCGATCCGTCGCAGCCGGCGCCTGGTTGTGCTCGCCGCCCGGCCCGCCGGCAACCTGATCGGGCAGCTCGCCGATGGTCACGTAGAGGCTGCGCTTGCTGCCGTCGCGGATCACGTCGACGCGCGCCTGCTCGCCCACCGCGGTGCGCCCCACCAGCGGCGGCAGCGCGCTGGAGCGCGGCACCGGCTGGCCGTTGAAGGCGACGATCACGTCGCCCACCTGCAGATCCGAATCGGCTGCCGGGCTGTCGTCGAGAATGCGCGCCACCAGCGCGCCCTGGGCGCGCTGCATGCCGAAGCTCTCGGCCAGCTCGCGGGTCACCTCCTGGATGATCACCCCAAGCCAGCCGCGGCTGACGCGCCCCTGGCGCTTGAGCTGCTCGGCGACATCCATGGCCACCTCGATGGGAATCGCAAAAGACAGCCCCATAAAACCGCCGGTGCGGCTGTAGATCTGCGAGTTGATACCCACCACTTCGCCGTCGAGATTGAACAGCGGACCACCCGAGTTGCCCGGATTGATGGCCACATCGGTCTGGATGAAGGGCACGTAGTTCTCGTTGGGCAGGGCGCGCCCCTTGGCGCTGACGATGCCCGCGGTGACCGAGAAATCGAAGCCGAAGGGCGAGCCGATGGCCAGCACCCACTCGCCGACTTCCAGCTCATCCGAGCTGCCGATGCGCACCGTGGGCAGATCATCGGCATCGAGCTTGAGCAGCGCCATGTCGCTGCGCTGATCGGCGCCGACCAGTTCGGCGACCAGCTGGCGGCGATCGTGCAGGCGCACGATGATCTCGTCGGCGCCCTCGATGACGTGATTGTTGGTCAGCACGTAGCCATCGTCGGAGACGATGAAACCGGAACCCAGCGAGGTGGAGTCGCGCGGCTGCGGCACGCCGCCGCGATCCTCGAAGAAGCGCCGCAGCAGATCGCCGAAGGGCGTGCCCTCGAGATCGGGCATCTCCATGCCCGGCGGCAGCGACGGTTGGCCCTCGCGGTGGGTGCTGGTGCTGATATTGACCACCGCGCGGTGGTTATCTTCGACCAGTTCGGTGAAATCGGGCAGCGCGGCCTGTGCCGTGCCCGCAAAACACAGCGCACAGAGCGCAAAAAACCGCTTGATGGTAACGCTCATGCCCACCTTGCCTCCGCAAATCCTCTGATTCGAATGCCGGACGACCCGCCGGCGGCTGGTATCTGCCCCAACCAGCAGCCCGCGACGCGGGCCTCAGCCGGTCTGGCGCGGCACTCAGGCGCCGATGGAGATCGGCGCTACGACACCGCGCCGGTCATCGAGCACGCGCAGGATGACCGGTCGGGCAGCAGCCGCGCGCGCGCCGTGCAGCATGCGCCAGCGCACCACGGCGAAGCCCGTCGCCAGCCCGATAGCCGCACCGAGCATGGCCGCTGGATCGCCCGCGACAGCGCCCTGCCCGACCCCGGAAAACAGGGCGTCGGCGAGCCACGTCGCGGCGATCGCGCATAGTAGCATAAGCATCAGCGGCAGCGCGTAGAGCAGCAGCGAGCCACGCAGCAGCACCGCCTCGGGGATACCGAGCTCGACCGCATCGCCGGGACGCGCGCCAACCGGGTTGTGTACTTCGAGCTGATCACCGCGGCGACCCAGCCAGCGTGCCATCCAACCCGACAGCGCGCCGGTGCCGCAACCACCGCGCAACTGGCAGCCACCGCAAGCGCTGGCCGGAATCGCCCGAACCAGCGCGCACTCGCCGCGCAGACCGATCACTTGCGCCTCTTCGACCAGCACAGCTGAACCTCGCTAATCCCGGGCCGGGCCGGGCCGCACCGCTTCGCCGACGGCGCGCACGGTGGCCAGCGGCACTTCGCCGACGGCGGTGACGTGCAGGCCGTCGCGACCCAGGCCGTAGGCGTGCATGCCGCCCATCTGCGAGCTGCCGAACAGGCGCTTTATGTTCGGCTTGTCGCCGCTGCGCGGCTCGATGTAAACCGATACCGAGGCGAGGCCGTCGGAGAGGATCACGTGGTGCACCGTTTTGCCACTGCTGCCCATCGGGCGCAGGGATTCGGACATCTGCATGAAACCCGGCGGCAGGCTGGCGAAGTGCCATCGCGGCCGGCTCTGGCGCGACACCGGCACCAGCTCCCCTTCGCGCTGCCAGGTGTAGCCGGCACCCTGTAGCAGCGGGCGGAAGCGCTCACTCGGCACCGCATCGAGCAGACGGATCTCGGTGAACATCAGCTGTTCCACCGGTTCGCCCGCCACATCGAGCAGATCGGAGCGCAGCAGCAGGCGGCTGTCGCGGTCAATCCACAGGCGATAGCCGTAGCGCAGCGCGTCGCGCGGGCGGATTTCGACCACTTTGGCGATCATCCCGGCGACCCGGTCATCGCCGGCCAGGGCGAAGTGATAAACATCGTCGAGTCCACCCAGATCGAGTTTCTGCACCAGACTGGGAAACGGCGTGCGCGGCCGCGACTTGCTGATGATCACCGACTTGCTGCCAGGCCAGATGCAGACCACTTCGCTGTCGTCGCGGATGATCTCGCGCGCCTCGCCGTTGAGCGATACCAGGCGTTCGTTCTCACCGCTCTCATCGCGGCTGTGGACGATGCGCATCGACTCGATATCGCCGCCGTGGATGTAGACGAAGGTGCCCTCGTAGTTCAGCGACTGCATGGCATCGGACATGCTGTCGAGCCACTGCCGGGCGCTCTCTGCAGCGCTCGCCGCCGGGCTCAGCGCCAGCGTCGCGGCCAGCAATGCGGCCCGTGTTGCGAGCAGGGCTGCGGCCCTCGCCGAGGCCCTCGCCGCGACCTGTGCCACCGCGCACGGCGGCACGGCGGCGGCGACGCTCAGCGGGGCGGGCCGATCACTGCGCGGTGTCATAACCCACCAGCCGCGAATAGGGCAGCATGCCGTGCACCTTGCCGATGGTGGCGTGCTCCAGATGGTCGGAGAGGTACATGTTCAGGCGCTGCTCCAGCTCGCGGTCGCGGGGCGTCTGGCTGGGCGCGCTCCAGTGGGTACCGGGGGTCGATACCAGTTGCGCCGCCGAGCTGCCGGTGACGTTGATGGTCGTCGCCGCCGGCTGCCCGGCCGACTGCCCGGCGAGCCGCGGCACACCGGGCGATGCACCGCCATCGAACAACTGCAGCGCGGCGATCGACACCGCGGCCACCGTGGCGGCGATCGCCAAACCGGCCAGCGGGCGACGATAGCCGACGCTGCCGGACGGCGCGCCGGAGGCCGCCGGGGCGACCGGTTCAACCGGCCGCGACTGTGGCGCGAGGATCGCAGGCTCAGCCTCCACCGCGGCGGCCACGCGCGCGGCGAAGCCGGTATCGAGCGCCGGACTGAGCTCCGCGTGCAGCGCTTCGCGAGCCAGGTGCTGGCGCTCCCAATAGGCTTTCAGGCGGGCGTCACGGCCCAGCTTGCGTAGCGTCTCGGCGCTCTCGGCGGCGTCGCTTTCGCCGTCGATCAGTGCCGATACCGCTGCCAGATCAAAATCGTCGTCGCTCATCTTTCGGGGCCTCGTCGGAGGTGTCGTCAAGCAGCGGCCGCAGGGCGTTGTCTATCGCCTCGCGGGCGCGAAATATTCGCGAGCGGATGGTGCCAATCGGGCATTCCATGACCGCGGCAATCTCCTCGTAGGAGAGTCCATCCAGCTCGCGCAGGGTGATCGCCGTGCGCAGTTCTCCGGGCAGGCCCTCGATGGTCGCATTGACCACATCGCGAACCTCCGCCATCAGCATCTGGCGCTGCGGATCACCGTATTCACGCAGCGCGCCGCCGTTTTCAAACTGCTCGGCATCCTGGGCGTCGACGGCGAAGTCCGGCGTGCGCCGACTCTGGGAGACCAGATAGTTCTTCGCCGTGTTGACCGCGATGCGATACAGCCAAGTGTAGAAGGCACTTTCGCCGCGGAAGTTCGCCAGACCCCGATAGGCCTTGATGAACGCTTCCTGGCAGACGTCCTGCACCTCGGCAGAATCGCGGATGTAGCGCGACACCAGATTGGCGATCTTGTGCTGGTACTTGCGCACCAGCAGGTCGAAAGCCGCTTTGTCGCCGCGCTGCACGCGCCGCACAAGCTCCAGATCGATCGTACGTTCGCCCATTCGGGCCCTTCTCCCTTTCGTTCGCCACGCTCACTCCGGAACTGTCAACACGTAGACAGCGCCTCGCGGCACGGGTTTCATCGCGGCGAAGATATTTGTGTATCACCTCTCATCGACGGCGGCAGCCGCGCAACCCGCGCAGCACGGTGACCGCATCACAGCGGTGTGCGACACTCGACGGCCCGCGATTTTGTCACAAAGCATGAACAGACAGTACCGACACGACGTACTCGTCATCGGCTCCGGCGCCGCCGGACTGACCCTGGCCCTGCAGCTGGCGCAGCACTGCCGCGTGGCGGTGCTTTCCAAGGTGGAGATCAACGAAGGCAGCACCTGGTACGCCCAGGGTGGGATCTCCGCGGTACTCGCCGACGATGACAGCTTCAGCTCACACATCGACGACACCCTGATCGCCGGCGCCGGCCTGTGCGATGTGGAAGTGGTGCGGCGCACGGTGGAGGGTGGCCCGGACAGCATCCGCTGGCTGCAGTCGCTCGGCGTGCCCTTCACCGTCGAGCAGAACGCCGCCGGCGAGCTGGCTCCGCACCTGACCCGCGAGGGCGGCCACACCCACCGCCGGGTGATCCACGCCGAGGATGCCACCGGCCGCGCGGTGGAGACCACCCTGCTCGAACAGGTGCGCGAATGCACCGACATCGAGCTGTTCGAATTCCACAACGCGGTGGATCTGATCACCCGCCGCAAGCTCGGCCTGGGCACCGCCGGTGGCGGCGACCGCGTGCTCGGCGCCTACGTGCTGGACAGCGACGCCGATCGCACCGTCACCTTTCTGGCCCGCTTCGTGGTACTGGCCAGCGGCGGCGCCGGCAAGGCCTACCTCTACACCAGCAATCCCAACGGCGCCAGCGGCGACGGCATCGCCATGGCCTGGCGCGCCGGCTGCCGCGTCGCCAACATGGAATTCATGCAGTTCCACCCCACCTGCCTGTACCATCCGCAGGCCAGATCGGCGCTGATCTCTGAAGCGGTGCGCGGCGAGGGCGGCTACCTGCGCCTGCCCGACGGCGAGCGCTTCATGGCGCGCTTCGACGCGCGCGGCGAGCTGGCCCCGCGCGACGTGGTGGCGCGCGCCATCGATCACGAGATGAAACGCCTCGGCCTGGACTGCGTGTACCTCGACATCAGCCACAAGCCGGCCGACTTCATCCGCGAGCACTTCCCCAACATCTACGCCAGCTGCCGGAAATTCGGCTTCGACATGGCCCGCGAGCCGCTGCCGGTGGTGCCCGCGGCGCACTACACCTGCGGCGGCGTGCTCACAGATCTGGCCGCGCGCACCGACCTGACCGGCCTCTACGCCATCGGCGAAACCGCCTGCACCGGCCTGCACGGCGCCAATCGCATGGCCAGCAACTCGCTGCTCGAATGCCTGGTCTTCGCCCGCGCCGCGGCCAGCGACATCCTCGCCCGGCTGGACGGCGCCCCGCAGCCAGCCGAGGCACCGGGCTGGGACGAAAGCCGCGTCACCGACTCCGACGAAGAGATCGTCGTCGCCCACAACTGGAGCGAACTGCGCCATTTCATGTGGGATTACGTCGGCATCGTGCGCACCGACAAGCGCCTCGCCCGCGCCCGCCACCGCGTCGATCTGCTGCGCGCCGAGATCGACGAGTACTACGCCAACTTCCGCGTCAGCTCGGACCTGCTCGAACTGCGCAACCTGGTCTGCGTCGCCGATCTGATCGTGCGCTCGGCCAGCAGCCGCCGCGAAAGCCGCGGGCTGCACTACACCCTCGACTATCCGCAGACCGCGGCCAAGGCCGACAACACCGTGCTCACGCCGGCGCGCGCGCCCACCGCCAGCGCCTGGCAGCTCGGCGCCTGAGCAGTGCCACCGCGCATCGGCGCCGCCACCCCAGCCATCACCGGAGGATACCCATGCCAGAAGACACGCCGCTGCTGCTGCAGCCACAGCAACTTGCCGAACAGCTCGGCGGGGCCGGACTCTGCATCATCGACGTCAGCGACGCCGAACAGCACGCCGAGCGCCACATCCCCGGCGCGCAGCAGCTCGACTACGCCGCGCTGATCGCCGCCCGCCCGCCGGCGATGGGCCTGCTGCCCGAACCTGCCGACTTCCACGCTCTGCTGCAGCGCCTGGGCATCGGCGCCGACAGCTGGGTGGTAGCCTGCGACGATCAGCGCGGCGGCCGCGGCGCGCGACTGATCTGGAGCCTGCACGCCTACGGCCACCGGCGCTGCTCGCTGCTCGATGGCGGCATGACTGCCTGGCTCGCCGAGGGCTACCCGCTGAGCGACGCGCCGAGCCCGACGCCAGCGCCCAGCGATTACGCGCCGGCGCTGGTCGGCGACAACACCGCCGACGCCGAATACATCCTCGGCCGTCTCGGCGCGGCCGACTTCGCCCTGCTCGACGCCCGCTCGGCGGCCGAGTTCAGCGGCGAGAAAGCCATGTCAAAACGCGGCGGGCACATCCCCGGCGCGCGCCGCTACGAGTGGACCGATGCCATCGACAGCGCAAACAATGGCCGCCTGCGCCCGGCCGAAGAACTGCGCGCCGAGCTGGTCGCGCGCGGCTTGAGCGCGGATCGGGAGATCGTCACCTACTGCCAGACGCACCACCGCTCGGCGCTGTCCTGGCTGATGCTCAAGGCGCTCGGCTACCCGCGGGTGCGCGGCTATCACGGCGCCTGGTCGGACTGGGGCAATCGCGATGACACGCCGGTGGAGGGTGGTGCGGACCCGGCGGATCGGGACGCTTAG
>CBFCYW010000103.1:0-12318 GCA_965602395.1 uncultured Chromatiales bacterium
GCGACGGCAGCCGCTCAGCCTCGATGTGCGCACCTTGGCAAGATTGTCCGGCGCCTGCGGCAGGCCCGCGCGGTCACCCACGGCTACTGGCTGCGCAGCTGATGTCCGCCTGTAATTTAGCCGGAGAGATGTTTTTCTGAAGCCAGTCGATTGGTTGCATCAAAGTTGCGTGCCTGGATACACTGAGGCACCGCAAGCCCCGTCTTGCTTGCCAGCGCGTCGAGCCTCGCCCGTTGCTGCCACAACTTGACAAGGATGTGCCATGCGCCGCCCCGCCCTAGGTTCCATTTTCGCGCCCGATCTTTGCCTGTCACCCGTTGCTTGCAAAGGCGGCGGCGGTGATGGTTCATCCTCTGATTTTCCCAGGCCCATCATCTCAGGGCAGGGTTCTACTCTCCCGCTGAATCAAGCAAAGGTTCAAGCATTTGGCACTGATGGTGTCGCCGCCGGTACTCAAGTACTGACCGATGCCGAGGGCGAGTTTTCCATCGAGGTTGCTTCTGTTCCGGATGAATATCAGTTGATTGCTGAAGGCGGGCAAGCCTCCGATGGCGTCAGCGGTGATGTAATCTTGCGGGACTTGATAGCGCGCGACGGACAGTAATTGTGCATTTTCCACCGGCTGTCGTTTGTCGTGGACGCGCTGCGGCTGCCGCCCCGCTTGCGGTGCTGGTAGCAACGCTGGTCATGGCGCTGGCGGCGGTGCTGGGCCTGGCCGCCTGCCAGAGTCGACCGCCCGCCGATAGAGACCGGGCCGGGCCGGAGCCCGCTGCGACAACCGGCGAGAGCGCCGCGCCCGGCGGCGGCCGCAGCGCGATAGCGGTGCCGCGACCGACGCCAGCAGCCAGGCCCGCGGCAGCGGCGACCCTGCTGGAGCGGCTGGATCGGGCGGAGCGCTCCGCCAGTCCAGGCGGCCGCGCGGTGCTCGCCACCGGCCGACAGATGACGCTGGTGGAGCGCGAGATCCTGCCCGGCGGCTGCTGGGATTACGCCAACGAGGTCTATAACCGCGCCGGGCATCCCGGCCGCGGCGGCCGCCGCAGCGTGTTCAAGGGCAGCAAGGAACGCGGCCCCTACGCCACGCCGGCGCAAATCCGGCCGGGTGACTTTCTCTACTACATCAATCATTCCTACGGTGATATCGAGCACAGCGCGATCTTCGTCGCCTGGCTGGACATCGACAGCCGCCGCGCGCTGATGCTCAGCTATGCCGGCGAACAGCGTCGCGAACCGGCGCGCTACAAGTCCTACGATCTTTCCCACGTCTACCGGATCGTGCGTCCCGTGGAATAGTCGCTGCGGCGGTGAACCCGCGAGCTGCCGAGCGAGGGCGCAGCGGGCCGTGCTGATCCGGCGACCGAGTGCCGGGATGGGGGGGCGAGCGGGCCCGATCGGGCCGAAACGAGCCGCTCGGCCCGCGGCGGGCTACTGCAGTTGTTGCCGATCCATCCGCTGGCCGTGGTGCCAGTGACGGGGTTCGGATTCGGGGGTGGGGCGGGTATCGCCGGCGGCTCGCGCGCTGCCGTAGACGCCGCTGCACCAGCCGGCGCCGACCGGCAGCAGGGAGTTGTCACCCAGATTGGCGAAGGTGGTATTCCAGTCGACGTCGGGCAGGATGGCGCCGGCGACCAGTTTGGCGCGCGGTGACACCAATGCTGTGGCGAGCCGGTTCCTCTGCCCCCAGCCAAGGATGTAGTCGTCGCAGGCGGGCTCCTCCTGCTCCGGCACATTGGTGACGCCGATCAGGAAGTCGAAGCCGTAGTGCTGCTTCATCATGGCCGCCTCGAAGAGCATCGCCACATCCTCAAGCCGGGTGACGTAGCTGTAAAAGCTGAGCGAGCCGTCGTTGTGGAATTCACTGCCGACCGTTTCCGGGGTGATCGCCTTCTGCATCTCCGTGGCGTCGCCGCCGCGGTAGCGCACTTCCGCCAGCGCTTTAATCGTCGCGCTGAGCAGTGGGCTGCTGTCGTGCAGCAGGCGATTGACGCGCCGCGCTTCCAGATATCCCAGGCTGTCGTACAGGCTGACTTGCGGATCGAGGCTGGCGATCTCATCGAAGGGCAGATAATCATTGGCGTGGGCCAGTTCGTGGTAGAGCAGGCGCGCCAGCGGCAATTCGATATCGCTCAGTTCGCGCTGGCAGTCATCATCGCCCATGCTGCACCAGCTGTAGGCCGATTCGCCGTCATCCATGAATTGCGTGTAGACGGCGAACTGCAGCTCACTGCCAAAACCGGTGCGGTAGTCGGGTTCGTACGATACGGTCGCCTTCTCTTCCTGGCTGACCCACAGATAGGCCGGATCGATGTAGATGGCGCCGGTGCCCCGCCAGTAGAAGGATGGGCGTATGTCCGCGTCGATGATCACCGCGGTGGTCGAGCGCATCAGCAAACGGATATCCGCCGGCAGGATGCCGAGGATGGTCTCGAAGCGTTCCCCCATCCAGTCGTGGGAAACCAGCACCCGCTGCATGATGTCGTCGATGCCTGGCGAGCTGCTTTGCATGCCGAGCGGCGGTAGCTCCTGCGGTGTGCAGGAAAGGCTGGAACTGTTGATTTTGGCGCAATTCTCGAGTGCGTCTGCGTAGGGGGAGTCGCCCCGGTAGGCGTAGGTGTCGGCAACTACCTGATAGAGGTCGTCGTCGACGACGGCTTCGCCATCGGCACCCGACTCGGAGCAGGCGGTGAGCACGGAGAAGATGAGTGTGGCGAAAAGCGGGGAGGCGAGCGCTCGAATCGTGCGGCCGGCATCCATTGTCAGCATGTTTGAGTCCCTTTAGCTTTTGGAAGCTGGCGCTGACGGTAGCACAGAACGAGCAAATTTGGCATGTGGCGGCTGGGGCGCTGGCTTGGGCGGCAGCGGGCCGAGGGATGCGTGGTGGCGATGGTGAGATGAAACCGGGCGCAGGCAGGGGAGAGATGGTGGGCCCACCAGGACTTGAACCTGGGACCAAGGGATTATGAGTCCCCTGCTCTAACCAACTGAGCTATAGGCCCTTAAAAGCAGCGCGAATTATAGCGGGCGCCGGGTGATCCGTCACCGTGAGCTGCGCTGTGCAACGCGATGCTCGATCGCGAATGATGCGCCATAGGTCCCGTTTCAGCGCAGTAGCAGCAGGGGAACGCGGCTCCTGTGCAGCATCGCGCTGGTGACGCTGCCGACCAGAAACTGGCGGATGCGCGAGTGCCCCCAGGCGCCCATGATCACCAGATCGATGCGCTGCGCGTCGACGTGCGCGAGCAGGGCGTCGACCACTTCACCGCCGTCCGTCTGCGCGCTGGTGACGTCGAAACCGGCGCTCTGTAAAGCCTGCTGCGCCTGCTGCAGCTGGCTTTGCTTGCTCTGCGTGCCGCTGCCGGCGCTGACGAGATGGCAATCGGCACCGCGCAGCAGCGGGCTGCGGGTGACCATGTCCAGCGCTTTGTCGGCCGTCTGGCTGCCATCGTAGGCGAGCATGAAGCGCTGCGGTGTGGCGAACTCGCCGACGCTGACCAGAATCGGGCGATGCAGGGTGCGCGTGGCGGTTTCGAGGTGGCTGCCCACCGCGCCGCGGGCGTCGGCGTGGGCTTCCCCCTGGCGGCCCATGACCAGCAGCCGGGTGTCCGCTTCAAACTCCAGCAGTGAATCGATCAGCGTATCGTGTCGCTGCCGCTGAGCGATCATATCTGCGGGCACGCCGGCGGCGGCGATGCGCTGTTGCGCTTCGGCGAGCATCAGCCGCCCCTGCTCCAGCAGGATGCGGCTGCGCTGGTGATCCAGCTCGGCCAGCTGTTCCATGAGCTGTTCGCGGGTGCCCAGGCCGATATTGCCGCTCATGTCGCCACCGGCGGGCGTGTGCTGTTTCTCCAGCACATGCAGCAGTTCGAGCGGCGCCTCCAGTTGCCGCTGCGCCCAGGCCGCCGCATCACAAATGCCCGGGGTTGCGCTGGAGCCGTCGATGCAGGCGATGATCTTGTTCATGGTTCGTCCCGTTAGTGTCCGTCCAGCAGTTTTTCCACCGCCTGCGGGTCGTCGTGAATACCGACCTTGCCGACGATGGTGCGGCTGGCTTCATTGAGCCCGATCAATTCGACTTCGACGCCCTCGCGGCGGAATTTAATCACCACCTTGTCCAGTGCGCTGACCGCAGAGATGTCCCAGAAATGGGCCTGGGTCAGGTCGATGACCACTTTATCCAGCACCTCTTTGAAGTCGAATGCGGCGACAAATTTTTCCGCTGAGGCGAAGAATACCTGCCCGGCGACGACATAGCTGCGCAGGCTGCCGGTTGCGTCGCTGGTCGAGCGCACCGCCATGTACTGGCCGACCTTGTTGGCGAAGAACAGGGCGGCCAGCAGCACGCCGACAAACACCCCGATCGCCAGGTTGTGGGTGGCCACGACCACGCCCACCGTCACCACCATCACCGTATTGGTGGAGGGCGGGTGGTTTTTCATCTGCCGCAGCGAGTCCCACGAAAATGTGCCGATGGAGACCATGATCATGACCGCTACCAGCGCCGCCATCGGGATCTGTGTCAGCCACTGATCGAGAAACACCACCAGCAGGATCAGAAAGGCGCCCGCCGTGAATGTGGAGAGTCGCCCGCGGCCGCCCGATTTGATGTTGATGATCGACTGGCCGATCATCGCGCAGCCGGCCATGCCGCCCATCAGCCCGGCGCCGATATTGGCGATTCCCTGGCCCCGGCATTCGCGATTGCGGTCGCTGTCGGTGTCGGTCAGGTCGTCGACGATGGATGCGGTCATCAGTGATTCCAGCAGGCCGACCAGCGCCAGGGCGAGGGAGTACGGCAGGATGATGAGCAGCGTCTCCAGGGTCAGCGGGACATCGGGCCAGAGAAATATCGGCAGGGTATCCGGCAGCTCGCCCATGTCGCCAACGGTGCGGATGTCCAGATCCCAGATGATCGAGACCAGCGTCAGCAGCACGATGCAGACCAGCGGCGAGGGGATGTTCCTGCCGACCACCGGCAGGTGCGGGAACAGATAGATGATGCCGAGACCGGCGGCGGTCATGGCGTAGACCTGCCAGGTGACGCCGGTCAGCTCCGGCAGCTGCGCCATGAAGATCAGTATCGCCAGCGCATTGACGAAACCGGTGACCACCGAGCGCGAGACGAAACGCATCAGATCGCCCAGCCTGCACAGGCCGGCGACGATCTGGATCGCTCCGGTCAGCAGCGTGGCGGCGAGCAGATATTCGAGGCCGTGATCCCTGACCAGGGTGACCATCAGCAAGGCCATGGCGCCGGTGGCGGCCGAGATCATGCCCGCGCGGCCGCCGACGAAGGCGATCACCACGGCGATGCAGAAGGAGGCGTAGAGCCCCACCCGGGGATCGACCCCGGCGATGATGGAAAAGGCGATCGCCTCGGGGATCAGGGCCAGGGCGACGGCGATCCCCGCCAGCAAGTCTTTGCGGGCATTGGACAGCCAGTCGCGTTTGATGGATTGCAGCATCTGCGATTCTCTTGATTAACGGTGATGTCTCGTGCGGCCAGCGCCGATTGCAGCGGCCGCACCGGCCAATGACTTGCCGCCGGCGTCGTCGGTGATGGCGGTCGGGCGCACCTTCAGCGTGGCGACAGAGGGCCCGCCGCGCAGAGGGCCGAGCGCGCGATCGGGAACCTGCGGCGAACGGGTCGATGCCACGAATCGTGGGGCGGGCGAGTTGAGCGCCGGGGGCGGCCGCTCTGGCGCGGTCGGTCGGTGGCTTGCGCGGAGAGATTCAGCAGCACTTTCCCTGTGCTGCAAAGCGGAAGGCGGGTGGTCTACTCGTCGAGGAAGCTGCGCAGCTGCTCGGAGCGGGTCGGGTGGCGCAGCTTGCGCAGCGCCTTGGCTTCTATCTGGCGGATGCGCTCGCGGGTGACATCGAACTGCTTGCCGACCTCTTCCAGCGTGTGGTCGGTGTTCATGTCGATGCCAAAGCGCATGCGCAGGACCTTCGCCTCGCGCGGGGTGAGGCTGGCGAGCACCTGATTGGTGGTCTCACCGAGGCCGTCGACGGTGGCGGTCTCGACTGGCGAGCGCACGTTGGCGTCTTCGATGAAGTCACCGAGGTGGCTGTCCTCGTCGTCGCCGATGGGCGTCTCCATGGAGATCGGTTCCTTGGCGATTTTCAATACCTTGCGGATTTTTTCCTCGGGCATCTCCATCTTTTCCGCCAGCTCTTCCGGGGTCGCCTCGCGGCCCATCTGCTGCAGCATCTGGCGCGAGATGCGATTGAGCTTGTTGATGGTCTCGATCATGTGCACCGGGATGCGGATGGTGCGCGCCTGGTCGGCGATCGAGCGGGTGATCGCCTGGCGGATCCACCAGGTGGCGTAGGTCGAGAACTTGTAGCCACGGCGGTATTCGAACTTGTCCACCGCCTTCATCAGACCGATGTTGCCTTCCTGGATCAGATCGAGGAATTGCAGGCCGCGGTTGGTGTATTTCTTGGCGATGGAGATCACCAAACGCAGGTTGGCCTCGACCATTTCCTTTTTCGCGCGGCGGGCCTTGGCCTCGCCGATGGACATGCGCCGCGAGATGTCTTTGATTTCGCCGACGGTCATGTTGGCGTTCTTGACGACCTGGCCGAGGCGGCGCTGGCACTTCTGGATTTCCGGCACCTGGTGGGCCAGAGCCTTGCTCCAGCTCTCGCCCTGTTCGACCAGCCCCGGCGCCCACTGCTGGTCGGCCTCGTGGCCGGGGAACTGCTGCAGAAAGACCTTGCGCGGCATCTTGCCGTACTTCACGCACATGTCGCGCACCAGCCGCTCCTGGGAGCGGATGCGATCGACCACGCGGCGCACGTCGCTGGTTAGCTGCTCGATGAAGGCCGGCGTGTATTTGGCCAGCAGGAAGGAGTCGGCCATGTGCTGCAGCGCGGCGCGGACCTCGTCGTCGACGCGGCCGTCGGCCTTGGTCAGCGCCTGCATGGCCGCTTCGTGAGCCGCCTCCAGCGTGGTGAAGTGGGCGGCGACCAGCTCCAGATCGAGACCTTCGTCTTCGACCGGTTCGTCTTCTTCGTCGTCGTCCTTGCCTTCCTCGGCCCGGCGCTGCTCCTCGGCGCGCTGCGCGGCGGCGGCCACCGGGTCGTATTCCTCTTCGTTGGGATCGACGAAGGTGACCATCAGATCGTTGAGGCGGGCCTCGCCGGCCGCCACCAGCTTGTACTGGTCGACCGTGCGCTTGACCGCCGGCGGGTAGGTGGCCAGCGCGGCGAGGACCTGGCGCAGGCCGTCCTCGATGCGTTTGGCGATCTCGATTTCACCCTCGCGGGTGAGCAGCTCCACGGTGCCCATCTCGCGCATGTACATGCGCACGGGGTCGGTGGTGCGGCCGAACTCGCCGTCGATGGCGGAGAGGGTGGCGGCTGCCTCGGCAGCTGCGTCCTCGTCCTCGGCGACGCTGGAGTCGGACATGATCAGCGTGTCGGCATCCGGCGCGCGCTCGTGCACGGCGATGCCCATGTCGCCGATCATGGCGATGATCTCTTCGACCTGATCGGGATCGACGATGCCCTCCGGGAGATGGTCGTTGACCTCGGCATAGGTCAGGTAACCCTGTTCCTTGCCGCGGGCGATGAGCTCCTTGAGGGAAGACTGCTGCTGTTGATCCATGCGCGGGGTCGACACGGGCGGAGTTTCTCCGGCTTGAGCGAAACGAACACGCTAGCGTAGATGCGTTTAGCGTCAAGGTCAATATGTGCTCGATCAATCCCGGCGCCGCCGGGAGTGCGTCATCAATCCGGCACTCGGCTTGCCCGCGGCCGGGCGTTCGGGGAAAATCGCGCCGCCAGCGCTATCGCCAGTGCCCGTGCTGCTACCAGTGTCGCAGCCGGTGTCGCTACCGCCACCGGCGCGTGTTGCCCGCTAGCGGCGTTCCGCCGCCCCGCTCACCCCGCCGCGACGGCGTTAACCCTGCAAGAGTACCAGCCGATGCCGACCCGTAGAGACCTCGCCAACGCCATTCGAGCCCTGAGCATGGACGCCGTGCAGCGAGCCAATTCCGGCCATCCCGGCGCGCCCATGGGCATGGCGGATATCGCCGAGGTGCTGTGGAACGATTATCTCGTGCACAACCCGGCCAACCCCCAGTGGCCGAATCGCGACCGCTTCGTGCTCTCCAACGGGCACGGCTCGATGCTGATCTACTCGCTGCTGCACCTCACCGGCTACGCGCTGCCGATGGCCGAGTTGCAGAACTTCCGCCAGCTGCACAGCAAGACCCCGGGGCACCCCGAATACGGCTACGCGCCGGGTGTCGAGACCACCACCGGGCCGTTGGGGCAGGGGCTCGGCAACGCGGTGGGCATGGCCATCGCCGAGCGAACCCTGGCCGCGCAGTTCAACCGCGGCGAGCACCGCATCGTCGACCACCACAGCTACGTCTTTCTCGGCGATGGCTGCCTGATGGAGGGCATCTCCCACGAGGTCTGCTCGCTGGCCGGCACCCTCGGCCTGGGCAAGCTGATCGCCTTTTACGACGACAACGGCATCTCCATCGACGGCGAGGTCGCCGGCTGGTTTAGCGACGACACCCCGGCGCGTTTCGAAGCCTACGGCTGGCAGGTGCTGCGCGCTATCGACGGCCACGACAGCGAGGCGATTGTGGCGGCGATCGAAACCGCGCGCGCCGAGAGCGGCAAGCCAACGCTGATCTGCTGCAAGACCACCATCGGCTTCGGCTCGCCGAACAAGCAGGGCCGGGAATCCTGCCACGGCGCGCCGCTGGGCGAGGACGAGATCGCGCTGGTGCGCAAGACCCTCGACTGGCCGCACCCGCCCTTCGAGGTGCCCGATGACATCCGCAGCCGCTGGGACGCGCGCCAGCGCGGTGCCGCCGCCGAAGCCGACTGGCGCGCGCGCTTCGCCGCCTATCGTGCCGCGCACCCGGAACTGGCCGCCGAGTTCGAGCGCCGCATCGCCGGAGAGCTGCCGGCGGACTGGGCCGAGCGAGCCGCCGAGTACATCGCCGCGGTCGATGCGAAAGCGGAAAAGGTCGCCACTCGCAAGGCCTCGCAGAATGCCCTCAACGGCTTCGGCCCGCTGCTGCCGGAGCTGCTCGGCGGCTCGGCGGATCTGGCCGGCTCCAACCTGACGCTGTGGTCCGGCTCGCGGGGCATCGAATCGGCCGCCGACGGCAACTACATCTACTACGGCGTGCGCGAGTTCGGCATGGCGGCGATCATCAACGGCATCGCCCTGCACGGTGGTTTCAAACCCTACGGCGCGACCTTTTTGATGTTTTCCGACTATGCCCGCAACGCCCTGCGCATGGCGGCGCTGATGCGCCTGCCGGGCATCTTCGTCTTCACCCACGATTCGATCGGCCTCGGCGAGGATGGCCCCACCCACCAGCCGATCGAGCAGGCCGCGACCCTGCGGCTGATGCCGCGCATGTCCGTGTGGCGCCCCTGCGATGCGCTGGAGACCGCCGTGGCGTGGAAATTCGCCTGCGAAAACAGCGACGGCCCGGTCAGCCTGCTGCTCTCCCGCCAGGGGCTGCCGCAGCTGCCGCGCACGGCACAGCAGATCGCCGCCATCGAGCGCGGCGGCTACGTGCTCGCCGACGGCGACGCGGCCCCGGAAGCGGCCCCGGATGCAATAATCATCGCCACCGGCTCGGAGGTCGAACTGGCGATGGGCGCACAGCAAGCCCTTGCCGGAAAAGGTAAAAAAGTGCGCGTGGTGTCGATGCCGTGCTGCGATCGCTTCGATGCGCAAGACGCCGATTATCGCCAGTCCGTGCTGCCGCGCGGCGTGCCGCGGGTGGCGGTGGAAGCCGGGGTCAGCGACTACTGGCGCAAATACGTCGGCCTCGACGGCGCGGTGGTCGGCATCGACAGCTTCGGCGAATCGGCGCCGGCGGCGGATCTTTTCGCCCACTTCGGGCTCGACATCGAGCAGGTCGTCGCCGCCGTCGAAGGCTTGCTCTGAGCGTGCGGCTGTAATCCGCGTGCCAGTCCGCCTCGCGATCAACGGCTTCGGTCGCATCGGCCGCGCCGTGGTGCGCGCGCTGTTCGAATCCGGCCGCGCCGGCGACTTCGAGCTGGTGGCGATCAACGACCTCGGCGACCCCGCGGTCTGCGCCCACCTGCTGCAGTACGACTCGGTGCACGGGCGCTTCGCCGTGGCGGTGGCGGCCGGCGAGCACGAGCTGCAGATCGGCGCGCAGCGGCTGCGCTTTCTGCGCGAGCCGGACCCGGCCTGCCTGCCGTGGCGTGAGCTGGGCGTGGATCTGGTGCTCGAATGCACCGGCCAGCTGGCCAGCCGCGCGGCCTGCGAGTCGCATCTGCGCGCCGGCGCGCCGCGGGTGCTGATCTCGGCCCAGGCTCACGACCAGGCTCACGACCAGAATGGCGGGGCGGTCGACGCCACGGTGATCTACGGCGTCAATCACGGCGCGCTGCGCGGCGACATGCGGGTGGTGTCCAACGCCTCGTGCAGTGCCAACTGCATCGCCCCGCTGGTGGTGGCGCTGGAGCGGGCGATTGGCATCGAGTCCGGGCTGATCACCAGCGTGCACGCCTACACCAACGACCAGTGGCTGACCGACAGCCATCACCCGGATCTGCGCCGCGCGCGCGCCGGGGCGGTCTCGGTGGTGCCGACGCCGACCGGTGCGGCGCGCGCGCTGGCCTTGGCGCTGCCGGAGTTTGCCGGGCGCTTCGCCGGGCACACGCTGCGCGTGCCGACGCCGAATGTGTCGATGATCGACCTGAGCCTGCAGCTGGCGCGCGACACCGATGTCGCCGAGGTCGATGGCGTGCTGCGCCGCGCCGCGGCAGAGGATTTCTGCGGCGTGCTGGCGGTCAGCGATGCGCCGCTGGTATCGGTGGATTTCAACCACCACCCGGCCTCGGGCATCTACGATGCCACGCTGACCAGCGTCGTCGGCCGCCAGGCCAAGGTCTGCGCCTGGTACGACAACGAATGGGGTTTCGCCAACCGCCTGCTGGATACGGCCGCGGCCTGGTGCGACGTCGTTTGAGAATTATCTGCCCGGCGGGCGGTGGCGGACTTTTCGCCGGGCAGGGAAGCTTGAATCAAATCAATCGGGAGCAAGGAATATGTCCATCCTCAAAATGACCGACCTCGACCTCGCCGGCAAACGCGTTTTGATCCGCGAAGACCTCAACGTGCCGGTGAAAGATGGCCGGGTCAGTTCCGATGCGCGCATCGTCGCCAGCCTGCCGAGCATTCGCCACGCCGCCGAAGCCGGCGCGAAGGTGCTGCTGATGAGCCATCTCGGCCGCCCGACCGAGGGCGAGTACGCCGAGGAATTCTCGCTGGCGCCGGTCGCCGAGCACCTCGCCGGCCTGCTCGGCCAGCCGGTGCGGCTGGTGACTGACTACCTCGACAGCGCGCCGCAAGTGGCCGATGGCGAAGTCGTGCTGCTGGAGAACGTGCGCTTCAACAAGGGTGAAAAGAAGGACGACGAGGCGCTGTCGAAGCAATACGCCGCACTGTGCGACATCTACGTGATGGACGCCTTCGGCACTGCGCATCGCGCCCAGGCATCCACCCACGGCGCGGGCAAATTCGCCCCGCTCGCCTGCGCCGGCCCGCTGCTCGCCGCCGAGCTGGATGCGCTGGGCAAGGCGCTGCACGAGCCGGCGCGGCCGATGGTCGCCATCGTCGGCGGCTCCAAGGTATCGACCAAGCTGACCGTGCTGGAATCGCTGTCGAAGGTGGTCGATCAGCTGATCGTCGGCGGCGGCATCGCCAATACCTTTATCGCCGCCGAGGGCCACGAAATCGGCAAGTCGCTGTGCGAAAGCGAGCTGCTCGACGAGGCCCGCCGGCTGCGCGCCGCGGCGCAGGAAAAGGGCGGCGATATCCCGGTGCCGACGGATGTGGTCTGCGGCAAGGCATTCAGCGAAAGCACGCCGGCGGAAACCAAACCCGTCGCCGATGTGGTCGATGACGACATGATCTTCGACGTCGGCCCGGACACCGCCGCAGCCTACGCGGAGATGCTCAAAACCGCCGGCACGATCGTCTGGAATGGCCCGGTGGGCGTGTTTGAATTCGATCAGTTCGGCGCCGGCACCGAGGCTATGGGCCGCGCCATCGCCGAATCCGATGCCTTCTCCATCGCCGGCGGCGGCGACACCCTCGCCGCCATCGACAAGTACGGCCTGTCCGAGCGCATCGGCTACATTTCTACTGGTGGCGGCGCTTTCCTCGAATTCCTCGAAGGCAAGCAGCTGCCGGCGGTGGCGATGCTCGAAGCCCGCGCCGCCGGCTGAGTCGTTCCGCCAGCCTTCGTGCAACCGCAACCGCAACCGCAACCGCAACCGCAACCGCAACCGCAACCGCAACCG